>NZ_JBJJBQ010000014.1:0-37900 GCF_045446075.1 Flavisericum labens | reverse complement strand
AATCCTGAAGTATCGTCTTCTGATGTTGGAACCAATGTACCGTCACAGTTATCTTCTGCCGTTGCAGCACCTGCATCTCCCATTGTGCACTCAAAACGTGCATCTGCCGGTAATGTAAGTACTGGCGCAGTCTCATCATAGATCGTGATCGTTTGAGAACAAGTTGCAGTCAATCCTACTCCATCTTCAGCCTGCCAAGTCCTGGTAATTGTTCCAAATCCACAACCATCTAAATCTTCTACTGTACTTAATACCGTTACTTCTGGTGTACTACAATTGTCATTCGCTGACGGCGTATCCCAAACAATTTCGGCAGGACATTCAATTGATTTATCGTCTGCACAACTAATGGTTGGCGGCAAATCATCTACATTTACAGTAACTATAGCATCATCGCTATTACTACATCCATTTTCATCTTCATATGTATAAGTTACAGTATAATCATCTGGAGCTAATCCTGTACCATCAAATAATCCACTTGCAGAAACATGATCACCACTCCAAGTTCCACCTGGAGGTGAAGCTGTTAACTGAACTTCAGTATCTAAACATTCTAAAGAAGCATTATTAGCCGTAACTGTCGGCAAAGGATTTACCACTAGAGTATCGAAAGCCGCTCCTTTTGATTCACATCCATTAGGACTGAAGACTACAACATAATAATCTCCTGCATCACTCAAGTCAGCATTACTAATCATTAGTGTTTCAGTTGCAACATCTACGTCTTCTAAAAGCATCCCTCCATTATCTGGATCTCCTTTCCACCATTGAAATGTGTAAGGGTTTGGAAGCACTTGAGACGGGTTCATAATTTCCATATCTCCTTGAAAAACGGTTGCAACCAATTGCGCATCATCACCAACACAAACAGGATCTGAACTAACAGTAGCCGTAGGTTCTAAATTAAATTGCCCTCCTGTAAAATCTTTAAGTTTAGCCGTTATTTCTTTAGATGATCTTGTTTCTAATAGCCAACCTGCTCCACAAATTGCTTCAGGATTATTGATTAGATCGAATACATCTGTTAAGTCTACAACGCCTTCATAAAATTCATTATAATCATAAGTTGTTTGTCCAGGCTTTACATTACCTAACCATGGTGTTGGTACATCCGGATTACCATCGTTATTTATAGCTACTTGAGTATCCAATGGTAATTCATCAAAGTGTTGATCTTCAACATAATTACCTGTAACACCATTTGGGTCTACCCATTGTAATACAGTAACCGATGCAAATCTACCACCAGCACTAAAATCACTCATTATTAATAAATCACCAATAGCATGCTTTGGCTCTAAATACATATCGCCATCAACAGTTACTGGTGCAGAGCCATCTAAATAGAACCAAAACCCAATTTGGGCCACTCCATTATTAGACTCCCTATCTCCTGCAAAAAACAGATAGGTTTTATTTTCAAGATAAATAAAACTACTCTCACAATCTTCATCAGGTAATACATTTGAAAGCACTACTGCCGCAGCATTCATAATATCCCCTTTAGATAGAACAGATGTATAAGTCCATTGGTTTCCATCTGGCCCATAATCGATAATATCCTTGGCCCCAGTATGCCACGCATTATCTTGATTACCAGTTCTAACATCGGCTACATATTGAAAAGTAGGTTCTGTAGCCAATACAGGAGAACCCCATTCAGTAGTATTACCATCTATACATGGTACTACCTGTGCCTGCAAAGTATTTGCAGCCAATAAAAAAAGCATAACAACGGCTAAACCGGTTATACTTTTAATTTGCTTCCTTAGTAAACTAAGACAGCATGCAATCAAATTTAAAGAGGTCTCACTCTTTGATTTTTGGGTAAAATTGTACATTAACATAACATTTTTGTTTAATTAATAAATTAAAAACCATGTTACATAAATAGAATGTATAACAAGTATTAAAATTGTATTTGTTCAATACAACCTATATTGTTATTAAATTTTGGTAAGATTGAGGGCATCTTTAATCCTGCTATTAATCAAATATGCTCATACATAAATAAGAAAGGAAAACGTAAATTGTAGAAAAGAGGGCACATCAAATGTAGATAAATTATGTATGCATAAAAAATGTGAATTTCAACTTTTAGATTATCCGCTTTGTTTTTTAGACTATCGACATCATTTTCTCTCAATTCATCAAATTTTTAGATAACCCACCTCATTTATACGATAAACAGTATTTTTTTAGTAAAAAGTCAATCACCAAACCTCTGAAATCACCTTATTTTATTGATTATCTGAGTAATAAGGTGATTTATTACCCTGTAATAACCTTGGGTTTAATTTCAAAAACTAAAGAGCCATAACTAGGCAGAGCCACGAGGAATTCCTTAGATTAAATATTATTCCAGAAACTGACCCATATGCTAAACTTGTTAAAAAGTTACAAGTAAATATGCCGTGCTTTAAACTATTGTTAAAAATTAACAATGGCGTATATTATTATATACTTTTACCAAAATTTGAAATCAAAGAATGAAAAAAATAGTTTTTATAAGTTGTGCTATAGCCCTATTAGGTTGTAAAGAACAAATTAAACCAGATTATGCCATAATTTCTGGAACCATTTCCAACAGACTGCCAAACGAATTAACCATAAATACTTACGACCAAAGTTATAGAGAGGTTATAAACGTTTCGGAAGATGGCAGCTTTAAAGATACACTTGGCACCGATAGGTCGAGCTATATATTATTTGATGGAAAAAACCCGGTGTTTTTGCATGTTGAACCAGGCTACGAATTGAATATTAATTATAATGCTCAAGACTTCAACAATTCTCTGCAAATTTCGGGCGATGGTGCGGAAATATCCAAGTACCTTTCAGAAAAAAGAAAATTGGAACAAAAGCTTTTTGGCAATGCCAAAGTAACTTATACACTTGATGAAGCCAGTTATAAAAATAAAATGAATTCAATAAAAGATGAACAAGTTTCGTTATTGAAAAGTTTTAATGGCATACCAGAAAATTTTGTTGTTAAGGAAATAAAGAATATAAACTATAATTACCTCAGACTCCTAAGTATTTACGAGCAGGCATATAGACAATTAGCCCAAAAGCCAGACTTTAATGCGTCTACAGGCTTTTTAGACGAATTAGACCATATTGATTATAATAATATAGAGGATTTTGAATTTTCAATCCATTATAAATCTTTAGTTGCTAGATTCTACAAAAAAAAGGCAGACAGCCTTTCAATAGACGAAGAGGTTTCCAACGATATTGCTCACCTTAAAACCCTTGCCAATATTGATAATGAAATCATTAAAAATGGACTTTTGTTTGATTTTGCTAACTATAATATGGTTAGAAGCGCTGATGTCGATGCATTTTATAAATTGTTCAGTGATAATTCAACCGACGAAAGCAATAACAAGCTCATAAAAGAAAAATACAACAAAATAACAGCGTTAAATGTTGGAAAACGCTCCCCCGAATTTGTAGATTATAAAAATTATAAGGGTGGCACAACTTCTTTAAATGATTTAAAAGGAAAATACCTTTACATTGATGTTTGGGCCACTTGGTGTGGACCATGTGTTAGGGAAATTCCGGCTCTAAAAAAAGTTGAAGAACAATACCATGATAAGAATATTGAATTTGTGAGTATTTCAATTGACAAAGAATCAGATTTTGAAAAATGGAAAACCATGGTGAGCGACCGGGAATTAAAAGGAGTGCAACTGTTTGCAGATAGAGATTGGAATTCTTCTTTTGTTAAAGACTACGGCATACAAGGTATCCCTAGATTTATTCTTTTAGACCCAGAAGGGAAGATTGTAAACACGAATGCCCCGCGCCCATCAGACCCCGCATTAATTGATTTATTCAGTGAATTGAAAATTTAAGTTTATTGTCATGATAAACTTGGTTTTTCTTATTGAATTTTACTTTTTTTAGATTCGAAACGAGTTCAGTAAGACGAGGCAACTTACAATTTGCCACCCTGAACTTGTTTCAGGGTCTTGAAATTCTAGCGTTTTAAAAGAGAGGAAAGACTATTCAACCTTCGTCTTCCTTATTTTCTTGAGATTGTGGATGCTCGGGCTGTTTAAACAAATCGATAAACGCTTTGCCTAAATAATCAATAATATGACTAGCCACCAGACTATTGTAGCCAAAATCTTCAAAAGCAATATCAGCAGACCTTCCGTGCAGGTAAACCCCAAAAATGCTGGCAACTACTGGGTGGTAACCCTGTGAAATAAGACCGGTTATAATTCCCGTTAAAACATCGCCGCTACCTGCTGTGGCCATTCCAGGATTTCCAGTAGTATTGATATAAAGTTTTTCATCAAAAACAGTTATGGTATGGGCGCCTTTAATCACAACAATAACGTTGTGTTTTTTTGAAAAGGTCTTCACTTTTTCAAGTTTGTCAAAATCATCGTCCCATTTACCAATTAACCGCTCTAACTCCTTAGGGTGTGGAGTCATAACTGCTGGCACTTCAGATAATAATTTTAGCAGTTTCTTGTTCTTGGCTATTATATTTAAACCATCAGCATCAATGACCAATGGCACTTTATTCGACTTTAAAAAAGATTCAAATGCAGTTTGGGTTTTATCATTAAGCCCTACTCCTACTCCAAACGCTATAACCGTCGGAGCCATATCGAATTGGATATTGGTTATTTTTTCTTCATCGCTATCCGTTATAACCATGGCTTCCGGAAAAGAAGTTTGTAAAACTTGATATCCGCATTTGGGAACATAGGCTGAGACCAAGCCAGCTCCAGCCGAAAGTATTGCTCTACTGGCCAAGGTTACCGCACCTATTTTTCCGTAGCTACCTCCAATAACCAAAGCATGTCCAAATTGTCCTTTGTGTGCATATTTTTCACGTGGCACATAATTAGGCAATACTTCATGTTTTCCAATAAGTTCGGCTTCCGTTTCGGTAGTGAACAAAAATTCTTGGTCTAAACCAATATCCAAAACCTCCCATTGCACACTATATTTTGCCGTTTCCGGTAGAAAGAACACCAATTTTGGTGAGGCAAAACTTAAGGTAAAACCCGCCCAAACCACTGCGTCATCATCCTCAACAGGTTCATCGGTAAAAAGGCCCGATGGAATATCTATCGACAAAGTAAATGCCTTCGTTTTTCTAAAATGCATAAAAAGGGCTTTAACCCAATTATGCACAGGACGGTTTAGCCCGATTCCAAAAACGCCATCAACAATAATATCTTCAGGTTGTATTTTTGGAAATTTATCTCCATCCTTTAAAAGTGTTGGCCATTCTTTGGTAACATTTTTTATGCGGTCGTAATTAATCAAAAAATCTTTTGATCGTTTATCGCTATAATTAACCACATAGGTTTTTACATTATAACCATGCGTAACCAAATGCCTGGCAATCACCAAACCGTCGCCACCGTTATTGCCAATACCACAAAAAACGTGAATAGGAACTTGAGCCCCTTGCATACGCGTATGCAGCCAATTGAAAATTTGAGTGCCAGCACGTTCCATTAAATCGGTGGATGAAATATTTTGCTTTTCGGCAGTTAACTTATCGCCTTTATAAATTTGCTCTCTTGAAAAGATTTTCATTTTTTAAATCGTTTATAGATTTTTCAATTCTTCTGGCGGTTTATCATTTTTTTTTCGTGAAATACCCAACTCTATAAGAATACCGTAAAAAGAATGTTTTTGTTTTTTTATTAGCCTAAAAGTAATACTTTTGGAGAGTTATATATAACAACAATGACTTATTTAAACCAAAATACAACAAGATTAGTTTCTTTTTCTTCAAAAGGAATCACTACTTTTTTTGGTGCAACAACAAATATTACAACCCTTTGGGGTTGCTAGTTATATATTCTTCAGGCTATCTTTGTAATTTCGATAATTACAATATTTTCAATTATTTTTTAATTATTCAACGCATTAAAACATGAAAGTTTTAAAATTTGGAGGAACTTCGGTAGGTTCTTCAAACAACATAAATAACGTAATAAATATTTTAGAGAACTACGGTAAAAACGACAACATAGCGTGTGTGGTTTCTGCCGTTGGTGGTATTACAGATAAATTGCTTTTGGCCGGGAAACAGGCACAAAATAAAGATAATGCCTTTAAGGAAACGTTCAAAATCATTAAAGAAATTCATTTTAGCATTATAAAAGAGCTAAATCCCTCTGGCAGCGAAACGATTATCAACTACGTTGAAGAAAGGCTAAATTCACTAAAAAATTTATTGGAAGGCATCTACCTAATCAATGAGCTATCGCCTAAAACATCTGATAAATTGGTGAGTTATGGTGAACGGATATCATCGTTTATTATAGCGGAAACGATGAAAAACAGAGGGTTGTCTGCCGGTAGGAAAAATTCCCAAGAATTGATAGTTACCAATTCCAATTTCACAAAAGCAGAAGTTGACTATGAAATAACCAATAAAAACATTCAAGAGTATTTTAAATCGGCTCCGCAAAAAATTACAATTCTTCCTGGGTTTGTTTCAAAATCCAAATCTGGAGAACAAACCACGTTAGGCCGTGGCGGTTCAGATTTTACCGCTGCCATAATTGCTGCAGCTTTAAAAGTAGAACAGCTTGAAATTTGGACAGACGTTAGCGGCATGTTTACTACCAACCCTAAATTGGTTAAACAGGCCTACCCTATTGAAAAAATATCTTACCAAGAAGCGATGGAACTTTCGCATTTTGGTGCCAAAGTATTATACCCGCCAACGGTTCAGCCGGTATTGACATTGGGTATTCCAATTCATATTAAAAACACTCTGGAGCCTGATGCTGTTGGTACCATTATTTCTAACGACCCAGTGAATGCCAATGGACCTGTTAAAGGCATTAGCAACATCAATAATATAGCATTACTGACATTGCAAGGTAGCGGTATGGTGGGAATCCCTGGTTTTTCAAAGCGGTTATTCGAGACCTTGTCTCAGGAAAAAATCAATGTTATTTTAATTACCCAAGCCTCGTCAGAGCATTCTATTTGTCTGGGCATTGAAGCTAAAGATGCCGAATTGGCTAAAACAGCAATCGATGATGTTTTTGAAAACGAAATAGCCTTACATAAAATCGACCCTATAATTGTTGAAACTGGTCTGTCTATTATTGCTTTGGTTGGCGATAACATGAAAAACCACCAAGGTATAAGCGGTAAAATGTTTAGCAGTTTAGGTAAAAACAATATTAATATTAGAGCGATAGCCCAAGGTGCTTCAGAAAAGAATATTTCAGCAGTTATTCTAGAAAGTGATGTAAAAAAAGCACTCAACACCTTACACGAACAGTTTTTCGAAACCAAAACAAAGCAACTTAATGTGTTTATCACTGGAGTTGGAAATGTTGGTGAACGATTGGTTGAACAAATAAAGCAACAGAAAAAATACCTTAAAGACAACTTGAAAATAAAGCTTCGTGTTGTTGGTTTATCCAATTCACGAAAAATGATTTTTAATGAGGATGGCATTGATTTAAAAGATTGGAAAGACCAACTATCTAATGGCGAACAAGCCTCGCTTCAAGGTTTTTTCGATAAAGCCAAATCGCTAAATTTACGTAACAGTATATTTGTTGATGTAACTGCCAATAAAGATGTTGCCGATTTATATGCACAATACCTAAAGGAAAGTATTGGTATTGTAGCCTGTAACAAAATTGCATGTTCAAGTGATTTTGAAAACTACGGCTTGTTAAAACGCTTATCGCTAGAATACAATGCGCCTTTACTGTTTGAAACCAATGTAGGTGCTGGTTTACCAATAATCGACACATTGAACAACCTAATAGCTTCTGGCGATGAAGTGAATTCAATACACGCGGTTCTTTCCGGAAGTTTAAATTTTGTTTTCAATAACTTTAACGATAAAACTAAGTTCTATGATGTGGTTAAGCAAGCTGGAGTTGAAGGGTATACCGAGCCAGACCCGCGAATTGATTTGAGTGGTGTTGATGTGGCCAGAAAAATTTTAATTCTTGCTAGAGAAAGTGGGGTCAAAATGAATTTAGAGGATATAGAAAACATATCATTTTTATCGGAGGCTGGATTAAAAAGTGATACCGTTGATAATTTTTATGAGACATTAATTGCAGATGAGGCACATTACCAAAGTCTTTATGCTTCAGCAAAAGCAAAGAATTGTCAATTAAAATATGTGGCGAAATTTGATAACGGTAAAGCAAGCGTTAGCCTGCAAGAAATTCCAGAAGGCCATCCATTCTATAATTTAGAAGGCAGTGACAACATTGTAATGTTTTACACCAAACGTTATGCACAGCAGCCTATGATTATTAAAGGTGCTGGTGCTGGTGCAGACGTTACGGCATCGGGTTTATTTGCTGATATTATTAGAATTGGAAACGATTAATTGATCGAAAAAAATGACATTGTACAAAAAAAGTTCCAGTTACTGTTCTAGCGCAGCCGAGAATTATTTAATAGACAAAATGAACGAAATAAAAATATTTTCACCTGCTACCGTTGCCAATGTGGCCTGCGGATTCGATGTTTTAGGCTTTTGCTTGGATAGTGTAGGTGACGAAATGGTAATTCGTAAAATAGATAAAAAAGGAATTTTCATTGCCCATATTGAAGGCTTCGATTTACCGTACGAAACTAAAAAAAACGTGGCAGGTGTATCGGCTTTGGCCATGTATGAAACACTTGATGTTGATTTTGGCTTTGAAATAGAAATATACAAAAACATTAAACCCGGAAGTGGCATTGGTAGTAGTGCTGCGAGTGCCGTGGGAAGTGTTTTTGGAATGAACGAACTTTTAGGAAGGCCGTTCAACAAAACACAATTAACGGAATTTGCTATAAAAGGGGAAGCTTTGGCCAGTAAATGTGAGCATGCCGATAATTTAGCTCCTGCCCTTTTTGGTGGCTTTACTTTGGTGAAAAGTGTTTCGCCGCTAAAGATTTTAGAAATTCCATGTCCAGATGATTTATATGCCACTATTATTCATCCGCAAATTGAAATAAAAACATCTGAAGCGCGTGCTGTTTTACCGAAAGATGTTCCGTTAAATGATGCCATCACGCAATGGTCTAACTTAGGCAGTTTGGTTCATGGTCTCCACACCAATGATTATGATTTAATTAAAGATTCATTGCAAGATGTTATTATCGAACCGCACAGAAGCAAACTTATTCCGTATTATAACGAAGTAAAGAATGAGGTTTTGGCTGCAGGAGCATTAGGAGCGTGCATATCAGGATCAGGACCTTCTATTTTTACGTTAAATAAGGGATTGGAAACATCTAAAAAAGTGGCGAATGCCATGAAAAAAGTGTACCAAAATACAAATATTGAATTTGATATTCATATTTCTAAGATCAACACCCAAGGTATTAAAATAATTTAGTAAATATTCGTCATTAGGAGGAGGTACGACGTAATATCCTATCCAAGTTAAACAGATTGCCACAGCAAATAAAAATTTGCTTCGCAATGACATAAAATTGAAATTGCAATTTAAAATGAATTACTATAGTTTAAACAAACAAGCCCCAAACACATCATTTAAAAATGCTGTAATTAAAGGTTTAGCTCCAGATAAAGGTTTATACTTTCCTGAGCGCATAACGCCCTTGCCAAAAGAATTTTTCGATAATATTGATAACCTGTCATATTCAGAGTTGGCCTATGAAGCCATAAAACAATTTGTAGTGCCCGAAATTCCAGAGGCTGTTTTAAAAACTATTGTTGAGGAAACACTGTCTTTTGATTTTCCTGTCGTGAAGCTAAACGATAACATTTCCACATTAGAACTGTTCCATGGTCCCACTATGGCTTTTAAAGATGTTGGTGCCCGTTTTATGGCACGTTGCCTAGGCTATTTCAATAAGAATAACAATAAAGAAGTGACCGTTTTAGTGGCTACATCTGGTGATACCGGCGGTGCAGTAGCGAATGGTTTTTTAGGTGTAAAAGGAGTCAATGTTGTTATTCTTTATCCAAGCGGAAAAGTTAGTGAGATTCAAGAAAAGCAATTAACCACACTAGGACAAAATATCAAAGCCCTAGAAGTTAATGGTACTTTTGATGATTGTCAGGTTATGGTTAAAACGGCATTTTTAGATGAAAGTTTAACCGACAAAATGCAATTAACGTCTGCTAACTCTATTAATGTGGCACGTTGGTTGCCGCAATTGTTCTATTTCATGTTTGCCTATAAGCAACTACATAACCAATATGAAGATATTGTGTTTTCAGTGCCAAGCGGCAATTTTGGTAACATATGTGCCGGAATGATGGCGCAACAACTGGGCTTACCAATCAAGCATTTTGTGGCATCAAACAACGTTAACAATGTGGTGACGCGATATTTAATTTCGCAATTGTATGAACCAAAACCTTCCATACAAACCATAAGTAATGCGATGGATGTTGGGGCGCCGAGCAATTTTATTCGCATCCAAGAAATCTATAAAAACAATTTTGACACCTTAAAAGAAAATATATCGTCTTACAGTTTTACTGACGAAGAAACAAAAGCTGCTATGCTTGAGGTTTTCAATAATTACAATTATGTTGCCGACCCTCACGGTGCTGTTGGCTATTTGGGGTGTAAATCCTATTTGTCTGATAGACCAGGAGCCCATTGCGTGTTTTTAGAAACAGCACACCCCACCAAATTTTTAGATGTTGTTGAGGAAGTGATTAAGGAAGAACAGCCTCTTCCAGAACAAATTCAATCTGTTATGGGGCAAGAAAAAGCATCGGTAGTCATTTCTACCTATGATGACTTGAAGCGTTATTTGCTTAAATAAATCGTAGTTCTACATAAATAAAAATCCCCTTAAATTTAAGGGGATTTTAAGTCCAAACTAAAATTTAATAGCTATTTAAGCTATCAATAGTTTCCTAATCAATTTATTTGTTTGGCTATCAATCAGTAAAATCAAAAAGGAAGTCTTTATGCTTTGGAGCAAATTATTTTTTTATGAAGATATTGGTGTAAAACCATTTACCTTCTTCATTTTTTTCTGCCGATATATCAAAATTGGTAAAATCGCCTTCTAAATTATTTTTATGGGATTCACTTTTTAGCCATGCTCTAACTACCGATTCAGCTGAAGTATAACCGTAAGCCACATTTTCCGCTACCTTTATTGCACCGGCATTGGCCTTTAAGTAATTACTACGGGTAAAAAAATTATGGTGCGAAACTTCACCGCTATCTACCATGTAATCGGTATGGCTAAAAGCTACAGATTTCACTATACTCATATCCTCTAAAGGATTCAAACCTTTCGATAAACGATGGTCGTTGATTAAATTTAAAGCTTCTAATTCGATTGACTTAGCTTGTTGTGAAACAAGTTCGAGCTCTATTTCCGCAGCCTTGTCGTCCAAATTGTTTGTTGAACATGAGGCAAAGAATAATAAGGCCAATAATGCCAACATGGGCAATTTGATTGGTAACTTCATTAGGTTAAGCTATTTTAGATTTGGGATTATAAAACTAAGTGCCTTACCTAAGAAAATATGTTAATGAAATGTTAAAATCGATTAAAAACATGTGTTTTGTCGATTTTTATAGTTTTTAATCGATAAAACGTAGTTTGTTAGTAGGAGATAGATTTCAATATATTATGGTGCCAAGCGATCTATTTGCCAATTGTAGTCCTCAAGCAGTTTATAACGCAGCCGATCGTGAAGCCTATTAGGTCTTCCTTGCCAGAATTCAATTTCCACAGGTTTAACGATATAGCCTCCCCAATGTAGTGGTCTAGGTATTTCTTTACCTTCAAACTTCTTTTCTAAATGAGATAGTTCGTTCTCCAGATATGACCTATCTTTCACTACATCACTTTGGTTGGATACCAAGGCCCCTAACTGGCTTCCTCTGGGCCGAGATTCGAAATAACCATCACTTAAATTTTCTGCAATTTTTTCGGCCTTACCTTTAATAATGACTTGCCTTTCTGCACTGTGCCAAAAAAACGATAGACATACATTCGGGTCTGCATCAATCGCCTTTCCTTTTTCACTTTTATAATTGGTGTAGAATATAAAACCTTCATAAGTGAATTTTTTAAGTAAAACAACCCTGCTTTTAGGGTAACCATCCACACCTAAAGTTGCTATCGTCATAGCATTAACTTCAATGTCAGCAAAATGCGCTTCAACCTCGTAAAACCATTTTTGAAATAGTTCCAATGGGTTTTCTGGCACCTCAGAAAGCAGTAATTCCGCCTTTTCGTATGACTTTCTGTAGTTACTTAAATCCTTTTCCATAACTACAAATTAACAAAAAAATAGTAAGCTATATAGTAGCGCTTTTATGAATTCATTATTTTTTATTAATCCAACCAAATGTTATTAAATTTGTAGAGCGCACTTATTTCACCAACTTAAAACACCATAAATTAGAAATGCCTTTTGATTGGGAGATGTAAAATCTGTTATGAGAAAATTTTTGATTATTATGGTGAAGATGCTCAAATTGGTTAAATTTCCAATAGGGTCAATTCGTATTCCATTAACCCACAATCCTGGTATTTGGTTGACCGAGTTCACAAAACGGGGATAAAACGGGGTGATTTTATATTACAATAAAATGATGTAGTTCTTTAAAAGAGGGAATTGAATGGACATTGGCCAAACAAGATAAAAAGTAAAGTTTAAAACTCAAAAGTCTTACCGTCTTCTGCCAATTCAACATTTTCAAAAATTTCCTGGGCTTCTTGCTTAAAGTGTTTTAAACTATCATACCTAGTGGAATAATGACCAAGCACCAAGGTGCCCACATTTGCTTTTTGGGCAATTAAAGCAGCTTCTTTTGCTGTAGAATGCTTTGTTTTTACTGCAAGATGTGCATGTTGTTCTAAAAAAGTAGATTCATGGTATAATACATCGGTGTTTTGTATTAAAGGCACAATATCTTCCTTGAACATCGTATCGCTACAAAATGCATAACTTTTTGGTTTAGGTCCTGCTTTGGTTACCGTTTCGTTTTTTATGAGTTTACCCTCTTCGTTTTCAACATCAAAACCTTGGGTAAGTTTCCTGTAATATGCTACATCGATTTTTGCGTTTTCTGCAGCTTTTACATTAAGTTTTCTTAGTCGCGCTTTTTCTTTAAACAAATAACCATTTGTATAAACTCTATGGTTCAAGGGTATGGTGCGAACTTCAACCTTGTCATCTTCAAAAATGAGTTCGGAAGTTTTTGATGTCAGTTCGTGAAATATTAAATTATAGTTGGTCCAAGAATCAGCCAACTTCATTTGAAGTGTTATAACTTCTTTTATGCCTTTGGGTCCATAAATATGTAAATCGGTTTCACGAGTTAACAATCTGAACGTTGAAATCAATCCCACCAAGCCAAAAAAGTGGTCACCATGCAAATGTGAAATAAAAATATGCTTAATGCGGTTAAACTTAATTTTATGCTTACGTAATTGAACTTGTGTGCCTTCCCCGCAATCAATTAAAAACATGTGGTTATTAATTTCTAAAACCTGTGATGTAGTATTGTTTAAAGCTCGAGGGGTGGCACTATAACAGCCTAAAATGGATAGTTTCATATATTAAAGCCGTATATAATTTAATGAATCCTGTATGGTGAATTTACTTTTAAATGTGAAGGCATATGGTGTTTCACCGTGATTATTCAAATACTCCAATCGTTCTTTTGCCTCTTGAAAAGTGGGCCTGTAACCTTCCGGGGTATACCAAAATGCCATATGCAGCATTTGCACCTTATGAAACCATTCCTTTTTACGCTTAAAAACTTCAATATGGTTGGATTGATACGTGTAATTAAATAAAGATTCCTGATCTTTCCAAACCGACATATTTATTAAGAGGGAATCGTCTTGAAAAGCTTGGGCGGCTTCATCTTTATCTTCGTCTTTTAATCGCCATATGAAACCTTCACTATGGTCGGCTATTCCATTAATTCGTTCTACATTGTTTACAAAATCTTGCATAATGGGGTCATCCATAGGCGCCAAACGTTTAGCAATATTTACTTGTGCAAGATGATAACTGCTCATATTAAAACCCTAAATCGCGCTCCATTTCTTCCATTTCAATAATATCATGCGCTTCTTGAATGGTGGGAACTACAACAATTTCGTCAGGAACAACATCTAAATCTATCTTATCCGTAACGATAACAAAAGTTTTTTTTGCCCTCCGATGCTTATTAGAAATTTGCAAAAATTCTACAATATCACTTAATACTAAAGGCTTTAAAGAAGTTAAAACAACCATAATGTTGTCGTTTTTGACTTTGGTATAACTCTCTTGAAGTTTTTTAACTAGTTCTACAACCGTAGCTTTTTCTTGCGTGATTATAGATAGATTTCCGTTTTGATCTAAAATCATAATCTACTGTTTTATTTTTGATGCCAACAAATAGATAACCGCCATCCTAACAGCCACACCGTTTTGTACTTGATCTAGGATAATGGATTGTTTTGAATCGGCTACATCACTGGTAATTTCCACACCTCTATTTATCGGCCCTGGGTGCATAATGGTAATTTCTTTATCCAAAGAATCCAACAGCTCTTTACTTACCCCAAACTGTTGGGTGTACTCACGAGTTGATGGAAAGTAACTAATATCCATACGTTCGTTTTGCACTCGTAACATATTAGCTACATCGCACCAATTTAAGGCTTTACGTAAGCTAGTTTCAACTTTTACTCCAAGTTTATCGATGTATTTCGGCAACAATGTTTTTGGTCCGCAAACCATAACTTCTGCACCCTGTAGCTGTAGAGCGAAGATATTGGAAAGCGCTACCCTACTGTGTAAAATATCGCCAACGATAACTACTTTTTTACCAGCTACATCTCCCAGTTTTTCGCGTATGGAATACGAATCCAATAAAGCCTGTGTAGGGTGCTCATGAGCGCCGTCTCCAGCATTTATAATTCGGGCTTTGATATGTTTAGATAAAAATACACCGGCACCTGGATTGGGGTGACGCATCACAACCATATCCACTTTCATGGATAAGATATTGTTTACCGTATCTATAAGTGTTTCTCCTTTTTTTACTGATGATTGGCTAGAGGAAAAATTGAGAACATCGGCCGATAAACGTTTTTCAGCTAACTCGAACGATAATTTGGTTCGGGTTGAATTTTCAAAAAAAAGGTTGGCAATGGTAATGTCTCGTAGCGAAGGTACTTTTTTAATGGGTCTATTAATCACTTCCTTAAAGTGATCGGCAGTTTCAAAAATAAGTTGGATATCTTGTTGGTTAAGATATTTTATCCCTAATAAGTGATTTACACTTAATTCGCTCATTGGTTATTATTTTTCTATTAAGTAAACCGAGTCTTCATTGTCATGTTCTTCCCAGTTTACTTTTACTTTTTCTTCATTAATTACATCTACCTGGCGTCCTTTATAATTGGGCTGTATGGGTAAATGCCTGCTAAAACGTCGGTCTATGAGTGTTAATAGCTCAATTTCGTTGGGTCTTCCGAAAGATTGAATAGCTGTTAAAGCTGCCCTGATGCTTCGGCCGGTATATAACACATCGTCAATAAAAACAATGTTTTTGTCTTCTACCAAAAAGTTGATTTTTGTCTTGTTGGCCTCAAGGATTTTTTCTCCCCTTCTAAAGTCGTCTCTAAAAAAGGTGATGTCCAAATAACCTAACTGCACATTTTTTACTTTGTAATCTTCTTTTAATATTTTGGCCAACCTATCTGCTAAAAACACGCCACGAGGCTGCAATCCTATTAAAACTGTGTTAGAAAAGTCGTTGTGTTTTTCAATAAGTTGACAAGCCAAACGGTGAAGAATGATGTTTACCTCTTTTGCGTTAAGTAAAACTTTTTGACTCATATTTAATCCAAACGTATCTGGAAGACAAAGGTAATGCAAAAAAATAGAAGTTGAAACCATAACCACTAAACTTTATTTTAACTTTTAGCTAAGTTGATTGGCTCCGCATTTATAATATAGAACAAAAAAAGCCCCGCAGAAATGCGGGGCTTTTGAGATTATAAATTCAGGAAAATTATTTCTTCTTTCCGTCCATTTTATCTTTAAGTGCTTGCAAAGCGTCGTTAGCATCACCTAAAGTTGGTTTTGCTTCTGCAGCAGCAGCTTCCGCCTTTCTAGCAGCTTGTTTTACAATCTTAGCTTCTTCTTCTCTAAAGACAGCAGTATGAGAAGCTACAACGCGCTTAAATTCTTTATTGAATTCAATCACTTTAAACTCAGCTTTCTCTCCTTTTTTAAGTTTGTTACCATCTTCTTTTTCTAAGTGACGTGATGGTACAAAAGCAACGATATCTTCGTTAAACTCTACTGTAGCACCTTTATCAACGATCTCCGAAATTTCAGCTTCATGAGTTGTATTTAAAGCGAACTCAGTTTCATATTTATCCCAAGGATTTTCAGTAGTTTGCTTGTGACCTAAACTTAGTTTACGTCCTTCTACATCCAACTCAAGAACAACTACATCTAACTTATCGCCTACGTTACAGAACTCAGATGGGTGCTTGATTTTCTTAGTCCAAGATAAATCAGAAATGTAAATCAATCCGTCAATACCTTCTTCTAATTCAACAAAAACACCAAAGTTTGTAAAGTTACGTACAATTCCAGTGTGCTTAGAAGCAACAGGGTATTTAGCCGTAATATCAGTCCATGGATCTGGCGTTAATTGCTTAATACCAAGAGACATTTTACGATCTTCTCTATCTAAAGTTAAGATAACCGCTTCAACTTCGTCTCCAACAGAAACGAAATCTTGAGCAGAACGTAAGTGTGTTGACCAAGACATTTCAGAAACGTGAATTAATCCTTCAACTCCATCAGCAACCTCGATAAATGCACCGTAATCCGCAATTACAACCACTTTACCTTTTACTTTGTCACCAACTTTCACCTCATCAGCAAGTGCTTCCCATGGGTGTTTGCTCAATTGTTTTAAACCTAATTGGATTCTTGATTTATCTTCATCAAAATCAAGGATTACCACGTTAAGTTTTTGGTCTAATTCAACAATTTCGTTCGGGTGGTTAATTCTAGACCAAGAAAGATCTGTAATATGTACCAATCCGTCAACGCCACCAAGATCGATAAATACACCGTAAGACGTAATGTTTTTAACAACACCTTCTAGTACTTGACCTTTTTCTAATTGACCAATAATTTCTTTCTTTTGTTCTTCTATATCGGCTTCGATAAGTGCTTTGTGCGAAACAACTACGTTTTTGAACTCGTGGTTGATTTTCACCACCTTGAATTCCATAGTTTTGTTTACGTACTGATCGTAATCTCTAATTGGCTTAACATCAATTTGAGAACCTGGTAAGAATGCTTCAATTCCAAAAACATCTACAATCATACCTCCTTTAGTTCTGCATTTTACAAAACCGTTTACGATTTCGCCAGTTTCGTGTGCTTTGTTTACACGATCCCAAGCTTTGATTACACGCGCTTTTCTGTGAGATAATACCAATTGACCTGTAGCATCTTCGCGTACATCAATTAATACTTCTACCTTATCGCCTACTTTTAAATCTGGATTGTAGCGAAACTCGTTTAAAGAAATAACACCTTCAGATTTTGCATTGATGTCGATAATGGCATCGCGATCTGTAATGTGTACTACTTCACCAGTTACCACTTCGTCATCCAAAGTGTCAACAAAGTTCTCTGCTACTAATTTTTCAAATTCTTGTAATTGTTTGTCGTCAACCTCATCAATACCTTCTTGGTAGTTGTGCCAGTTAAACTCTTTTAAGAATTTTTCAGGATTTGCTTGTGCTTCAGATACTACTGGAGCTTCAGCCGTTTTTACTTCAGTTGCCTCAGTTGCTTCAACTTCAGCTTGTTTTTCGTTTTCAGCCATTTATGCTAATTACTTGAATGTTTTTACAAATTCCTGTCTTTGCAGGAAGGTAATTACATTACGATTTGTATTCTGTATGCTTCGGAAGAATTAAGCGTTTAACACACAGAAGTGTTATAAATTTGTTTTTAAACCATTCCTTTTATCTTTCCGATTTCGCTAAAAGGAGTGCAAAAATACATATTTTCAATTAATTAACCCAATCTGAATAAATAATTTTAAACCACCAGGTTCTTATAAAATAAATATGTGATTGGAAAGTGTTTTTTAGGGTTGGTTTTTCTTATATTTATCTAGTAAAAAAATAAAAATTAATAACTATGACAGTAAAAGCAAAATATCAAGACGTATTGGATTTAGGCGAAAAACTTAACATTGCAGACGGAAAAGTTGAAGAAGACAACGGAAAACTAAAGGTTTGGGGTACCGCAAAAAACCAATATGAAAAAAACCTGCTTTGGGATAAAATTAAGGAAGTAGGAGGCGAAAGCCCTAGCGATATCATGGCCGATATTAAAGTAGCCGACACCTCAGTTTATGCCAGGCACACCGTAAAAAGTGGCGAAACTTTAGGTAAAATTGCCAAACAGTATTATGGTAATCCTGCAAAGTATCAGGATATTTTCAAGGCCAATTCTGATATTTTAAAGAATCCAGACCTTATTTACCCAGACCAAGAGTTGATTATTCCGAATTTATAAGAAAGCATAAATTTCAATACAAAGCGAAACTCTTCATTGGGTTTCGCTTTTTTATTTGGCAATATTAAAAGACGTCATTCTGAATCTATCGACTTAAGCCCGTATCAAGACAGGCTTGTGAAGGAATCTTTTCAATTCAAGTTGTTATCATGAGATTGCTTCGTGCCCCAAAATGATGGCGCTTTAGGCTTTTTAGAAATTCACTTTTTTTCCTAACTGAAAAGCCACTCTTTATGGAAACACCTAAAATTAGCTAATAAAACTTGAATAGTCCGGTTTTTAAAACAGCTATTTTCATGGGTTCTAGGCTATTCTAGCCAACGTAAAGATAAAAAGCAATTCCAATTCATTTTATCAGTTGATAAGCGAAGTTAGAATTCTACGACTAAAAAAGATGTATTTTCTTATAAAAGTTAATATAGAGTTTTCAACAATTTAGAAAACAACCCAATATTTATTAAATTTAAGGGAAAACTCTTTTACGTGATGCCAGTAAATATACAACAGCAATTATTAAAACAGCGAGATAAACATACCACGGAAACTGATATTTTACAGCAGGTGCAGCGTGTTTTGGCTGAGGATGCGGAACACGAAAACCACATAGAGAATGCTTTGGCTGGTCAAAGCACACCCACAGAAACCAATGCCTTTCAAATTGATTTGCTGGAACCCCATAGGATTTTCCATATCGACGATATCAAAAAAATATGCATCATCTACCGTTTACGGTTTTTAGATAGCGAATTGTTTAAAGGCGCTATACCCCACCAAGCCATTAGCATCATTAAGCAACTGGAAAAAGACCACCATTGCAAATTAGGTGGTTTTAAAATGATGGCACCCAGTAAACTATATAGGCTGGAAAATTACGACGACCCCTTACTATTTGCGCCCATTGGGAATGGATACTACTATTTAATACATAAGTGGGGTAACGATTTAAGTGTTTGGCGTAAATGGCTCATGTATCCGTTTAGAAACCTGGATACTATTATTATCAGTACGGTTTTAGCGGCGTTTCTATTGGCCTTGAGCTTTCCTGAAAGTTATTTCCATCCCGATTATAAGACCACCCAGTTTATCTTTTTATGCTTCTTTTGGTTTAAGGTGATTGGGTTCTGCCTTATTCTCTTTGGGGTAAGCCGCGGCAAGAATTTTAATTCGGCGATATGGGACAGTCGGTTTGTGAATCGTTAAGTGTTTGTCATGGCGAAGACATATCTCATAATTACACCAATACCGGTTCTTGTTTAAAACAACACATAATAAATGGAACGGACGTTACTTAACTACCAAAACCCAATCCGTCTCGATACTCGGCGGAACAAAGATTCTTGGTTCGTCATATTTTAAAGCGATATTTTCAAGTGTTAGACTTTTACCAGTTTTAGTATCTATCCAAATGATATTGTTATAATCATGAGCTTCTAAACTTAAACTGAATGATTCTCCATTTGATGAAAACACTAGATACTGCTGACCTTTTTCAGCCAAGCACCATACTTTTTTTGAATCGTGGTTCATCAATAAGCCATCTGAAGGTTGCATTTTGAAAAACTCTATTTGCTCGGTCATGATTTCGCTCAAAATATCTAGTTGATAGGCAGATGCTGCATACGGGTTTTCGTCTCCATAGAATGGTAAACCTTCTTCACCAAAGGCTACCAAACTTTCCTCACCGGCATGCCCACACCAGTTAAAATAAGCTCCAGCGGTGACACAAGCCCAAGCCGACTGGCGTAAATCGTCCAAGGTAGCATGGGTTCGTTTTTGCCAAAAGCGTCGCCAAAGGGCATTGCCCTCAATCATGTAAACGGGTTTGCCTTCTACATAACCTGCTAAACACGCATCATGGTGCGTCCAAGGCTCTTTCCAAAATGGACGGTCGACATCGCGGTCTTCAGAAACTATGGAATGGTTTTCTATAGCTGCAAAATTATAGGCATCGCGGTGGTATTCATTCTTTGCTGGGTGCTCATCTTCATACGTTCGTAAGTGGTTAAAAACATCATATTTCTTAACCAGTTGTGCCCAGCCCAGTTCCTCTGCTTTCCTGTCGCCTGGCACTTCCCAAACGTAGCCCCATCCAGCGATATTGGCATAAGGCGCCAGACGCGATACCACGTAGCGCACATAGAAATCTTTTTCGGTATCGCTTAAGCTGGTCCATTTTGGTCCATCATTTTTGCTGCCGTCAAACCCTAAAAACATATGTAAGCCCACATCTTTTTGGTTTAACCATTGTACGTGGGTTTCCATCATTTGCCATACATCTAACCGCATAGTACTTGATGCTTTTCCTTCTTCATATAATGTTAAATTTTGAATAGAGGGTTGTGGTCCGTCATGATAATACTGCTCAAAACAACATAACGACAACAGCCAATTAACCTGTAAATGATTATAACCGCGGTCTAATATCGGTTGATAAACATTGTCCTTAATCCAATCAAAAGGTTGTGCTATTGAGCTATGGCCACTTTCATAATATGATTTTAGCCAAACAGGTTCTGTACCATTATATGCAAACCATCTGGGGTTTTCCTCATAAGCTCCTAAAATCCCTTTTCTGGCATTAGCTTCACTACAGATAAAAGCACCTTGGTCTCCTTTTGTGCCGTCACTCCAGTTCCAAGAATAGGTCCACTCGCCCAACTCGTTAGGCATAAAGCGTATTTTCCAAATATTGCCAGAAATGGAATCGCCTCCTCCGCTTCCATCGCCGTCAAAAAACCCATAAAATGTTGTAGTTTTTCCGGAAGGTGAAATAAATTCTGCAGTAAGCTCAACATCGATAAACTTGTTATTGTATGCCGTGTTGTTTTCAATTTCGGTTTCAAACGTATTATATTTTCCAACAGAAATTAGTGGCTCTGACTGATTGCAATGCACTAGGAACAAAAACACACAGAAGAAGTAAAATAGATTAAATTTCATGCTTTTAAAGATTTTTTCCTAATACCCTCCGCGGATGTGTTTATGAATTTCGGAAGCGTATAATCCTTTCAATCTATCATGAACATTTAAAGACAGTTCTTCAATATCGGACACCAAAGCGTTGCCAATAACTTGGTTTGGCGAACTCGCCCCTGGGATAATGGTGCTAACGGCCTTGTGGTCTAATATCCAGCGTAACGCCAATTGAACCATGCTTAAATTATTTGGTAAAATATCGCTCTTTATCGTGTCAACAAATTGCAAGCCTTTTTCAAAAGGGAGACCGGCAAAAGTTTCTCCAACATTAAAGGCTTCACCGTCTTTGTTGTAATTTCTATGGTCATCTTCCGGAAAGGTAGTTTGTGCATCAAATTTTCCAGTTAACAGCCCACTGGCCAAAGGTAAACGCACAATAATGCCAACGCCTTTTTCTTCCGCTTTCGGGAATAACTCGGTTACCAATTTTTGTCGGAAGATATTAAATATCACTTGTAAAGACAATAAACCTTCCTGTTCCATACAAATTAACCCTTCTTCAACAGTTTCTACACTGGATCCAAAGTGCTTAATTAATCCTTCTTGTTGTAATTCGCGCAGCCAATCAAATATTTCACCATCTTTTAAATATTGTGTTGGAATACAGTGTAGTTGCAATAAATCAAGCGAATCAACTTGCAATCTATCTAAAGAACCTTCAATCGTTTTCCTTAAAACATCTTTACTATATTTATCCGGAAAAGCATTTGCCGCACGCCCAAATTTAGTCGCTACACGAATAGGTTTATTGCAAGTCTTGATAAACTCACCAATTAGGGATTCACTTTTTCCGTCACCATACACATCGGCCGTATCAAAAAACGTAATGCCATTTTTTACAGCTTCGTTTAATATGTTAAAAGCGCTATCTTTTGAAATGTCTTTACCCCAATCGGCACCCAACTGCCAACAACCCAGTCCTACTTCACTGACTTGAAATCCTTGTTTTCCTAATTTTCTATGTTTCATTTATATATTATTTTTTCACCTTAGTTTTAGTTATTCAGGTGCTAAATATAAAAACATGGAAAGAGTTATTAACCTTTTATTTCTATTATTTATTGGCGCAAACTTTTGTAGTGTTCAATTTATTTCTACAGACGACCAATTAAATTTGGTGCCAGGGGCAATAGTTTCAGGTGCTACCTAGGGTGTGATTAATATGGCCACAAAAAACAAGAAAAAAGCATGAACAATAAATTTAGGAATTTACCATCCACGCTTTTCCGCTATTAAACCAATCTGATGATTTATGGTGTTAAAACGGCATTAATGACATGAATAACGCCATTTGTTGCTTGAACATTTAATAAACTTGGTACAAGCATCGTATTATCATTTATAGTTAAATTTTCTAAGTCTAAAACAAAATCTCCGTTAAGAGTAGTTACAGCACCACTAGATAAATCACTAGAATAAACGCGTCCTTCAACAACATGGTATAACAAAATAGGTGCTAAAACATCAGCAGACAAACTATTAACCACTTCTGTAGCCTCTTCAACATTTGAAACGTTTAAAAAGTCAATAAAAGCTTGATTTGTTGGCGCAAAAACAGTTAGTTGTTCGTAAGGGCCATCACCCATTAACACACCCGCTAAGTTTGCTTTGGTCGCCGCTGTTAACAATACTGAAAACTCAGGAGCTAAACTACTAGCCAATTCAACTAAATTTTGAGTTGGTGGGAATAAAATATCGTCAATGGCATGAATCACGCCATTACGGGCTTCTATATTAGCTAATACAACCTCGGAGGTGTTTATCATCACTCCAGAATCTAAGCTAACCTCAACAGCTGCGCCGTTTAAGGTTGGTACAAATCCATTAGATAAATCCGTACTAAAAACTTTTCCTGCCACAGCATGATATAACAAAATATCTATTATGCCGGGAAATGAACTTATATTTTGTTGATTCAGTCCATATTTAGCAAATGCGGCGTCTGTGGGTGCGAAAACCGTCAATTGATTGGATGATACGGTTCCAGCTAGTTTAGTTTTAGCCAAAGCAACACTTAAAGTTTTGAACGTTGGCTTCTTTCCTTTTTTGTCGCCTGATTTTGAGGCAATAGTAGTTGTTGATGTCCCATAATTTTTTAGAACTTCAACAATTGAAGGAGCATGCGAAGTATCATCTAACGGCACAACTTCTTCTGTACTACAGGAAAATGTTAAAATTAAAAAAACAAAAATAAGGAACATGGAAAATAAATGGGTAGAAATTTGGGGTTTCGGATAATTGGTGCTGGTTCTCATTTTAAAAGCTTTTTGTTTAACTATTATTTATTTTTATTAAACATAATAATACTGTTTAACTTTTACAACATTTATTTAAACAAAAAGACAAAACGTATAATAATGGCCATGAAAAACTATTTTTATAAGAAAAGAAAACTAGATATTATTCAACCAAGCGATTTATAATTGATTTTGTAGGAAGTATGCGATTGGTATGTTCAATACTTGGTCCAGCAACCCAAACCGTTTTATAAGTTGCTTTGGTCGCCGCTTTTTTTGTGGCATTCATCCCTATTGAAAACCGAATCATCTTCACCCATTTTTTAAGTTTTTTATTCTTATTCAAAATAGATTCTAACCAGGTAGCTTTAGTTCCTATTTTTTGTACGTAAGGTGTATTTATTACAGTGCAAGGTGTGCCAGAAATACGTTCGGTCATAACGATATCATCGGCGCCATAATCTACGCATGCTTGTTTGTATTCATTGGTAACGTTGGCTTCTTCTGATGCAATAAACGGACTGCCCACGGAAACCCCATCGGCACCATATTGCAACATTCTATCCATATCGGCCTTACACCCTACACCACCAGCTGAAATAATTGGTATACTACAATTTGCGGTCAATTCTTTTATCAAATCTTCGGGTGATAATCCACCTCGGTGGCCTCCCGCTTCATTATTTACGGCTATTACTGCATCAGCACCTAAAGCTTCAACTTTTTTGGCATAGGTTAAATCGGTAACATCACAGAATACTTTTATACCCACTTTATGCGCTCGTTTTATGGTTTCTTCTGGACTTCCTAAAGATGTAATGATAAAATCGCAACCTTCTTCACAAATTACATCCAATTGGTCTTTGTATTTTACGTTCGATTTGTTGACGATTAAGTTGAAACCAAACGAACCGTTTGAAGTTTTAGCGGCTTTGAGTTCTCTAGCTGCCAAACGCAATTCATCGAGCGTTCTGTAATTCAAGGCAGGAATACAACCAGCAATACCACATAACATAGCTTCTTTTACCATGGCTACATTCGAAACTAGAAACATAGGGGCCTGTATAATTGGGTGTTTTATGTTTAATAATTTGGTGAGTTTAGTTACGGACATTGAACAATAGATTTGAGCAAATATAATAAATTATTATGCATGCATAACAACTAGCCTTCTCAGTCTACAAAACGATAGTAGCCACACTTTAAATATGCCCCTTCTGGAAACCCAATGGGGTGATCTACGTCATGACCAGTTTTTAAAACTAATTCAAATTTACGACTTGACCTTAAAAGTTCTTGGTTGTTAATATCAAAAAATGCTTGAGCGACAACCCTTGATGAACATGAAGCCAAAACTAATAATCCATTTCTGCCTGTTAGTTTTTCTCCTAGTTCAGCAAGCTGCGCATATTTCTTTTTAGCCAACTCAATTTCTGAAGCTTGTTTCGCAAAACTTGGGGGGTCGATTACCACCACATCAAACGTCATCTTCGCTTTAATCAGCTTCTTCATTTCTTCAAAGGCATCACCAGCAATGGTTTTATGTTTACCCAAATAGTTATTTAACTTTCCATTTTGAACGGCTATTTCTAGAGCCTGTTTGCTAATGTCCAAACTAGTTACTTCACTTGCTTCATTAGCTAGAGCATGTACCGAAAATCCTCCGGCATAGCTAAATACATCTAAAACCGTTTTATTCTTGCTCCACTCGCCCACTTGTTTTCTGTTGGCACGATGATCTAAAAAATAGCCCGTTTTATGACCTTTTATCACATTTGCAGAAAAGTTTACGCCATGTTCTACAAACTGTACAACTTCATTCTCAAGCCTACCATAAACCACTTCTCCATTTTTAAGTTGATGGGATTTTGAGTTTTCTAAACTTCGGCTTAATCGAATTACAACCGTTTTTACTTCGGTTATTTGCTGTAGACTAGAAATAATACTTTCTAAATATGGTAACCAAATTTCTGAATATATCTTAACGACCAAAACTGATGAGTAAACATCGACTATTAGCCCCGGAAATCCATCGTTTTCGCCAAATAACAGACGGTAACTGTTAGTATTAGTCTTTAGAAGTTTTGTACGCTTAGCATATGCCTCTTCTATTTTCTTCTGGAAAAACACGCCATTTATTTCCACTTTCGCTGTACCACTATGAAGCATTTTAATTCGGATGGGTGACTGCGCATCATATAGGCCCAAACCTATAACCCGGTTCTTATTTTTACTAAAAATGATAACCAAATCGCCCGATCTAGCCTCGTCATTAATTTTAGTTATACTATTTGAAAACACCCATGGGTGACCTTGTTTTACAAACTGTTCTCCCTTGGTATTTAACTTAACTGCTAAGCGTTTGGGTTGGTAATTGGATATTATTTTAGATGAAAAAGACATTACAATTATTTCGGTAAAAGTAAACGTTTTATAAACAAAAAACACAACCATAATTTGATTGCGTTTCTCTTAAATCTAAAAAATAGATCTATCTAGTAAGTTCAATTCTCATTTCTATATTGGTAAAACTTTCTCCAATAGTTTGAGTAATGTCTTGAATTTCGTCTGCAACAATAATCAAGCTATTTCCTGTCAATTCAATTATTTGATAGGTAACACTTTCTGTACTTTCACTCTCCAGTATAGTTAACTCATTACCATTTTTAGTCCAATTAGCACTTGATGCAAAAGAATTATCAGGGACATTTTCTATTTGGCTTTGACCCAATGCTGATATGGTGAGTTTAACGCCATAAGAACCTTCTGAAGCCACAATATTAGGGTTGTCTGTAAATGTTAAAGTAAAATCAACATCATAACCTTCGCCAACATAATCGATTTTAAAGGATTCTCCTTCAAAGGTTGTTGTAGAAGTTCCGCTATAATTTACCGATTTTCCATGCCAAACCCCTAAAATATCTCCAGAGGCATCTCTGGGAGTATCATCGTTTGAACAAGAAGTTAACACTAAAACGAGTGCAATAAATAAAGTACTTAATTTTTTCATGGTATAGATTTGTTAATTTTCATTAAACTAAAGTAGAAGAAAATAAGCACAAAAAAACGCAAACATTAAAATGTTTGCGTTTTTTATAATAATTATAGATAAGCTTTTTACTTCACTTCTTCAAAATCTACATCCTCAACATCACTTCCTTCTGTTTGTCCATTTTGACTAGCATCTGGTCCTGGTTGTGCTCCACCTTCAGCTTGTTGTGCTTCAGCTTGTGCTTTGTACATTTCTTCGCTAGCTACTTTCCAAGCTTCGTTTATCTTTTCTAAAGCTGGCTCTATTTGTGCCAAATCTTTAGTTTCGTAAGCTTTTTTCAATTCTTCTAAAGCTTCTTCGATTGGTTTTTTCTTATCGTCAGATAATTTATCACCAAACTCTTCTAGTTGTTTTTCCGTTTGGAAAATCATAGAATCTGCTTCATTCAATTTTTGAGCAGTTTCAGCAGCAGCTTTATCTGCTTCAGCATTAGCTTCAGCGTCAGCTTTCATTTTTTCAATTTCTTCCTCTGTTAAACCAGAAGACGCTTCGATTCTGATATCTTGTTTCTTCCCAGTTGCTTTATCTTCGGCAGATACTTTAATGATACCATTGGCATCAATATCAAAAGTTACTTCAATTTGCGGCGTACCACGTCTTGCTGGTGGAATACCATCTAAGTGGAAACGTCCAATAGTTTTATTATCAGCAGCCATGGCTCTTTCACCTTGTAACACGTGGATTTCTACAGAAGGCTGATTATCGGCCGCTGTCGAGAATACCTGTGATTTCTTAGTTGGAATCGTGGTATTGGCTTCAATAAGTTTTGTAAATACATTACCCATAGTTTCTATACCAAGTGATAATGGTGTTACGTCCAATAAAAGAACGTCTTTTACATCTCCTGTTAAAACACCACCTTGGATTCCAGCTCCTAACGATACAACTTCATCTGGGTTTACACCTTTACTTGGCGCTTTTCCAAAGAATTTCTCAACGGCTGCCTGTACCGCAGGGATACGTGTTGAACCACCTACCAAAATAATTTCATCAATATCACTTTTGCTTAAACCGGCTGCTTTTAGAGCCGATGTACATGGCTCGATAGTACGTTTTACTAAATCGTCGATTAATTGTTCAAATTTAGAACGTGTTAACGTACGTACCAAGTGTTTTGGTCCGCTAGCAGTTGCTGTGATATATGGTAAGTTGATTTCGGTTTGAGATGAAGATGATAACTCAATCTTTGCTTTTTCGGCAGCTTCTTTTAAACGTTGAAGCGACATAGGATCTTTTCTTAAGTCCATGCTTTCTTCAGCGTTAAACTCATCTGCCAACCAATTGATGATTTTTTCATCTACATCGTCACCACCTAAGTGGGTATCGCCATCTGTTGAAAGCACTTCAAACACACCGTCTCCCAATTCAAGGATAGATACATCATGCGTACCACCACCAAAATCGAATACTACTATTTTTTGGTCTTTACCTTTTTTATCCAATCCGTAAGCCAATGCCGCTGCAGTAGGCTCGTTAATAATACGTTCTACTTTTAAACCAGCAATTTCTCCGGCTTCTTTTGTAGCCTGACGCTGACTGTCGTTAAAATAAGCAGGTACAGTAATTACGGCACGAGTTACATCAGCTCCTAAATAATCTTCAGCTGTTTTCTTCATTTTTTGAAGAATCATAGCCGATAATTCTTGAGGTGTATATAAACGACCTTCGATATCTACACGAGGTGTATCGTTATCTCCTTTTACAACTTTATATGGTACACGTTCTGCTTCTTTTTTAGACTCAGAATATTTATTACCCATAAAACGTTTTATAGAATAAACCGTTTTTGTTGGGTTTGTCACTGCTTGTCGTTTCGCAGGGTCACCTACTTTAATTTCGCCGCCTTCAACAAACGCAATTACCGATGGTGTGGTACGTTTACCTTCAGCATTTGGGATTACAACAGGTTCGTTACCCTCCATTACCGAAACGCAAGAGTTGGTTGTTCCTAAATCGATTCCAATAATTTTACTCATAATATTTTTATTAATTGTGTTGAATGTTCATTTTTAATTTCGGTTTGTATAAGTCAATCATTATGCCAACAAAAAAATGCTGACACAGTGTCAGCATTTCGATGTCAAATATGTAATCCTTTCTTATATACCACAGGTAGAACGGCGCCGTGTGTCAATTAAATAAATAATTTTCCATTGGTCGCCATCTTTAAAAAGTTGAAAGGAATTGACGCCACAGTGGCTAAACATACCATTAAACCAAAATTCATAAGGTGTCCAAGCATTTGCCATATTGCCATCTACCTGAATGCTGTAATCCAATAAACGTTCATCCCATTTTTGGTCTGCGGGCCTATTGGCAATGGCATTAATAAGCTTTTCAGGTTCATCCGTCACTAAAATATCTTTGCCTTCTTTATTTTTATAAGCCGTTTGTAATAAAACTTTATCCATCATTACAGATTTCATTAATGTGGTATCACCTTCATGAAACCCTTCAAAAAACGTATCGACAGCTAATTTTACTTCCGTTTCTTCTTCAGTTTGTCCAAAAATTGTAGATGTAAGTAAAAGTGTTAAGTAAAATATTGCACGTGCCATATCTAAAAGTTTTAAACTAAAATAACTGATGCCCAGTAATATAAAATGCCTTTAAAGAAAAGTTTAACAGTATCTCCTTAATTTAGTATTTTTACGGTCAACCTAAAACTAAACAAAACATTATAATGAAGAACTTCTTATTACTACTAACGGTAACACTATTTTTATCCTGTCAACAAAAATCTGAAACTAAGAATGATAAAACCGTTTCAAGTAACAATACCTTTCCGGACGGTACCGAAATTCCTGATTGGTTTTTAGATGATTCAAAAATAAACCCAAAAGATTTGGGTAAATTTTATGCCATTACTGATTTTGGAGTTAGTACCGATAGTACCGTGGTACAAACGGAAGCTATTCAAAATGTTATTGATGAAGCTTACCGAAACGGCGGCGGCGTTGTGGTCATTCCAAAAGGTACATTTTTAAGTGGGGCTTTATTTTTTAAACCAAATACACATTTGCACGTTACTGAGGGTGGTGTTCTAAAAGGGTCTGATAATATTGATGACTACCCGTTTTTGCCTTCTAGGATTGAAGGGCAAAGCATAGAATATTTTTCAGCTTTAGTAAATGCAAAAGCAGTTGATGGTTTTACCATTACGGGAAATGGTGTTATTGATGGCAATGGGTTAAATTACTGGAAAGCTTTTTGGCAAAGACGAAAAGAAAACCCAAAGTGTACCAATTTGGAGGTATCTCGACCACGCCTAGTTTTTATCTGGAAAAGCAACGATGTACAATTACAAGATGTGCATTTACGTAACTCTGGGTTTTGGTCTAGCCACTATTACCAATGCAATAATGTAAAAATTCTCGGTTTACGCATCACATCGCCGCATGAGCCTATTAAAGCACCAAGCACAGACGCTATTGATATTGATGTATGCTCAAATGTGTTGGTAAAGGATTGTTACATGGCCGTTAATGACGATGCTATTGCTCTTAAAGGAGGAAAAGGGCCATGGTCGCTTAAAAATGCCAGCAATGGTGAAAATACCAATATAATTATTGAAGATTGTGAGTTTGGTTTCTGTCACTCTGCATTAACCAACGGAAGTGAATCGTTACATAATAAGAACATTTTGATGCGTAATTGTAAAGTAAACGAAGCTAAACGCTTGCTGTGGCTAAAAATGCGACCCGACACGCCTCAACATTACGAATATATAACAGTTGAAAACATAACTGGACAAGCTCATAGTTTTATTTATATCAAACCTTGGACTCAGTTTTTCGATCTAAAAGGTCGTGAAGATGTGCCTCTATCCTATTCAGACCATATTACCATGAGAAATATCGATTTAAAATGCGATATTTTCTATGACATGAAAATTACGGAATATGACAAATTAACCAATTTTACATTTGAAAACATAACCGTTGAAGCTGAAGATGGTACTTACGACAAATCTATAATTGAAAATCTTACCTTTAACAACGTAAAAGTTAATGGTAAATTAATTGAGTAACTCCTACTTTTTTAAACAAACAAGAAAATTAAAATATGTCTACAGCAAATAAAGAGTACAGGCGCGTAACCGTAAAAACCTTGGTCGATATGAAGGCCAATGGTGAAAAAATATCCATGCTTACCGCATACGATTACACCATGGCGAAAATAGTTGATGGCGCTGGCATTGATGTTATTTTAGTAGGTGATTCGGCCAGTAATGTTATGGCTGGGCATGAAACAACATTGCCCATTACATTGGACCAAATGATTTATCATGCGTCTTCTGTTATTCGTGCGATAGACCGTTGTTTAGTTGTTGTCGATCTACCTTTTGGAAGTTACCAAAGTGACCCCAAAGAAGCGTTACGTTCTGCTATTAGAATTATGAAAGAAAGTGGTGCCCATTCTGTAAAACTTGAAGGCGGCAAAGAAATTAAAGACTCCATTAAACGTATTTTAAATGCGGGTATTCCTGTAATGGGACATTTGGGTTTAACACCACAATCGATTTATAAATTTGGAACATACACCGTTCGTGCTAAAGAAGAAGAGGAAGCAAAACGTTTAATCGATGATGCTAAAATGTTGGAAAAAATAGGATGTTTTGCTGTTGTTCTGGAAAAAATACCTGCTGCTTTAGCCAAAAAAGTTGCCGAAAGCGTTAAGATTCCAATTATAGGTATTGGTGCTGGAAACGATGTTGATGGCCAAGTATTGGTATTGCATGATATGCTTGGGATGACACATGAATTCAACCCCAGGTTCTTACGGCGTTATTTAGATTTATACGACGACATGACCAACGCCATTTCACAATATGTTGATGATGTAAAAACCAAGGATTTTCCCAATGAAAGTGAACAGTATTAAAATAGACTAGTTAGATATGTTAGAAGGATAGGTTTATGCATAATTTTAAAGAATTAGAAATTTGGAAAAGAAGTCGGTTGTTTTGTTCTAATATTTATTACGCAAAGTGAATTCGATAGTACTTTGAATGAGTTAGAAGAAATTATTAAAATGACCTCAAAATTTAAATCCACTTTAAGAAGCTGAAAAGCTCAATTTCTATTTAGAAATCAAACAAATCTAACATGGCTAAAGTATTGTCTGGCAAATCTAATCTTCAGGTTCTTTACGAAGACAACCATATTATTATTGTAAACAAACGCGCTGGAGATATTGTTCAAGGTGACAAGACAGGCGACACACCCTTAAGTGATGTGGTTAAAGCGTACATTAAAGATAAATACAACAAACCTGGCAATGTCTATTTAGGAACGGTACATCGGTTAGATCGTCCAACAACAGGATTGGTCATTTTCGCTAAAACCAGTAAGGTGCTTCCAAGGCTAAACAAATTATTCCTTTCAAAAGACATAAAAAAAACCTATTGGGCGGTCGTAAAAAACCAAACTCCTAAAACGAACGATACGCTAATCCATTGGTTGAAAAAGAATCCAAAAAACAATAAATCCTACGCACATTCAAAAGAAGTAGATGGCAGCAAAAAAGCGATTCTACACTACGAATTGATAAAAAAACTGGATAATTATTTTTTATTGGAAGTAAATTTAGAAACAGGCAGGCACCACCAAATACGCTCACAGCTTTCAAATATTGGCTGCCCCATCAAAGGAGATTTAAAATATGGGTTCGACCGAAGCAATAAGGATGCCAGCATTCATTTACATGCCAAACATATTGAATTTATTCACCCTGTAAAACAAGAGCCCGTTATTGTTTCTGCACCTCTGCCAGATGATGCCATTTGGAAAGCATGTTCTTACTAATTATCCATAATTATAAAAAAGAATAATGAGCGAAAGATGTTAATCTGTTGATGAATAATATATTTTTAATTTAGAGAATTTCTAAGCAGAAATATCCGCAATTTAACTTTTTGTAAAATCCTAATCTATAAAATTTCGATACATTTGCTATTCAATTTTTGAATCAGCAATCATGAAAAATACAGCCTTAACCCAAACACACGAAGCGCTTGGCGCAAAAATGGTTCCCTATTCAGGATTTAATATGCCTGTTCAATACGAAGGCGTTAATGCAGAGCACGAAACGGTTCGACATGCTGTGGGCGTTTTTGATGTGTCGCACATGGGCGAGTTTTTAATTGAAGGCGAAACCGCTTTAGAATTAATACAAAAAGTAACCAGTAATGATGCCTCGAAACTAACCATTGGAAAAGCGCAATATAGTTGTTTACCAAATGATAATGGAGGTATTGTTGACGATTTAATTGTTTACAGAGTAAAAGAAAACACCTATTTATTGGTTGTAAATGCCAGTAACATTGAAAAAGACTGGAACTGGATACAATCAAAAAATGACTTCGACGCAGAAATACGAAACTTAAGTGACGATTATTCACTGCTTGCCATTCAAGGTCCAAAAGCTGTTGAAGCCATGCAGAGTTTAACTAGTCAGGACTTATCAAATATCAAATTTTATAATTTCATTGTTGGAGATTTCGCAGGTATTGAGCACGTTATCATTTCAGCTACAGGTTATACAGGCAGTGGCGGTTTTGAAATTTATTGCAAAAACAGTGAAGTAAAACAAATTTGGGACAAAGTTTTTGAAGCTGGAAAAGACTTTGGTATAAAGCCCATTGGTTTGGCAGCTCGCGATACCTTGCGCTTAGAAATGGGGTACTGCCTTTACGGTAACGATATTGACGATACTACCTCGCCTATCGAGGCCGGTTTGGGCTGGATAACAAAATTTACTAAAGAATTTACAAATTCTGAAGCTTTTAGAGCTGAAAAAGAACGTGGGCCAGAACGTAAACTCATAGCTTTTGAATTAAACGAGCGTGGTATTCCGCGTCATGGTTACGATATTATTGATAGTAACGAAAAAAAAATCGGCCATGTCACCTCTGGTACCATGTCACCTTCATTGGGTAAAGGCATTGGATTAGGTTATGTTCCTGCTGTTTTCGCTGATGTTGGAAGTAAAATAAATATTCAAATTCGCAAGAAAGTGGTTCCAGCAACCGTTGTGAAATTACCGTTTTACAAAGTGTAGCAGATATTCTAATTGCGAGTGCAAATGCGTAGAAGAGAAAAAAGCAAACATAGAATTTTAATACTTGGTGCCAGTGGGTTTTTAGGAGGAGCTATTTACAAAGAACTCTGCTCTTACTTCAACACCTATGGCACTTATAATATCAGTAGCAAGGCACTTGAAAAAAACAAGCATTTTTTTCAATATAACATTGAAGAGGATGACGTTTACGAAATCTTAGATTTGGTAAGACCTACCATCATTATTTCTGCCTTACGCGGTGATTTTTCAAAACAAGTTTTAGTGCACCAACACCTTGTTGAATATGTGTTTGCTAATAAGGTGAGATTGTTATTCTTATCATCTGCCAACGTGTTTGATGCTTACACCAAATACCCGAGCTACGAAGAAGAAAAAACGTATAGCAACAGCATTTATGGACATTTCAAAATTAAAATTGAAAATATGCTATTACGTCTTCCTAAAAAGCAGATTGGCATTTTACGTTTACCCATGGTATTTGGTTCACAATCGCCACGTGTACAAGAAATAATTCAAAAAACTAAGGATAAAGAACCTATTGAAATATTTCCAAATTTAATTATTAATGTAACGACCGACTCGAAAGTCACGCAACAAATACACTACATTATCAACCGAAATAAATGGGGCGTTTTTCACTTGGGAAGTACCGATTTGGTGCATCACGACGATTTTATAAAAGAAATTATTGAAAACCTCGATTTAAAAAATCAACCTATTTTTAAACGCGTTTACACAACCAATGATGACCGTTACCTGGCTGTTCTCCCAAAAACGAACAAACTTCCTAAACATCTTCAGCTATTGAGTCAAGATATCCTAACCGATTTAAAATTAAGTTGATTTTCAGTAGTTAAATCACTATTTTTAGAAAAACACATATATTATGAGCAAACTTTCAGAACAAGACATAGAAAAAAAACTGCTTCGATTTCCAGATTGGGAATATTTTGATGATGCGATTCATGCCGTATTCGAATTCGGTAACTTTAAGGATTGTTTCAGCGCCATGAGTCGAATTGCCTTTGAGTGTGAGGCTTTAAACCACCACCCTAATTGGAGCAATGTTTACAATACGTTGACCATATCGTTATCAACCCATGATGCAGGCGGTGTCACAAATAAAGATTTTAAACTAGCTGAAGCCATTGAAAATATTGTAGAACCCGAAGAAGAAGAATAGTTTGTTTTTGGTTGGCATATTTTTAAATTTGCGAAACAATAATAACCTCTGTTTTTAGTAACAGAAGAATAAACATTCTTACTATGGGAAGAGCTTTTGAGTTTAGAAAAGCAAGAAAAATGAAACGCTGGGCGGCCATGAGCAAAGCCTTTACACGTATTGGAAAGGATATTGTAATGGCAGTAAAGGAAGGCGGACCAGATGCTGATACCAACGCACGTTTAAGGGCAGTTATACAGAACGCAAAAGCTGTAAACATGCCTAAAGACAATATAGAACGTGCCATTAAGCGTGCCAGCGATAAAAATCAAGGCGATTATAAAGAGGTTATTTTTGAAGGTTATGCACCACACGGCGTTGCTGTTTTGGTAGAAACAGCTACTGATAACAATACTCGTACCGTAGCCAACGTACGTAGTTATTTTAATAAATGTGATGGTAGTTTGGGAACTTCTGGTTCTGTAGTTTTTATGTTCGACCACACCTGCAATTTTAGAATAGACGCAGAAGGCTTAGACCCGGAAGAAATTGAATTGGAATTTATAGATTATGGTGCCGAAGAAGTATTTGCAGATGATGATGGTATTTTAATTTATGCGCCTTTTGAGAGTTTTGGTGCGATTCAAGCCGAATTGGAAAATAGAGGCATTGAAATATTGTCTTCTGGTTTTGAGCGCATTCCACAAGTTACCAAAACACTTACACCCGAGCAGGCTGAAGATGTTGAAAAACTCTTAGAGAAATTAGAAGAAGATGATGACGTACAAAACGTATATCACACCATGGAAGAAACAACAGAGTAAATTTATATTTTTATAGGGTGCTAAAACAGCGCTCTTTTTTCTAATCAGTTAAATAAAACGAACCTTTGGAAGTCAAAAAAACTATAAATTGGGGAATTATTGGTTGCGGAGATGTAACTGAAGTAAAAAGTGGCCCTCCTTATCAATTAACCGATGGTTTTAAGTTATCGGCCGTCATGCGAAGAGATAGAGAGAAGTTGCAGGATTACGCCACGCGCCATAATATAGAAAAGACTTATACTGATGCAGATAATTTGATTAATGATGAATCTATTGATGCGGTATATATTGCCACACCACCAGATACACATAAAATATATGCTTTAAAAGTTGCTGCCGCTGGAAAACCGTGCTGTATTGAAAAACCCTTAACACCAAGCTATACCGAAAGTTTAGAAATCCATCAAGCATTTAAGAATAAAAATATTCCGTTGTTTGTGGCCTATTACCGTCGGTCGCTTCCGCGATTTTTAAAGGTTAAGGAATGGCTGGATAGCGGTTTTATTGGCGAGGTTAGGCACATTAGTTCGCACTTAACTAAACCAGCTAGCGTAACAGATTTATCGAAAGAATACAATTGGCGAACCGATGTAAATACTGCCCCGGCAGGCTATTTCGATGATTTGGCTAGCCACAGTTTAGATTTGTTTGCATTCTTTTTAGGTGACTTTAAAGACGCTAAAGGCTTTAGCTTGAACCAGCAACGTTTATATTCTGCAAAAGATGCCGTAACGGCATCATGGCTGCATGAATCGGGGATTACGGGGTCTGGTATTTGGAATTTTGGTTGTAACGACCATTTAGATCAAACTATTATTTACGGCAGCAAAGGCACCATAGAATTTTCGGTATTCCATGAAAATCCAATTATTTTAATCAGTGATTCGAAAAACGAAAAACTGTTTATTGAAAATCCGAAGCACATTCAAAAATATCATGTTGAAAAAATGCGTGATGATTTAATTTTTGACAGAAACGACCACCCTTCTACAGGAGAAACAGCGCTTCGTACAAGTTGGGTTATGGATAAAATTCTTGGGAATATTTAAAGAATCATAGTTGATTTTGACAATCGAAATATTACTTTGATTGTTTATTTCTAACATAAATTAATTTAAAACGGGCGTTGGCCTGATTTCTCTCCTCCAACTCAAATTGCGGAAGCGATTTAAAAAGTGGTGTTAACTTTTGAAACCCAAAATTACGCGAATCAAAATTGGGCTGTTTCTTTATTATGAGTGTCCCAACATCGCCAAGAAAAGCCCAGCCATCATCATCTGCCGCATCATCAACTGAATTTTTAAGCAATCTGATTACTTTTGGCGTAATGTTATATAAATTCGATTTTTGTTTAGGTTTTCCTTTTTCATCTCGATCGTTATCATCACCTCCAAGAATTTCCAAGTAAATAAACTTATCGCATGCCACAATAAAGGGATCAGGCGTTTTTTTCTCGCCCATACCATAAACTACCATAGCCGCTTCACGCAAACGTGTAGCTAATTTAGTAAAATCGCTATCGGACGATACCAAACAAAACCCATTAACTTTTTCGGAATACAAAATATCCATGGCATCAATAATCATTGCTGAGTCTGTTGCATTTTTCCCCGTAGTATAACCATATTGCTGAATAGGTGTTATGGCATTTTCAAGAAGTACCTTTTTCCATTTAGAAAGGTGTGGTTTGGTCCAATCACCATAAATTCTTTTTATTGTAGGTGTACCGTATTTTGTAATTTCCTCCATCATTTCTGAAATATACTTTGCAGGAATGTTATCACCATCAATTAATACGGCTATTTTAATGTCTTTTATCATATGGCTAAATATACAGAAATATAATGACCAGTACTAAAATGCCCAATTTTAAATTACTTTTTAAACAATTGGCTATATGATAAAAAAAAAGCTACTTCATGAAAAGTAGCCTTTGTTTTTTTAAGTTAATTGTCCCGTCCTGAAATAGCGATACACTAAAACCTTAGTGTAATGGAATTACCAGAAAACGATGGGTATATCAAA
>NZ_JBJJBQ010000013.1:25685-85219 GCF_045446075.1 Flavisericum labens | reverse complement strand
CACCATCTGCATCGGCCTGGTCTGCATTGGCACTATCTGGACAGTTGTCTAAGTCTCCGCAAACCCCATCACCGTCTGCATCGTTATTTTCATCATTTGGACACGTATCACAGGCATCTCCAATACCATCACCATCTGCATCAGCCTGGTCTGTGTTGGCTGTACCCACACAGTTGTCAACGTCGTCACATATGCCGTCGTCGTCGGCGTCATTTTCTGGGTCATTAGGGCAGTCATCGCAATCGTCTGGAATGCCATCACCGTCTAGATCTGGTTCTTCACTATCAGTTATACCATCTCCATCACAATCAGGGCATGTTGGGATATCTATGGTACTTGTTGCTTGACATGTTTCATTGTCAGCATCCCTTATGCTAATTTCTAAATTAGCTGCTGTGGTAGGTCCATTTAAGGATAATGCTTCTTCAGAACCTGCCACAGTCCCTATATCTCCATATCCTTCAACGGTCACAATATAATTACCAGAGCCGTTGGTGGATGTAAAATTAACAATTACCTCAACATTTTCACCCAAACATACTGCATTAGTTGAAGTGATAGAAATAGAACAAGGTGGTTCGCAGCTATCATTTACTGAACCAGGTGTTCCCAAATCACCTGAGCCATAGGGTGAAGTTGCTGCACACCAATTGGAACCATCGTCATTTGCCGTGTCATCATAATAGAAAAGTTCCAAGCTTAACGAAGCACCTGTAGGATTTGGAAAGTTGTTGCTATCATTATAAGAAACAATATCCATATCAAGGCTAACGCAGGTTACGCGCAAATATCCTGAATCATCCCCAAGCAAAAATACATCTGGATAGTCGTAATCTACATCAACACCACCATTCAAGGATGTATCACTATTAATACCTAAGACTACATAATCTCCAGCAGGCACAACTAAAGAGGTATTAATAACAAAGGATACTGAACCGTTACTAATAAACCATCCTTCAATATCAATATCTGATTCCGTTGTATTGTAAAGTTCGACCCATTCTCCGACTGTATCATCCACTGCAACCGGATCGTTCATAATCTCAGTGATTATTATGGAACCTATAGAAGGGCAAGAGGCGCTCGGGTCTTCAACTATTATATCTTCCCCAAACTCTGAGGTATTGCCATTGGCATCAGTGGACGTAGAAACTATTTCATCGTTTACTGCAACTGTAATTCCATTTGGTATTGCTTGACTAATAGCTTTTGGAATACCAGCATTATAATCGGCTTCAGTGAAGGAATCCGCAAACAAAAATGTTTTTCCTTCACGGCTTCCATCACTTATGAAGAACTCTACCCTTATAGGATAAGTAGCATTTGCTGGGTCAGAATCAACAAAATATTCAATATTTAAACCGGTGCCGTCTGTGGTGGTTGATGAAAGAACGGGAAAATTTTGAATATTATTTGGGCCCGTGTCAGAATCCGAAGCATCATTGGGAGTAACGCCTGGAATATCTAAATCAATTCCCAAATCGTCATTTTGAAAAATACTATTCGCTAAGACTGAATTGTTTAAGGGCACCGTGGAATTTGGAGGACCTAATTGAATCAATAATCCTCGCTGATTATACCCAATAAAATTTGCTTCGTTTCCAGTGCCTCCTATTTGATTGTTGTCACTTCCATTATAGATCAATATGCCATTAGTGGTATTAGGTAATGATGTGATGCCATCATGTTGTAAGCCTATTTTGTTGGCCACAACGGTATTCCCGTCTGCATCATTACCAATTCGAATCCCATCAGTATTACCAGATATTATATTGGGACCATTAATACTTCCAATAATATTATTATTTGCACCCGTTGTTAACCATACTCCAAATCTATTTGCAATTGCACTCGTACCTCCATTATTAGTTCCTATAAAATTCCCAATTATTTGATTATTTGAGGTACTTGCTCCTGTTAGAACAATACCATCATTAGTGTTGCCAGATAAGATATTTTCAGCACCTGGGTCCGTACCACCTATCATATTATTTGGACTATCCTCAATTCGGATTCCTGTACCGTTGCCTATAGAGCTGTTGGCATCCAGATTTGTTCCAATATAATTTCCCTTTATTTCATTAAGATTAGCGCCATCACTTAATACAATCCCGTAAGCTGTATTACCAGAAATCCAATTTCTGAACAAGTTGTTGGTGTCTCCAATAATATTATTGGAAGATCCAGTTCCATCTATCCATATTCCCCGGCTACCATTTGCTTGAATATTACCATTTACATCTAATCCAATATAATTTCCTCTTATAGAATTGTTACTACAGTTGAACATATATATCCCGTAATTATCATTTCCTGAGATAATGTTATTATTTATAAGGTTGGAACCGCCAATTTGATTGGAATTTGAATGTACCATATTGATAGCCCGATTGTTTGGAAGAGAGGTTATACCATCAGAACCTACACCGAGATAGTTTGCTTGGATTACATTATTGTTAGAGCTATTGGGGTTTATAAGAGGAGGGTTCCCAATTTCGATACCCGAATTATTATTGCCCGAAATAACATTTCCTTCATTATTTAGACTTGATCCTCCAATTTGCGTAGCATTAGGACCTCCTTGGATATCTATACCAGATCTATTAGGTAATGGACTAAGTCCATCCGCTGTGGTACCAATATAATTTCCTTGAATTATATTATTGTCTGAACCTACACCATCTATTTGAATGCCATTTCCATTTCTAGTTAGGTCAAAATCACTATCATAGTTTCCAGAGATAAGATTGCCTTCAATAATATTGGCGTTAGCTCCTGCCCTAATAAGAATACCAGCAAATGCATTTTGTATTCCAACGTTACCGGTAAAATCAGTCCCTATATAGTTATATTTAATTACGTTGTTTGTTGATCCCGAACCCGTAATAAGTATACCCTCACCTTGGTCATTATTATCAAGTGCTCCTGATATTATATTTCTTTCAGTAAGATCTGCCCCTCCAATAATATTGTTCGGAGATTCGCTGATAACAACATTATCATTATTAGGCACGGCAATAGTACCAGAATAGTCGGTACCAATTTTATTAGCTAGTACTGTTGTATTTTGAGAGCCGTTTTCAATAAATAAACCAATAAGAGTATTACCAGAAATAAGATTATAACCAACAGAACTTCCATTGCTATTGTTCAGACTAATCCCTCTACCATTTGGGAAAGGCGTCTGACCATCAACATTAACACCCAAAAAATTGTCCTCAATAATATGATTGTCTGTACTTTCAGCATCAATGGCATCCAAAGCGAAGTTGCCCATTACCAACCCAATTACTGAGCTCCCAGAACTGTTGGTTATAAAGGCAAAACCAAAATTGACCTCGTTTCCATCGATTATTACTTGAGGATTTCCGCTACTAAACCCTGGCTGAGTATTTCCGTTAATATCAACTGGAAAGAAAATTGGAGATAGCTCTGTTGATAGTGTAATTGTATGAGGGCCTCCATTAGGTATATTAAATTCAATAACATCTTTTGCGGCAGTAGCATTAGCATCTAGAATTGCCTGTCGCAAACTCCCTGGCCCAGAATCATTAGTATTGGTAACAGTAAAAGTGGCCTGAGCATATATATTACAGGAGAATAATAAACTTAAGAAGAGAATGAAGTACTTATATTTCATAATTAAATTGTTTGTTGATTAATAGCTTTTTAAAGTTTTTTTAATTCCAGAGAGGTATCATTGTTAAAGTCCCATTTTCATAAACTGGTAATCTTTTTTATGGAATTCCATCTTCTTTTTTTCAAGACTTATAGCGGTCATTTTAATACTTTCATTTTTCTTTTTACTGGAAACATCCATTTCCATAAGTAGAGCATCCTCTTTTAGAACATCAAATAACTGCGGGTCGCTAAAACCTTTTGGTGCGGCCTCACTAGAGAACACAAAAAAGGCACTGAAATTTACAGGCGCGTCCAACGTAAAATATAAGATGGCTTTAGTATCGGGATTTTCTATTTCTATACCATAACATTCATAACCTAGTATGGTTTTTGTACCTATTTCCTTAATGGTGTAATTTCGATCTGAATCTTTTATTTTCTTTTTTGTTGGATCTTTAAGTTTAGTTACCATTCCTATTTTTTGATTACTTGAACTACTGAACATAACCATAGATTGGGATTTAAAATCGAATACCATTATGGCTTTTCCTCCAGATTTTTTAATGTCTTCATTTTCTACATCCATAGCATAATATTCCTTATCGTTATTTAGAAAGAAATTCATTACATAGTCGGCATTGTCTTTTTTCTTCTTACTGGTTAATGCCATATTGGTTTTGAACTCCCAATCGAATGCATAGGTGTCTGGTAGTTTTTCTACTTTTTTTTTATTTAAGCCCATCATAGGATTTGTAGATGGCGCACTTTGTGAGGTATTTTGTCTAGCTGTTACAAGCGTATCATTCGATTTTGCCGATTCTTCATCTTTTTTACCATCTGTGGCATCATCGATAGTTTTTTCTGTTTTTCCAGAAACTATGTCATCCGTTTTTTTAAGAATGGTGCGTTCGGCTGCTCGTTCGGCAGTCTTTTTTAATTTTTTTAAAAATTGTGCTTCGGCATTATAGCTAACACTTATAAAAAAAAGAGATAATAGTATGTATTTTGCTTTCATGACCTATAATTTTATTGTTTGTCTTTTTTATTGTGTTTCCATGGTTCCAGTCCTTTTTCTATAGGTAATATTTTGCCTAAAGGTCCTGGCACAATTGATTGTTCAACCGCCTCAGGAAGTTTTACTTTGCAGGATTTGTATGTGAATATGAATTTTCCCGTTGGCTGATCTTTTAATTGGGCACTGCTGGATACTATATATAATTCAACTAATCTATCTTGGTTATCAAACTGTATATAGCTTCCTTTGTAATCTTGATAGTTGTAATTATATCTTGAACAGGTTTTAGACTCAAGACATGTTATGTTTTCTAAGGTATAGTTGGGGTTATTTTTAAAATGTTCGGGTTTGTAAACAAATGCCATTTCCAGTACTAAAAAATTAAGTCCAGATCCTATGTCCTCTAATGCGGTTAAGGCATTAAAATAAGGCTCGTGTGGAAGTTTATAGGCTTGAGTGGTCATGCCGGCCGTCATAAAACCCATGGAGCTGGTGGGCAGTAGTTTCATAGTTTTGTATTGCCCTTCATCTTCACTGTAAGCATAAAACTTACCTTTATCGTCATGAAAAATAGGATAAGATTGACCTATTTGTTCTGTTCGCATGGCAATAACGTCAGCATCAAAGTAAGCCGTTTGAACAAGCTTACCGTCATTAAATAATGCCATAACTACATCTTGGTTATAAAAATCTTTTGCAGAGTTTAATTCCAACTCTTCAATTTCGTAGGTGTCAGTTTTTAAATTCGGATCATAAGCTGTACTATCGTAACTAACATTATCACTTGTTTTAATACCTTTTTCCTTAGCTCGCTCTTTAAGCTTTTCTAACAATTGCCCTTGCATAGGTTTTCCGATGAAAAGTAACAATGCCGTTAGAATATATATTTTAGTTTTCATAATTTAATCGGTGTAAGTTTACAAGGTTTATAAAGCTATAATTAAACCTAACAATAGCATCAAACATATGTTTCAAAGTATGCCATATATGTAACATGTAAATAATAGTTGTGTTGTTTTTGTGCGAAAAACAGTGGTTTATAATATTGTGGGTTAATAAAATGATAGGACAGTGTAAGGTGTAGTTGCAAAAAAGACTAATGAAAAGTTATTCTTGTTTAAAATTATTTTAGCTATTTTAGTGTCCATGAGCGTTATCATCCAATCTACTTTAAAAACACTGCAAAAAGCGCAAGTTGTGTTGAACAGTTTATCGAATGAGGAACTATGTAATTCTTCTGTACCTCCTTACCATTCAAGCATTGGAACACATATTAGGCACATCCTTGATTTTTATGATTGTATCTTTAACCTAAGCTTTGAGAATAAAATAGACTTAACGGCGAGAAGTAGGAATAGAAATGTAGAATCAAATTGCGATTGTGCAAAAGACTACTTGGATGTAATAATGGAAAAGTTGAATTCGGCCAGTTTCAATATTAATGATACCGTTTTAGTAGTTGATGATTTAGGGTTGGGAAAAACAGAAATACTTTATACTTATGGTTCTTTGTTGGCTCAAGCCAATAGCCATACCATCCATCATTACGCCATTATCAATTATATTTTTGATAGTTTGAGTATTGAAATTGCAGATTCAGATTTTGGCTATAACCCAACGACACCAAAGCAAGCCTCAATAGAATAGATGGTCTATTTGTTTTTAAACATGCTGCTCATTATGAGCCTTATGCCTTTAAAAATTAAAAAAACAGCCATGGCACAAATTAAGCAGCCCACAATTAAAAGCGGAATGTATAACGAGTTTTCAGGTTGACTAAATGCAAAAGTCAATAAAATTGGCCCGATAAAGAGACTCAATACTGCAAATATTAATGTTTTTATTCCTTTAAAAAGAATGACTTTATCTGTTTTATTTTCCATGGTTGAAATTTTTAATGGCTAACCGCACATTTTTATATGTTTTAAGCAGTGTTTCTGCTGCTTCTTTTGAAATATCAAGTTCATTCATAATCATTCTGGTGCCTCGGTCCACCAGCTTGTTGTTGCTCAATTGCATATCTACCATTTTGTTGCCTTTTATATGGCCCAATTGAATCATGGTTGACGTGGTTATCATGTTTAAAACCAGTTTTTGAGCCGTTCCAGCTTTCATTCTCGAGCTACCGGTAACAAATTCTGGACCTACAATAACCTCAATGGGGAATTGTGCAGTTTGCGATAATGGACTATTTTGGTTGCAGGTTATACAACCCGTAATAATATTGTTTTCATTACAGGATTTTAAGGCTGAAATAACGTATGGCGTAGTTCCTGAAGCGGCAATACCAATAACCACATCATTGCTAGAAATATTGTGCTTTTGTAAATCTTCCCAACCTAATGTAAGAGAGTCTTCTGCAAACTCAACGGCTTTTCTAATGGCTGAATCGCCGCCGGCAATGAGTCCAACCACCAATTCATGGGGAACTCCAAAAGTTGGTGGGCACTCTGAGGCGTCTAAAATTCCCAAACGGCCACTGGTACCTGCACCTATATAAAACAAGCAACCACCCATTTTTAACTTCGAAACAATTTGCTCTACTAATTGCTCTATTTGCGGAAGCGCTTTTTCAACGGCATAGGGCACGGTTTTATCTTCATTATTGATATTAACCAATAACTCTGATACCGACATGTTTTCTAAATGATTGTAATTAGAATCCTGCTCTGTAGTTTTTGTAAAACTCATGGGCCAAAAATAGCAATTAATCGGCAGTTTTAGTTATAAAGGATATCTTGAACCTCGATTTTTTTATCATTTATGAAATCGTACAAGGTAAGTTGTCTTAAAACGTAATAGTCTCGCCAAAAACTTGCTAAAGAATTGAGATATCTTAGTACGGCATCATCACGTTCTTTTAAAGCAATATTTAAATCGGTAATCGTTATTTTTCCAAGGATATATCGTTTTTGAGAAATATCGTATCGTTTGGTAGCTACTTCTTTAGCTTTTTGGGACGTGAATAAAAAATCCCTTTGATTGCTCCAATTTAGTACATGAAGAAAAATTTCCTGCTCAAACTCTTGTTTATCCTGATTTATGTTGTTGTTTGTTAAATCTAAATTAGCCTCGGCCATTTTACGCCTGGATTTTGATACGCCCCAATCAAAAATAGGAATACCTAAAGTTACCCGAACACTTTGTTGCTTGTTGAAATTGTTAAATAAATTATTAAAATCATCACCGTTTTGTGAAATACCAAAATTGGCAGAAACCCCTAGATTAAGCCTGTTGTTTCCCTTTTGAAAAGCAACTTCTTTTTCAGCTTCTAGCCGTTTTCTTCTGAATTCGATAACTGCTTTCCTATTGGACTGGGCTTCACCTAGAGCTTTATCGATATCAACTTCAAAAAGTGGTAAATCTTCTGGAACAGCTAGTTCTATATTTTCGGTATCCAATTCTAAGTAGCGCGCCAAATTTTGCGATGTCCGTTTTACTTCAATGGTATTGGATGTTAATCTGTTTTTGGAATTTAAAAGAGTTAGTTCCATCTGCAACAGTTCGTTTTCGGCAATTTTTCCCATTTTGAATCTGCCTTCAGCAATTTGATAAAGCGTGTCTTGGTTTTTCAGGTTGGTTTTTGCAATTTCCAATTGCATTTGAGCCTTTAATAAATCGAAATAGCGATTTGATGTACTTACCGATATTTGTTCCATATTTTCAATGAAATCGCGTTTGGATTCTTCAAAAACCAAAGGTTCAATTTTTTTGTCCCACTTAAACTCATTATAAAGAAGCGAGTTTTGAAAATAATTAACCGTAAACGGAATTACAGAATACCCTATGTTATCATCAAGGCCAAAAAGTTCAATACGTTCCAAACGGGAATTAACGGAAAATGTACCACCAGTGTAGGGCACACTCTGCGATATGGATAATCCGCCTTGAATAAACAATTGATTTCTGGTTCTAAATACATCTTGGCCCTCATCATTGGTTATTCGCTCAACTTCATTTTTATACTCTGGTAAAATGGCATTGAACCGTAATTCGGGCAAAAAACTTGCTTTATAATTCCTAAAGCGCCAATAACTTGCTTGATTTCTGTTAAGGTTGATTTTGTAATCGGGCGATTTTTGTTTGGCAATTGAAATAGCCTCTCCAAGTGTTATTTTTTTAGATTGAGAAAGGCCAATTAGAGGTAAAAGTAAAAGGGCAATTATAATTGTTTTTTTCATGACGAATTATTCGGATCTTAAAGCTTCTATTGGTCTTTTTTTAGCTGCAGCTTTTGCAGGAAAAATTCCAAATGTTAAGCCAACTAAAACGGCAATAAAAAATGAAACCAATATAGATGTTAATGATAATACCGTTTCAATACCAGAAACTAATTCAATGGTGTAAGCACTAACTATCCCAAGAAAAATACCAACTATTCCACCGCCAACACTTATTAAAACTGATTCTGAGAGAAACTGTAAAATAACATCTTCTTCGGTGGCACCAATAGCGCGAATAATGCCAATTTCCTTTGTTCTTTCCAGAACGGATGCTAGCATGATATTCATTATTCCTATACCACCAATGAGTAGAGATATACCAGCAATAATACTCAGTACAATATTGAAAATCTGTTTCGTTTTTTGCTGTTGTTTGAGAAGTTGAATAGGAATGGTAATTTCAAAATCCAACACATCATTGTGCCGGCGTTTGAGCATTTTACTCAATACTTCGGCTGTTGCTTTCAGTTGGTTTGAATTGGCAACCTGTACCGTTAATTTATCAATTTGATGGTAGTTACCTCGAGGTATTTTATTCTGGGGACCGTTTTGGTTTCTGTTTCTGACCTGCTGATTGTCACTTATTATTTTTCGGTCTTTATATCTTACCAAAAATGTATTTATGGGAATATAAACATCCTCGTTTAAATCTCTGATACCTAGGTTTTCTTGCGCTTTATCAGATATGAGTTTTTCTTCTATAACGCCTATAACTTGTAGCCAAACATCTTTAACCTTTATTTGTTTTCCTAATGCGCTTTCTCCAGTAAATAATTTTTTTTCAACTTTTTTACCCACAATGCAAACTGGCATGGCATTTTTTATTTGATAATTAGAAAAAGACTTTCCTTTATCTAAGGAAATATTAGAAGCTTCAAAAAAATTGGGAGAAATACCAACTAGTTTTACTGGGTTTTGTCTGCCGCCATTAATCATGTATGTGTTTAAGATAATTTCCGGACTTATGAGTTTTACGCTCGGGATATGTTTTTTTGCACTTTGGGCGTCCAGAACATCCAAGCCTTTTGAAAACCGTTTGGATTCTGATTGGTCATTGCTCTCCTCTTCATCTTCATTAGAACCTTCCTTGGCTTCATCCGGGATAGGGGTTACCACAATATTATTGACACCTACGAGCTCAAGTTGGGCTAAAATTTCTTTTTCGGCACCATTACCTATGGCTAGCATCGCTATTACGGAAGCTACACCAAAAATAATACCCAATGCCGTTAAAAATGTTCGGACTTTATTGGTTTTGATAAACCAAAATGCTTCATTGAAATTGGATTTGAGCTTTTCTAAAAGTATTTTGTCTACCATGTTACTCTAACAGTGTTATACTTTTGTCTTCCAAACCATCAGGTTTGTTTAAATAAACAATCTCGCCTTCATTGAGGCCTTTGTTTATTATAACAACTTCATTGTTTGCAAGACCTAGTTCGACCTGTTTTTTTTCTATGGACAAGCCTGATTTCACATAAGAATAGCTAATGGAATCTTTTGAAAAAACGGCTTCAAGCGGTATCATTAAAACATCATCCTGCTGTCTGGTAAGGATTTTATTTGAAGTAGTCATACCTGGTCTGATGTTTTTGTTGGTTCCATTAATTTTTATGTTCACCTGAAACAATTTGATATCAGAACCTGCTTTGGTTTCACCAACGTTGGCCACTTCGGTTACCAAACCATCTAGCTCAATGTCAGGAAAAGCATCAAACCCTACTTTGGCTTTTAGCCCTTTTTTAATTTTACGAATATCTACTTCGTTACAAAAAGTCTTAGATTCCATTTTAGTTAAATCAGGAAGGCTGGCAATGGCGGGTTCCCATGGAGATATGGTTGCACCCACTTTCTTTTTTGTGCCATTCCATTCTTTAATATAGGTTACCATACCGTCGTCTTCAGAATAAATACTGAACTCTTTTTGAAGATCTAACAATTCGTCAATTTGCTTTTTGTATTTCGAAACTTCAGTGCCTACTTCAATCATTTTAGCATTGGCCTGTCTTTTCTTAATGGAATAATCAGCTCTTTTTTCCTTTAGCTCTCTTTCGGTTTTTTCAATATTAATTTCTAAAGACCTTACAGTTGCCGGGGGTTCATAAATAGAGCGTTCTAGCTCTAATTTGTCTTCTTCTATTTTAAAAAGTAAATCTTTTATGGCATTGCGTTCTTGTTTTAGCGTTAGCGTAGTATCCAATTCTTGTTGTGTATATCTGGATTGTGCCTTTTCAAGGTTTAACTGAGCATCAAGAATTTTTCCGTTCAGTTCAGATACATCTAACTTGCCAATATAATCTCCTTTTTTTACTACGGTACCTTCTGGTACCAAATCTTGGATTTTTATGTTATATAGACCATATCGCCTAGTGTTACTTGGGCCATTGATTTTTTTTGAACTTGTAGATTGTGCTTCGCCAGAAATGTAAACTTCGTTTAAAAAAGTGCCTTTTTCTACTTTACTGGTTAATGAAACATCTTCGTCGGATGAAGAAGAAAAAAACGAATAGGCCAAGATGGGAAGTACGATAAGACCTATTATAAAGGCAATTTTTTTTTTCATGTTGAGCTCTGTTGGTAAGACATTAAAATTACGAAAAAAAAGAAACTGTAAGATTTTATTACGTTAAATAAAACTTAATATTTAAAACGGTAGGATGCCTATTGAATTTCGTAAGTGAAAACATCAGTTTCGGATGCTCTGAAATAACCTAAAGGAAAATTTTCGGGGTTGGTTTGGTTAATACAATTGCCTCTTAACGTGGCTGGCTGGGTTTCAAAAGGGTCACCGGCTTCGTCATCGGTTTGTTGAAGCAGAATAAAGAAAAATTGATAAGCACGATTGGTAATGCCTGAGTTTCTGATAATAAGTTCATCACCGGCTTCAATGTTTTCATCAGAGAAAAATGCAAATATTTGGTTGCCATCTGTGAATACATCGTCATAAACCTCAAGATTAGCTTTGTTGCTGTTGAATAATAAAAACTCAAACAAGTAGAAGTTTTCTGTGTTTGCAGGATCGGTATAAAAGGCCTTTATTTCAATTTCATCTCCTGCAAAACCACCATCATTCTTTTGTTCAATATATTCAATAGGTGCTACAGATGTTAAAGTTGTGAAGGCTGTATAAATTTCATTGTCATATTCTATATAAAGATTGTAAACCATATTAAGTTCAGGCAAGAAGCTTTCGGTTTTATAGACGCCACTGCTGCCATCTTCGATAAAATTAAAAGTATTGTTATTTTCATCAGTTATGGTGACTGTGGCACCTGATGCAGCTGGGATATTATCGCTAAAATAAGGAGCTGTTAAGCTGAGGCGAATTTGCTGCGTATTCCCATTAGTGCCTTTTACCCAATGTAATGATGCATCTATAACTAACTTGGGTTCAATGGTCTCAACGTCTACATCAATAACATCTTCACATGAATAAGTAGATAAAAGAACAAGGCTCAATATGTATAATATTCTTTTCATGGGGTTAAAATTTGAAGTTGTAGGATACTGAAGGCACAATACCAAAAATGGAGAGTCTAGTAGCTTCATTTTTACCTGTATCTGGGTTACGGCTAAAATTAATTGAAGCGGCATTTCTCTTGTTGTAAATATTATAAATTCCGAAAACCCAATAGCTTTGCCAGCCTTTTGTTTTGTCTGGTTTTGGCGTATAATTTAAGGCAAAATCTAATCTATGATAAGTTGGAAGTCTATTTTCGTTCCTGCCGTCGTAATGTGGAATATTAAGTCCATTATATGTATACTGGGCCTTGGGAAAAGTAGCTGGCTGCCCTGTTTGGAATAAAAAATTGGCATTGGCTTTCCATTTTTTGTTCCATTCATAACTGGTGGTTAGTGAAATGTCGTGTGTTTTATCGTATGGTGTTCTGTACCAATTACCTTTGTTAATACCTAATTCGTTTGGGGTTCTTCCTGGTGTTCGTTGTTCTGATTTTGAAACTGTATAAGCCAGCCATCCTTTAAATTGACCACTGTTTTTCTTTAATAATAATTCTGCTCCATAAGCTCGGGCTTGACCATTAAGAATAACTTGCTCGATAGCATTATTGGCCACTAAATCTGCACCATCAATGTAGTCGATACGGTTTTTTATTTTTTTGTAGAAACTTTCAATTTCTAAAGAGTAAAGGTTATCCTTAAAATTTTTAAAATAGCCAATGGCATATTGATCTAGCAACTGAGGTTTGATGTACTTTCCGCTAGGTGTCCAGATATCCAATGGAGTAGGCGAGTCGGTATTAGACAATAAATGTAAATATTGGCTCATTCGGTTGTAGCTAAACTTTACAGAACTTTCCGAATTTAACTGATATGCCAACGATGCCCTAGGCTCCAGGTTGAAAAAATTTTCTATAACATCGCTTCTTTTGAAGGATTCCGTACCAATGGGTTCGGCTTTTTCATAAATCTGAAGATCTTCATTAAAAATAACGGCTTCATCATTTTCGTAAGTGTTGAGTTCATCCTGTCCTAAACGATGAAAACTACTAAAGCGCAATCCATAAGAGAGTGATAATTTATCTGAAACCTTGTGCTCGGCATCAAAATAAATAGCATTCTCAAAAGCAAATTTATCGGTTAATTTAAATTTGTTTATACCAGAAGTAGGAACAGTAGGGTTAATTTCACCGGGGTTAAATTTATAGTAAATACTGTTAAGCCCATATTGAAGTTTTAATTTATTACTTACATAGTGTTTTAGGTCGTATTTTAAATTGAAATTCCTGATGCCCGATACCCAATCAAATTCAACAAAGTTAAGTTTTAAGTTATAATAGTAATCTGAATAAATCAGCGATAGGTTTGAAAATAGTTTATCAGAAAAAAGGTGGTTCCATCTAAAATTTAATACTGAATTCCCATAAGTGTTTTCGAAAGTGTCTTCAATACTGAACACGTCTCTACCAAAATATCCAGAAAGGTAAATGTTGTTACGGTCGTTTAGCTTATAACTAAGTTTCGTGTTTAGGTCGTAGAAATAGGCGATGTTATCAAGGTCAAAAAGCGGTAAAAACAAGTGGGCATAGCTCGAGCGACCACCTAGAAGAAAGGAGCCTCTGTCTTTTTCTAATGGGCCTTCTACCAACAATCTGCTGGATACAATACCGATACCACCATTTGCATGGAACTCTTTACTGTTTCCTTCTTTTTGATAGATGTCTAATACTGAAGACACGCGTCCGCCATATCGGGCAGGAATACCACCTTTAAATAAGCGTAAGTCTTTTATGGCATCTGGGTTAAAAACCGAAAAGAAACCAAATAAGTGCGATGAATTATATATGGTGGCCTCGTCCAAAAGAATTAAATTTTGGTCGACTGCACCACCGCGAACATTAAATCCAGAAGCACCTTCACCTGCAGTGGTAACACCAGGGAGTAATGATAAGGCTTTTATGATATCTGATTCACCCAAAACCACAGGGATTTCTTTTATGGTGTTCGAGCTTAGCTTATTAACACTCATTTGAGGGGCTTTGATGTCTAGCTTCTCTATATTTTGAGTAATGACCACTTCACCCAGATCTTCAAGGGCATCAGTTAAACTGAAATTTTTTGTGGTGTCAGCCGTTAAATTGATGGTTTCTGAAATGCTGTTGAAACCCAAATAACTTACCACAATATTGTAAGTGCCCTTTGGTAATGTTATGGAGTAGAACCCATACTCGTTGGTGGTGGTTCCTGATTGTATTTCAGGAAAAATAATATTGACGCCAATTAGAGTTTCGTTACTTTTTTGTTCGTTTACGGTACCGCTAATTGTAAATTTTTCTTGGCCGTTAAGTATACTACAAAAGCACCAAACTAATAAAAAACATAGGGAAGTTCTTTTCATTGGTTGAGCAGGATATTTTGCTGCGTCATGTTAAAATATCTTAATTAACACCTAAATGTAAGCGAATCGATATATTTAAACTTGCAATTTTTTATAAAAATAAAAAAAGCCCCTTAAAAAAGGAGCTTTTGCGATACTTTAACAAAAGTATTTATGCTATAATTGAATTGAAGGTTGCACTTGGACGCATCACTTGGCCAACTAATTCTTCGTTTGGTTCATAATAGCCGCCTAAGCTAACAGGTTTGCCTTGAATATCGTTAAGCTCTTTTACAATAGCAGATTCGTTATCTGCTAATTTTTTAGCTATTGGAGCAAACTCCGCTTTTAAGTCTTCATCTTCATTTTGATTTGCCAATTCTTGTGCCCAATATAGAGCTAGGTAAAAATGACTTCCTCTATTATCCAACTCACCGGCCTTTCTAGAAGGTCCTTTTCTGTTTTCCAACAATTTACTGGTAGCGTCGTCTAAAGTTTCACCTAAAATTTTGGCTTTTTCATTATTATTAACCTCACTAAAATGCTCTAATGAAACAGCTAAGGCTAAAAATTCACCTAAAGAGTCCCAACGTAAGTGGTTTTCTTCCAATAATTGCTGCACGTGCTTTGGGGCAGAACCACCAGCACCAGTTTCAAATAAACCACCGCCATTCATTAATGGTACGATAGAAAGCATTTTTGCACTAGTACCAACTTCTAGAATAGGGAAGAGGTCAGTAAGGTAATCCCTAAGAACATTTCCTGATACAGAGATAGTATCTTTTCCGTCTTTTAATCGCTTACAAGTAAAAATAGTAGCGTCAATAGGACTCAAAATTCTTAAATCTAAGCCAGAAGTATCGTGATCTTTTAAATATGTATTTACTTTTTTGATTAATTCAGCATCATGCGCGCGATCTTCATTCAACCAGAATACAGCAGGTGTTTCTGATGCTCTTGCACGAGTTACGGCCAATTTTACCCAGTCTTGAATAGGGGCATCCTTAGTTTGGCACATACGCCATATGTCTCCAGCTTCAACAACATGTTCTATCAATGTGTTACCAGCGTCATCAATGACTTTTACAGTTCCGTTAGAAGGAATTTCGAAAGTTTTATCGTGTGATCCATATTCTTCTGCCTTCTGAGCCATTAAACCTACGTTTGGCACAGTTCCCATGGTCGTTGGATCGAATGCACCATTTTCTTTACAAAAGTCTATGGTAGCTGTATAAATTCCTGCGTAGCTGCTATCTGGAATTACTGCTTTTGTGTCTTGTGCTTTTCCATCAGCATTCCACATTTGCCCTGAGTTACGAATCATTGCTGGCATAGAAGCATCAATAATAATATCACTTGGCACATGTAGGTTGGTAATGCCTTTATCTGAGTTTACCATAGCTAAATCAGGACCGTTTTCAATGGCCGTATCTATGGCTTTTAAGATTTCGCCTTTTTTATCTGAAGGAAGTTCCTTTACTTTTGAAAGTACATTTCCAAGACCGTTGTTTTCTTCAACACCAATTTTTTCAAAAACATCGGCATACTTATCAAAAACATCAGCAAAGAATACTTTTACAGCATGACCGAATATGATAGGGTCTGAAACCTTCATCATGGTGGCCTTCATGTGTAAAGAGAATAATGTTCCGGAAGCCTTAGCGTCTTTTATTTGCTCTTGTAAAAAGCTTATCAATGCATTTTTACTCATTACGGAACCATCAATAATTTCGCCTTTCAGGATTGGGAAAGATGGTTTTAAAACCGTTTCGTTTCCGTTGTCACCGAAGTGAGCAATCTTAATATTAGTCGTTTTATCTAAGGTAACTGATTTTTCGGTGTGTGCAAAATCGCCTTCTTCCATAGTTGCGACATGTGACTTTGAGTCTGAACTCCATGCCCCCATGCTATGAGGATTGTTCTTTGCAAAATTCTTTACGGCCTTTGGCGCACGGCGATCAGAATTACCTTCACGCAGTACAGGGTTTACGGCACTACCTTTAATTTTGTCGTAACGTGACTTTATTTCTTTTTCAATATCATTTTTTGGCTCGTCAGGATAGTTAGGGATTTTATATCCTAAGGCCTGTAATTCAGAAATGGCTGCACTTAATTGTGGAATCGAAGCACTGATATTTGGAAGTTTTACAATGTTAGCTTCTGGTTTTTTGGCCAAATCACCTAATAATTGTAAATCGTCTGAAACTTTCTGTTCTTCTGTCAAAAAATCTGGAAATGTTGCTAAAATTCTTGCGGCCAAAGAAATGTCTTTGGTTTCGATATCAATACCTGAAGAATTAACAAATGCTTTTACAATTGGCAACCATGATTTTGTAGCTAGAGCTGGTGCTTCGTCGGTTATAGTATAAATAATTTTAGACATTCCTGTGAATTAATTTTAGAATTATTAAAAGACCAAAAACATAAAGGAAAGTAAACCTTCCGTTTTTAGCGATGCGAATATACAAAAAAATGACAGTTATCATTGTTTAATCGATTAACTAAAATCCTGTAGATATACGAATTGCGATAATGGTAAAAAAGCGGGGGAAGAGTAAGGATTATTTAAAAATTAAACGCAAAGTTTAAAAAAACAAAAGCCATATCACGATAGAACTACATCTATTCTGACATGGCTTTTTCGAAATAACTAACTTAACGTGACCTTTTAGTATTTCTACTATCAAACTCAAAATTTTCATTCAAATCTTTCGGTTCAAGTGCTGTTATTTCAAAGAAACATTTTTGTAATTTTCAAAATGTATTGACTTATTACATCATGTTTCCGTTAACTGTTTTTCTTGATACTATTAACTCCCTCTTCGCTTTCGCGTTAAATTTATTAATAGCATTGCTTGTATTAAACAACTTTTGCTTTCGCTCGTTGTTGCTTTTTAAGCTTTCAATCACATTAGTTAACATCTGTTTGCACATATGTCTCTATTTATGATATCATGGCATTTCGCTTTACATGCATACACACGTTTACTCCAATACCTCAAAAAACAATTTTTTATAAGAACGTTACCTTATTTAGAATATAATATAAATTCGTTGTTGAGACGAAACCAACGCAATGTTGTTATTATTTCTTCTACTAAGATACAACTAAAAACCCAATTAGCCAAGTTTTTCAACTAATTTGTTTTCAACATGTTATAAAGGCAGGTTGTTAACTTTTGTTAATAAAAAAAGCCTTGAAAAATTTCAAGGCTTTTTGAATACTGCATCTGCAGAAATGTATTGTTCTTAGCGTCTGGCTTCTTTAATTCTGGCTTTTTTACCAGTAAGACCTCTAAAGTAGTAAATTCTTGCTCTACGTACTTTTCCACGTTTGTTAACTTCTATTTTTTGCAATGCTGGTAGGTTGATTGGGAAGATACGCTCAACACCAATTGAACCTGACATTTTTCTGATTGTAAAAGTTTCTGAACTTCCAGAACCTCTTCGTTGTATTACGGTACCTCTAAAAAACTGGGTACGTGTTTTATTACCCTCTTTAATTTCGTAGAAAACAGTAATAGTGTCTCCAGCCGAAAAATCCGGTAATTCTTTTTTTGTTACAAATTCGTCTTGTACAAATTTTACTAAAGATTCCATATCTTTAAAATTAATAGTGGTTGATTCAGAACAACGTTCACGATTCTCGCCAGAGGTTAACCCGAAATTGGGTGCAAAGATAATTAAAAAGTTAATAGTTAAAAGCTAAAAATCAAAAGTTTTTAAAAAATTGATTTTTATTCATCAAGTAAATCCGGTCGGCGTTCCTTAGTTCTCAAATAAGCTTGCTCTTCTCGCCATTTCTCAATTTTAGGTAAATTTCCACTAAATAACAATTCGGGTACTTTCCAGCCATGGTATTCACGAGGTTTGGTATAAATGGGCGGTGCCAATAAATTATCCTGAAACGAATCGGTTAGTGCAGAGGTTTCGTTGCCCAAAACTCCTGGAATTAATCTAATAACCGCATCGCAAAGTACAGCAGCCCCTAGTTCACCGCCAGATAGTACGTAATCGCCAATGGATATTTCGCGCGTTACCAAATGGTCGCGTACACGTTGGTCCACACCTTTGTAGTGGCCGCATAAAACAATAATATTTTCTTTAAGCGATAATTGGTTGGCAATACCTTGGTTTAAAGTTTCGCCATCTGGAGTCATATAAATCACTTCATCATAATGGCGTTCAGCTTTTAATGCAGAAATACATTTATCAATAGGTTCAACCATCATAACCATACCGGCACCACCGCCAAACTGGGTGTCATCAACCGATTTGTAATTATCCGTTGTATAATCCCTAAGATTATGAAAATGGACTTCAACCAAACCGGCTTCAATGGCACGTTTTAAAATAGAAGCTTCAAACGGACTTTTAAGCAATTCGGGTAAAACGGTAATGATATCAATGCGCATAGCTATTCTTTAAAGATGTGCAAAGATAATTTAATTGTTTGGTATTTTCATTTTGATAAATTCATCTTATAATGTCATTTAAAATAATTTTGACGGTAAGAATTAAAAATAGAATAGTAGTTGTAAATTTGATGAAAATGAAAATTTAGTTTTCTGCATTTGCAGAAACAAAGAAGATATTTGATATGAAACTAGTATTATCACCAGCAAAATCGTTGGATTTTGAAAGTCAGTTACCAACAAAAAAACATACAGAAGCACAGTTTTTAAAGCAATCAGAGAGGTTGAACAAACTGCTCAAAAAGAAATCGGCAAAAAGTTTATCAAAACTCATGAGTATTTCTGATGCTTTAGGCCAATTGAATTACGAGCGCAACCAAACTAGGGAATTACCGTTTACAACAGGTAATGCCCGCCAGGCCATTTATGCTTTTAGTGGTGATGTGTATCGCGGATTGGACGCCTATACCATTCCTGATGAAAAAATAGAGAAACTCCAAAATACCGTTCGTATCCTTTCAGGGTTGTACGGGTTGTTGAGGCCAACCGATTTAATTCAGCCATATCGTTTGGAAATGGGAACCAAAATGCCCGTCGGCGTTAAAAAAAACCTTTACGATTTCTGGAAAAAGGATATTACCAAAGCCTTAAACGAAGAACTTGAAGATGGTGAGTTGTTTTTAAATTTGGCCAGCAACGAATATTTTAAGGCCATAGATAAAAAGGCATTGAAAACCCCCATCATAACTGCCAATTTTAAAGATTTTAAGAATGGGGAGTATAAAACCATTATGACCTATGCTAAATTGGCTCGTGGCTACATGGCGCGTTATATTGTTGATACTGATGCTAAAACACTTGATGATTTAAAAGGCTTTAATTACGAAGGCTATAATTTTAGCGAACCCATGTCTTCAGAAACCGAGTTGGTTTTTATAAGATAACCCTTATTATTGTAAAAAGGATTCTCAATGCATTATTACCTTATTTTAGCGCTTCAGGGCTTTTGTGTTTACCACATGTTTACACGTAAAAATTCATTTTGGTGGTTTTTTATCATTATGTTCATCCCTGTAATTGGTTGTGTTATTTACATAATAACACAGGTTTATAATAAACGTGATGCCGAAAAAATAACCAATGAGGTTGCTCACATAATCAATCCTACCAAGAAGATAAAGGACCTAGAAAAAAGGTTACAGTTTGCTGAAACCTATCAAAACAGGATGGACCTTGCCGATGCTTATTTAGAAATTAAGGATTACAATCACTCAGTGGAGCATTATTTGGAAGCTCTTGAAGACAAATCACAAAATAACTTTTATGCGACAAAACAGTTAATTGAAGCGTACTTCAATCTTGAAGATTGCGAAAAAGTTATCGAATATGCCGAAAAAATAAAGGGACATTCTGAATTTAAAAAATCAAGAACACAGTTTCTTTATGGTTTAGCATTAGAACGTACGGGTAACATTGAAGAAGCAGAAACCAATTTACGTCAAATAGATATTAGGTATTCCTTTTACGAAGAACGCCTAATATTGGCTAAGTTTTTATTGAGCATAAAAAAAGAAGCTGAAGCCAAAGGCATACTTAAAGAAGTCTCTATGGAGTCTAGCCACATGACCAAACCCAATAAGCGTCTTTATCGAAACACTATTGTTGAGGTTGACAAACTTTTAAAAGAGCTTGACTAATTTTTATTTCGGTTTAGCTTTATCACCTACATTAATTTTAATTTCAATAGGTGGTTTCTTTTTTATTCGGGGCCTTCTCACTCCAAAAGTGCCTCGGTTTATTTTTCCCCGTTTTGTTTTTTTATCTCCTTTTCCCATACTTTTTGGTTTTAAATTGACTGAAATATAATTTAACGAAATCTACATGTTTAGCCAAATATTTTTGACTTTAAAATAAAACAGCTTTTTTTGAATATTATGTTTAAGCACGAACACCCATATCAACCATTTATTCAAGCAAATACCACCAAACTTATCGTGGGTACATTGCCACCACCACGATTTTCAACAGGTGAACTGTTAGAAAAGGATGTCGATTTTTGCTACGGAAGTTATCACAACTCCCTTTGGCTGTTTATAGATAAAATCTACAATCTGAATTTACGATATGATAATTCCAACGAAGCTGTCGAGCAACGCAAGGCTTTTTTAATTGAACACAAAATAGGAGTGTGTGATATTGTAGAAAGCTGCGAACGCGAAAAAATAGATGCTACCGATTTGGGAATGAAAAACATAAAACTACGCAATATGGTTAGGTGTTTAAAACAATATCCAAATATCGAAACGCTATTATTTGCGGGCGGAAACAGTAAAAACGGTCCCGAATATTTTTTCAGAAAACATTTGAAAAATTATGGTTTAGAACTTGAATTAGTTTCAAATGAAGTACCTCGTATTCATCAGTTCGTCATTCCGAGCGAAGAGCGAGAATTTGTTAAATTGAACCGGAAAATAAAAACCGTATCATTAAGCTCAAGCTCGGGAGCAGCCAATATTTCCATAAGCCGATTATCGCTTTATAAACAGCTAAAAGCCAACAACCCCAATTTTAATACGTTTGATTTTCGGGTGATGCAGTATAAGGAATTTTTTTGTGTGTAATCAATTAAAAATCTCAACGAACTATAACTGAATTCTTTTCGGCATTTATAATGTTTAGTTCAATTCAATTAACCCGTTTAATAAGTTTTCAATCTCCTTTTTGTAATTATCTATCAGGTTTTGTGAAGTGTATGTAAGGAATTGGACTGTTCCATTTGAATTTGAAAAATAATACCCGTAATAGGAAATTTTTATTCCTTGAAAAGACCCATTCATTTGTAGAAGTAATACTTTGTTATCATTTACGATTCTATATTCTTCCTTAACAATTTTCAAGTCTGGTGCCGCCGATTGCCCGTTTTCTAAAGCGATTGATTTCAGTGTTTTAAGTGGAATCTCAACTTTCTCGGATATTACCGTTCCGTATAAGTCGCCATTCTTAAGTTGGAGTTCATATTCTGCATCGGGATTATCAATTGATTTTTTAAATGACCATATCTTTGGATTTAAGTAAAAACCAATGTTAAAATTGTTGCTTTTAAGCAAAAAGGTTGATTTCGGGTCTTTTTCGAAGTGTTTCGGATTAATCGGTATTTCCGTTTCCTTTAACTGGTCTCCATTTTGATATTTCCAAGTTCCGTCATCAAATAATATTACTTCTTCACCTTTTTCCGTAACCGCATTTTGTTGGGCTTCAATTAAGTTTATTGTTAATAAACATAATAAAAGTAATGTTGTTTTTGTCATTATTTTTAAGTTGTACATGTGTAATAATACTTAAACGAATATCGCCATTTTTTCCCACAAAATCAAATAAACAAAAAATACCCATAAAATAGCTGTACCTTTGCACTTTAATTAGAAGGACGGAGATAGCAGCGCCAAAGCGGCTTTTTCCAAAGCCCATAATGCGCCTTCATAAATACCATATATGTCATTTCAATCTTTAGGCTTATCTGAAGCCTTACTAAAAGCGGTGGACCAAAAAGGATACACCAACCCAAGTCCCATTCAACAAAAAGCCATTCCACCAGTATTACAAGGTAAAGATGTATTGGCATCGGCACAAACTGGAACCGGAAAAACAGCAGGTTTTACTTTACCCTTACTACATATTTTATCTGAGAACCCAAAAGAAAAATATCGGCCCATCCGTGCTTTAATTTTAACACCTACCCGAGAATTGGCAGCACAGGTTTACGCCAATGTTAGGGAGTATAGCGAATTTCTAGATTTGCGTAGTGCCGTTATTTTTGGCGGTGTAAATCAAAAACCACAGGTGGCTCAAATACGAAAAGGCATCGATATTTTAGTGGCTACCCCTGGGCGTTTGCTCGATTTGCAAAACCAAGGTTTATTGTCGCTAAAGCGGGTAGAAATTTTTGTTTTGGATGAAGCCGACCGTATGCTCGATATGGGCTTTTTACGGGATATAGAACGGGTAATAAACATGATGCCCAACAAACGACAAAATTTAATGTTTTCTGCGACCTTTTCAAAAGAGATAAAAAAGTTGGCGCATGGTATTTTAAGCCATCCTGTGCAAGTGGAAGCTACTCCGGAAAACACTACGGTTGAAGCGATAAGCCAAAAAGTATATCGCGTGGCTAAAGGTTTAAAAACAGGGTTGATTATCAAACTGATTTCTGATGGTAACTGGCAACAGGTTTTGGTATTTACACGAACCAAGCATGGCGCCAATAAACTTTGTAAAAAAATGGTTAGTGCCGGAATTTCGGCGGCGGCCATTCATGGTAATAAAAGTCAGGGGGCGCGAACCAAAGCCTTAGCGGGTTTCAAAAACGGAAGTGTAAAGGCTTTGGTAGCTACCGATATTGCGGCACGTGGCTTGGACATTAAGTTGTTGCCCCATGTGGTGAATTTTGAACTGCCCAACATTTCTGAAGATTACGTGCACCGTATTGGCAGAACGGGTAGGGCGGGAGCCGATGGACAAGCCATATCGTTAGTGAGTGCAGACGAAACCCTTTATTTAAGGGATATAGAAAAACTTATTGGCGAAAAAATTGAAGTTGAAATTGTTGAAGGTTTTGAACCAGACCCCAACGCTTCAACCGAGCCAATAAAACCGGGACAAGGACGTAACAGAAATAATAGAAGCCCGCGTAACTCAAACAGGAACTCGGGTACTGGTAGAAATAATAAGTCCAGACGTCCAAAACGTAACAACGATAGACGAAATTAATTTAATGCAACAGGTTTTAAAAGATAGAATCATTGAGGTTTGCGATAAAAGGCTAGCAACTAAAGGAGAAAATGTGGGCATTTCATTTTATGCGTTTTTTAAAAACAAAAACGACAACCCTGAATTATTGATGGAAGCTGCTACGTGGTGGATAAAAACCCATAAGCTAAACCATTTTGAAAAAGCCATAAAGATTAAAAACCTTGTTAATGGAATCACAACCTAATAATCCGCTGCACGGCGTTAAACTCGAAAAAATTATAAACGAGTTGGTAGCACATTACGGATGGGAGTTTATGGGCTATAATATAAAAATAAAGTGTTTCACTAATAGCCCTTCAGTTAAATCGAGCTTGAAGTTTTTACGGCGTACACCATGGGCGCGCACTAAGGTGGAAGCTATGTATTTACAAATGCTCAAGAATAAAAAATAAAAGAAAACCTGAACTCAAAACATTAATTAGTGAGTCCAGGTTTTTATATTTTGCTATAATTTAACAAAACGTTTTACAAGTGTTTTTTCCGTATTGGAAACTTTTATAAAGTATAGTCCAGAATCTAGATTTTGTAAATTCAGTATTTCTTCTGAAGCTTTGACTTGGTAATCGTTTATAATTAATTTACCAACACTATCATACATCTGAATTACGGTATTGTTTTGTGGGGTTTCCTTAAATTTTATGGTTAATGAGTTTTTTGCCGGGTTAGGATAAAGTTGTACAATAGACTCTAATTCTAGTTCAGATATGGACAACGCTTCGCCAGAACAAACATCAATCCTGTCAAGGTTCGCTGCACCAGAATCTGAAAGCGACGTAAACCTTAGTACATTATCGCCTTGGTTTAAGTTTAATGTGAAATTAGAATATACCCAAGAGGTCCAGCCTCCTGTATTCGGAAAGCCTTGTTCGGCAATTTGTTGATTTCCGTCAACATTAATACTCATAGGGCGGTCTGTACTTCCGTTGGCATAGCGAAATCTGACATTGTACGTACCAGTCGATGTTACGTTTATTGTATGTTCCCACCATTCGCCAGTGGTGTTATCGGTGTTTACAAAGCCCGATCCAGTGAAACCTTCGTTATTTGAATCAACACTACCCGCACTCATAGTACCATCTTCCGCTTGATATTCAATCCACTCACAATCTTCATCGCATGGGGCTATGCCAGTGTTCCCACCTGAACAAGTACCACAACCATCAATTGTGGCAGTTCCGTCTTCATCACCATTACAGTCTAAAACACAAGGTTCGAAACCCGTATTTCCACCAACGCAAGTATCACAATCGTCGATGTAGGCAGAACCCAAATAATCACTGTTACAGTCATCACCCAGTTGGCCAACACCGGCATACTGCGGCACAATGGTTTTTACATCTGCCGTTGTGGTTGTTAGAGCGCCAGCGTAATCATAAGGAATGTCGGCAACGCAATCCTTCGGAAATGGGCGCGACGCTTGGCTTACAATTATATTATCAATACGCTCAGTTTGCCCAGGCGAATCAGCAGGTGTGTAAATAGAATAATGTAAAGGCTCGTAATAATTTTTTTCAACACGAACACAGGTGTTAGCTCTTATTTCGGTGGCATCGACCGCATCAAGAATATAGTTGTTAAAAAAGTGACCTGTTGAACCACGGTACATAGGCACTCTTAAAAATACTTTGTTGTAGTAATTATGGTGCATGGTTATTTTTCTGTCTACCCAAAGGTCGCTATCACTAGATCCAACCAAACCGCCTTTATGGTGATCGTGCATATAGCACCAAGAAATTGAAATAAAGCCTGAGTTGTTTTTAATGTCAATTAAACCATCATACAAATCTTTGTTGGTTTGTGTATTAGGATCTTCTGAAAAAAATTCACAATGGTCAATCCAGATATTTGTTGAATTACCGTTAATTGAAATACAATCGCCTCCGTTTACTAAAATTTGTGGCTGGCCGTTATCTCCGGTTGATGAATACACACCAGCTTTATCTGTTCTTGTGGTAACACCAGTGAGTGAAATTTTTAGATTTTGAATAATAACGTTGCTGTTATTTTTAACCTCCAGACCAATACCGTATAAGAAGGCATCGTTGCCAACACCAATAATAGATTTGTTTGACGCTATACTTATTCTACCGCCATCGGCTCCGTTTTCTATGGTGCCATTAACCATAATTACATAAGGTGTAGCACTTTCGGCATAATTTTTAAGTGCAGTAAATGTGTTTGCAGTAACCGTTGAGCCAGCTTGCCCTCCAGTTGTTCCTCCGTTTTCAGTTGCGAAGCCAACCAAATCAAAATTAGGTTGTGCGATTAAGGTGGTTGAAAAAAAGGTTAAGATAAAAGTGGAAAGAAGTAAAAGTAAATGTTTTTTCATGGTGAAGTGTATGTGTTTTCAAGGTTTGTTTAGTAGTCTAAATCTATGAGTTTTTATGGAAAAAACATAATTAATTTAACTGCCGTAATCCTTCATAAACAATTATACTTACGGCATTGGCCAAATTCAAACTCCTTATGTGAGGACTGTGTAGCGGAATTTTGTAAAGTTTGTTTGCATGGGCTTCAATAATGGATTTTGGTAACCCAACAGATTCTTTCCCGAAAACTAAAAACATGTCATCTTCAAAACGGATGTCCCAATGGTTTTTGGTGCCATGACTCGATAGAAAAACCATGCTTTTGTCTTTGTTAATTTTGAAGAACTCCTCAATATTTTTGTAATACGTGATATCCAAATGTTGCCAATAGTCCAATCCTGCACGTTTTAATCGCGAATCATTAATTTCAAAACCGAAAGGTTTAACCAAGTGCAACTTAGAGCCAGAAGCCAAAGCCAAGCGCCCAATGTTTCCAGTGTTATTTGGAATCTCGGGTTCTATTAAAACAATGTTAAGAGGCATATTGTTCTTTTTAACGAAGATAAAAATCAATTATTAATTGGCACCCTACTTATAAATATTGTTCTTAAATTATTAGTATTTATAAATGGTTATTTGTGAAAATAATACACAAAAAGAATACGATAATTAAAATATTACAAAAAATATAAAACCGCTTAACTAAAAAATACGTAAGCATCTGTAAGCAATATTGCTTATATAATTAAAATTAATCCAATGAAAAATTTAAAAACGTATTTAGGTATTGGTGCTTTTATCACAGCCATCCTCTTTTTTATTGCTGCAGATCATATCGATGCTCCAGCCGTAGCAGGAGGAGAAAGTGACATCACAGACTTTTATGCCTTTCAGGGCGAAAACACAGATAACATTGTGTTTGTCGCTAACCTTCAAGGTTTGTTAAGTCCCTCAGCGACTCAAGAAGCTCAATTTGATGAAAACATTATGATCGAATTTAATATCGATACTAATGGTGATGCTATTGAAGATTTAGTGATTCAAGCTGCTCCAAAGAACAAACGAATGTATTTTTTAGGACCAATTGTACCTAACCAAACAGGTTTAGTAAGTACTCCTAATTCTGATTCAAATGAAGAAGTTAATTCAGTGAAGATTACCAATTATGATCAAACACCTAGAATTGAATCTTCTTTAAATGGTATAAAATATTTTGCTGGCCCCAGAGACGACCCTTTCTTTTTTGATTTTGCTCAATACTCAGCTATTCTTGCTGGTAATGCTGACGGTTTTCTTGAAGAGGGCGTAGATACTTTTGCTGGCACTAATGTATTATCTGTTGTTATTGAAGTTCCTAAATCATTATTAGGAAATTCAAATTCAATAAATACATGGGTAGAAACAAAAAGAAAACAATAATTTACTAAAAAAAATAATTATGAAAACAATAAAATATATTTTAGGAATAGTTGTAGTAGCTACATTGTTTCTAAGTTGCGAAAAAGAAAATTATAATGATGATGAAATGAATTTGTTAACTGATAGCCAAGATTTTTCATTAAAAAAAACAAAGGATAAAGACAATCCATTTATAGATGCAACATGGATGCAAGAAGATCAAATGGGTAGACCAGCCATTAATACTGTTTTAGTATCAAATGGTAGTAAAGATGCTTTTAATGTTACTATTCCTTCAGAACAGGGTGCATTATTTCAATCCATGTTTCAATCTAATTTAATGGGATTGAGTCCAGCATTTAATAATGCAACTGATACAAACGCATTAGGTTTTACAGCAGAACAATTTACAACAGCTTTAGCCACTGATGTACTTACTGTATCAATGATATCGCCAACAACTTTTTTTGATGGTACAAATGTACTAACCGGTAGAGCACTTGCAGATGATGTAATTACAGTTGAACTGATATTAATTTTTGGAGGTGAAGAGGGGTTAACAAATCCTGAGTTTCCTCAATTATCTGATGATAATGTGGATGCTAATGACAAAGAGTTTTTGGATTCATTTCCGTACTTGGCTTCTCCATGGTAAAATAATCCCTATACTTAGAGACATCAGTTTGAAATTACAAAAAAATAACCTATTCTGTTTAGGAATAGGTTATTTTATTGTTTTACATTAACAATATTATTTCTTGTTTTGCTGCTTTTTAATAGTTTTTTCGTCCATATCAAACTCGTTTCTGTTCTGATTAATATCACCAGAAGGATTTAACGGGTTTTTCTGTTCTTTCGTTCTTTCAAATTTCTTTTTATCTTTAATAATTCCCATAATTTTCTATTTTTTTTGATTCACTATAATTTAAGAAATATGAGATAAAATTGTATTAAATGTATCTTAAAACCTTGGTTTTACCTGTTAAAACAGTTTTACTTTTTTAATAATTTCAATACCAATGCCGAAATAAGTAATATAAAAGGAAATCCATGCATAAATACATCAAACCAATCTATAGGTTGCATACCTTTTGCCCCACCAACAAGCCATTTTAATTTTCCCCAAATATGTGGTTCTGGAAAAAAAGGAGCTAAGCCTAAAGTTAGACAGAGCAAAATAATAATTTTAAAGTCTTTAAAAAGTTTCAATATTTTTTAATCTACTAAGGGTTTTCCAATATCGTCAATTTCATCTATAGATGGAGCTTTAGGGTCTGGGCCGTATTTGTTGGAGCCTACGTCACCGTTTTTTACAGTAAAAACTAAAAGTATTATACCGCCAATGTAAGGTATCAATGTTATCAAATAGAACCAACCACTTTTACCGGTGTCATGAAGTCTTCTTACTGTAACGGCTAAGCCTGGTAAAAAAGTAGCTAAAAAATATATTGCTAGAATAATCAGTGGAATTAAATTATCGGAAGATTCGGCGAAAGCACCTCCTAAAAAGCCTAATATAAATATGATAATGACATGAATTAATGTAAACATCCAATATTCTTGTCTTCTTGCTCTTCCATTAAAGTTAGCATAGTTATCTTTTATAACTTTTAAATACCAGTTCATAATTGGTAGTTTTAATTAGTTTTGTTTGAGTATCAATTATAGTATTGATTTTATAAAATTGGAAATAGACTTAACGCCTTCATTGGTTACGTGTTTAACAAATGCACTTCCAATTATAGCGCCTTTGGCATATTGGGTAGCTTGTTTAAAGGTCTCATTATTGCTTATACCAAAACCGATTACTTGTGGGTTGTTAAGGTTCATTTTATCAATGCGTTCAAAATAGCTGGTTTGCTCATCCCCAAAACCAGATTTGGTACCTGTAGTACTGGCGCTGCTTACCATATAAATAAATCCGTTTGAAACCGAGTCGATATACCTTATACGCTCATCGCTGGTTTGAGGTGTAATAAGAAAAACGTTTATTAGCCCATATTTCTCAAAAATGGCCTGATATTCTTCATGGTAAACATCAACTGGTAAATCTGGAATAATCAATCCGTCAATACCTATTTCCTTGCATTTTTTGCAGAAGTCTTCAACGCCATATTGCAACATTGGGTTGAAATACCCCATAATAATTAAAGGAATTTTAACCGTCTTTCTGATATCTTTTAGCTGATTGAAAAGTACTTCAGTAGTCATTCCATTTTTAAGCGCTTTTGTAGAACTTTCTTGGATAGTCGGTCCGTCAGCTAATGGGTCGCTAAATGGTAAGCCGATTTCAATCATATCCACACCGTTTTTTTCTAGGTCTTGAATAATGGAAACCGTGTCGTTAAGGCTCGGGTAGCCAGCTGTAAAATATATAGAAAGTAGTTTTTTGTCTTCCTGTAGTTTTTGGTTTATTCTGTTCATTGTAAATGAAAAATCAAATTTTAAAATATTCGATGTAGTTCTGTAAATCTTTATCACCCCTACCTGATAAACTTACTACAACTATATCATCAGGTTTAAACGTTTTTTGGTCGAATATAGCCAAAGCATGCGAGCTTTCTATGGCTGGAATAATACCTTCGAGTTTACAAAGTTCTAAACCAGCGTTCATGGCTTCATCATCGGTAATGGACATAAATTCTGCCCGTCCTGTTTTGGCCAAATGTGCATGCATGGGGCCAACACCTGGGTAATCCAGTCCGGCCGAAATCGAGTAAGGCTCAGTTATTTGCCCGTCGTTAGTTTGCATCAACAGGGTTTTACAACCATGAATAATACCTTCTTTTCCTAAAACGGAAGTAGCGGCACTTTCACCAGAATCAACGCCTAAACCAGCAGCCTCGACAGCAATGATGTTAACATTTTCTTCATGCAAATAATGATAATATGTTCCTGCAGCATTACTTCCGCCACCAATACAGGCCACGATATAATCTGGGTTTTCTTGCCCTTCATGTTCTTTTAATTGCCATTTAATTTCTTCAGAAATAATAGATTGGAACCGAGTCACCATATCGGGATAAGGGTGTGGGCCAATGGCCGAACCAATAATATAATGTGTGTTTACTGGGTTGTTAATCCAGTCGCGAATGGCCTCGTTAGTGGCGTCTTTTAAAGTACGACTTCCCGATTTCGCAGGTACTACTTCGGCGCCTAACATTTTCATTCGGGCTACGTTTGGTGCTTGTCTTGCAATATCAATTTCACCCATGTAAACAATACATTCTAAGCCCATTAATGCGCAAACAGTAGCCGTTGCAACACCGTGTTGTCCTGCCCCGGTTTCGGCAATAATACGGGTTTTTCCTAGCCGTTTAGCCATAAGAATTTGACCAATGGTATTATTTATTTTATGCGCTCCAGTATGGTTTAAATCTTCACGCTTAAGGTAAATTTTGGTATTGTATTTTTCTGATAGGCGCTTTGCATAATATAGAGGAGACGGGCGACCCACATAATCTTTGAGAAGCTGGTTAAACTCTTCTATAAAAGAAGGTTCTGCCATCACTTTTAAATATTTTTGACGCAATTCTTCAACATTGGGGTATAGCATTTCTGGAATAAACGCGCCGCCAAATTCGCCGTAATAGCCTTTTTCGTTTACGTTGTAATTCATGGTTTTATTACTCAGTTTGTTTTTAAACTCTTTTAAAAGTTCAACATTTTTTAATCCGGGTTCAATTTCAAATTTACTGTTTACATCTATGACATAACAGTATTTTGAGGCTTCGCTTTGCTGAAAAGCTTTTATTTTATCAACTTCATTAATTCCTATGCCACCACTTAAAAAAAACGGTTTGGTTGATGGGTAGTTATTTAAAACATTCCAGTTGAAGGTATAACCGTTACCTCCAGGCAGTTTCCCTTTGGTGTCGAAAAGGAAGTAATCAACAACTTTCTCATAGGGTTGAAGAACGCTAAAATCAAATTCATCTTTTATTGAAAATACTTTGATGATTTCTAAGTTTTGAGATTCTAAAACAAGTTCTGTATGACGCAATACGTCACAATACTCAGGTGATTCTTTGCCGTGTAATTGGACGGCTTTTAAATGGTGTTTATTTATTTTTTCGACAACAAACCCTAAATCTGCATCAACAAAAACCCCTGTTTTCTTAATTGAGTCTTTTGTTTTTGGTATGTTTTCAGCATCAAATTGTCTTGCAGATTTTCCATAAAATATAAATCCAAGGTAATCAGGTTGCAATGCTGCAACTTGTTCAATATTACTCTGGTATTTCATCCCGCAGACTTTCAGTTTCATTGTCCTAAATTTTTAATAAATTCAGTGGCACTTGCACCTGGGGTATCGGTTTTCATAAAGTTTTCACCAATTAAGAAACCCTTGTAGCCAAATGGCTGTAACTCTTTAATAGCTTGAATGTTGCTGATGCCACTTTCCGATACTTTTACAAAATCATTAGGTATTAAAGTGCTCAAGGTTTTACTAGTGTCAAGACTAACATCGAAGGTTTTTAAGTTTCTATTGTTAACACCCAACATATCCAAACTGGGCATAATAGATTTATGTAATTCTTCTTCGTTATGAATCTCCAAAAGCACATCTAAGTTCAAGCTTTTTGCAAGTTCTGAAAACTGTTTTATTTCTTCTCTGGTTAAAATGGCAGCAATCAATAAAATAACATCGGCACCGAAAGCCTTGGCTTCTAGTATTTGGTATTCATCAATAATGAATTCCTTTCTTAGCAATGGTAAATTGCAACTGGCACGTGCGGTTAATAAATCGTCTAGCGAACCTCCAAAATATTTTCCATCGGTTAAAACCGACATGCCACAAACACCTGCATTTTCATAACCTGCCGCTACATCCTGAACATTTAAAGTGTTATTGATAACAGATTTTGAAGGCGAGCGCCTTTTGTGCTCAGCAATAATTCCGGATTTACTGTTTCGTAAATTATTAGCCAGTGAAATAGTTTGTCTTCCAAACAAAACAGAATACTCAAGTTGTGAAACGGGAATTAGACCTTTCCGAAGCTCGACTTCTTTGTGCTTATCTATTACTATTTTATCTAAAATGTTCATTTTTTTTATGTTTATGTTCATTTTGTCTTGATACAAAACGAACCAAAAAATCAAATCACTCTAAGGAAATTCCTTTGGAATTTTATTTTTTGCTAACTGCTTAATTCAATTAATTTATCCAAGCTCGTTTTTGCCTTTCCAGAAAATAACGATTCTTTGGCCATTTCAAAGCCTTTTTTATGCGAAATTTGTTTGGATGTGGCTATGGCTAGACCAGCATTGGCACAAACTACGTTGTTTTGAGCTTCGGAGCCTTTTCCGCTAATAATGTCAACAAATATGTCTGCAGCATCTTTTATAGTCTCACCCCCAAAAATATCTTCTTGTTTTATTTGAGTTATACCTAAATCTTCTGGTGAAAACAATTTTTCGGAATGATTTGAAACTATTTTTGCTTTTCCGGTTAGTGAAATTTCATCATAGCCATCTAATGCATAAACAATATTGTAATTCTTATCGGTATTTTGATAAATAAAACTATACATGCGCAAAAGCTCTAAGTTATATACGCCTAACATTTGATTTTTTGGAAAAGACGGATTAACCATAGGGCCTAGCATATTAAAAAAGGTTTTAACGCCTAACGCTTTACGAATAGGTGCGACGTTTTTCATTGCTGGATGGAAAAGAGGTGCATGTAAAATACATATGCCTGCTGTGTCTAAACAGCGCTTTAGGAAATCTTCATCATTGGAAAATTTAACACCTAAAGACTCCATAACGTTGGATGAACCTGAAGTTGATGACACCCCATAATTACCGTGCTTGGAAACATTAACACCCGCACCTGCAGTAATAAAGGACGACAGTGTAGAGATGTTAAAAGTGTTTTTCCCATCGCCTCCTGTGCCCACGATATCAATAGCATTATAATCGCTGAGGTTGATGGGTACACAAAGTTCTAAAAGGGCATCTCTAAAACCTGTTAACTCTTCAATGGAAATACTACGCATCATAAAGACCGAAAGAAAACATGCTATTTGGCTTGGGTTATACAAATCGTTAGATATGTTAACAATAACTTGTTTTGCCTCTTCTGCTGTAAGAGTTTCGTGGTTTATAAGTCTATTTAGTATGTCTTTCATATTTGTCATTCCTGCGAAGGCAGGAATCAATTTTAAAAATTTCACTTTTTTAAACTTGTTCATTTTGTCTTGATACAAAACGAACCAAAAAATCAAATCAATCTAAGGAAATTCCTTCGGAACGTTTGCTTTTAAAACTTCATGCTTGAAGCTGCGCTTCGCAGTTCCGTTTTTCGTTCTCTATTTCTACAGATTGAAGACTTCAACTATGTTGAAAATAGGGACTTGACTTACTTTTATGTTTTTGTTCAATTTAAAATTATTTCTTTTTACAATAGCCAATAGCCAATAGCCAATAGCCAATAGCCAATAGCCAATAGCCAATAGCCAATAGCCAACAGCTAATCGTTAACCCAATTCTCTAATATCTTTTTTCCGTCTGGTGTAAGTACAGATTCTGGATGATATTGCACCCCCTTTACATCGTATTCTCTGTGACGCAAGGACATGACTTGTCCGTTTTCATCAAATGAAGTGGGCTCCAAGCTATCTGGTAAATCTGGATTTACAACCCAAGAATGATAACGACCAACTTCAATATTTTTTTTCAATCCTTTGAAAATGGTTTCGTTATCAACACATATTTCAACTTGAGTGGCCACACCGTGATATACTTCATCTAAATTAATAAGGGAACCACCAAAAACTTCACCAATGGCCTGTTGTCCTAAGCATACACCTAAAATGCTTTTGGTTGGGGCATATCTTTCTATAATGGCTTTTAGTAATCCAGCTTCATCGGGTATTCCTGGTCCTGGCGATAGCACAATTTTGTCAAACGGTTCAACATCTTCTAGAGCTAACTTATCGTTTCTTACTACAGTAACATCGCAATTTAAATCTTCTAAATAATGCACTAGATTGTAGGTGAAACTGTCGTAATTATCTATAACTAATACTTTTTTCATCTTTTCGTCATTCCTGCTCAAGCAAGAACCTTTTTAATTATTGTATTCTATTAATTCTTGTTCATTTTGTCTTGATACAAAACGAACCATAAAATCAAATCAATCTAAGGAAATTCCGGCGGAACATTCGCTTACGGAATGTCCCGCTAAAAGCTTCGCTTTGCATCTTCATTCCTTCATCATTATTTCTGCAGATTGATGATTTCGACTAGGTCGAAAATGAGGGCTTTACTTTTTACTTAATTGTTTTTCTAAATTAAACATTTATTAATTTTCTAAACTCATATATCTTCTGCTAATTTGATAGCTTTGGTTAATGCTCCTAACTTATTGTATACCTCCTGCAATTCATTTTCTTGGTTTGATTTTGAAACCATACCTGCACCAGCTTGCCAATTCAATTTGTAATCTTTACTTAAGAAGGTTCTAATCATAATGGCGTGGTTAAAATTACCATCAAAATCCATAAAACCTATGGCGCCACCGTAATAACCACGACTTGTTTTTTCATATTTTTCAATGAGTTGCATAGCCATATGTTTTGGTGCACCACTTAAAGTTCCTGCAGGAAAAGTATCTGCTACAACCTGCATCGTAGAAGTAGTGTCGTGTTTTTGTCCCGTAACTTTACTTACCAAATGAATAACATGCGAAAAAAACTGAACTTCGCGATACGTTTCAACTTTCACCTGGCTGCCATGGCGGCTTAAGTCGTTTCTTGCTAAATCTACAAGCATAACGTGTTCCGCATTTTCTTTATCGTCGTTTTTTAACTTTTCGGCTAAAACGGCGTCTTGTTGGTCATCACCGGTGCGTTTAAATGTGCCTGCAATGGGGTGAATTTCTGCCAAACTATCGCTAACAATAAGTTGTGCTTCAGGCGAACTTCCAAAAATTTTAAAATCCCCATAATCAAAATAGAATAAGTAGGGGGAAGGGTTTACGCTTCGTAAGGCACGATAAACATTAAAATCGTCTCCAGTAAATTCTTGTGAAAAACGTCTGGATAGTACCAATTGAAACACATCACCTCGGTGGCAGTGCTTTCTAGCTAGTTCAACATTTTCTTTAAATTCATCATCGGATAAGTTAGAATCAATATCGCCTTTGGTGTTGAAATTATATGAGGCAAAATTTTGGATGTTGATGAGTTTATCAATTTCATCAATATTATTTTCGTTGTCATCATAACAATGTGCAAATATGTAAGCCTCATTTTTAAAATGGTTTATAGCTATAATATTTTTGTAAACGGCATAATATACATCGGGAATAATAACAGAATTGTCTTTTTTGCTTATTTGAATATCTTCAAAATACCTAACGGCATCGTAGGCAGTGTAGCCAAAAATGCCATTGTTGATGAATTTGAAGTTTTCTTCCGATTTTGCATCAAAGCGCTTGGTGAAATTATAAATTTCGTCAACCACATTCACCTCATCAGTTATTTCCAAACGGGTTGTGCTTTCATCTGGAAAGGATTGAGATATTACTTCATTTTCAACCTTAATAGACGCAATGGGATTAAAACAGATATATGAAAAGTTTTTGTGGTTTCTATGGTAGTCACCACTTTCCAAAAGTATACTGTTCGGGTATTTGTCACGAATTTTATAATACACGGTAACTGGTGTAATGGTATCGGTTAGTATTTTTTTATGGTGAGTATAAAGGCTATATTTTTCCATTAATTAATGATTTCGGTACAAAGAAAAAGGCTTGTCGTGAATTGACAAGCCTTTTTGAATATTTTTAGTTTTAAATATACTAGGTTTTACTTCACGAATTTTTAGTTTCTAAAGCACCACCACCAAGTTTTATTTAAAATCGTATTCATTGTTTTGTTTTTAACGCTTCAAATATAGAAATGAAAAAATTATTACCCAAAATATTGTCGGTTTTTTTCAAATAAAAAACTACCATTGGAGAATGGCAGTTTTTCTAGATTATTAGGATGCACTCGAACTTGGTTAATTTGCTATTAATCTTAACTTCCCTAATAATCGAATGAGTTCGAGCTTTTCATCGTTGTTCAAGGAATTGGTTAAATCTAACTCTGCGTTATTAATAAGGCCGTCTACCTCATTAAGAAAATCCAACCCTTCGTTTGTTATTGTGATATCGATTTTTCTTTTGTTTTGTTTGTTTTTTGTCTTTTTTACGTATTGTTTTTTTACTAGTTTATCTACCAATCGCGTAGTGTTGCTCATTTTGTTTATCATGCGTTGTTGTAGAATTGCCAATGTTACCGGCTTGCCTTTTTGCCCCCGAAGAATTCTCAGTACATTAAATTGTTGTAGTGAAATATCGTAAGGTTTGAGTACAATGTTCAATTTGCCGTTAACCAAACCATGGGTAAACAAAAGGTTAACAACAACTTTTTTTGACAATGGTAGATTAGAGCTTGTTTTAAGTATGTCTTCTATCCTCACTTGTTAACTCTTGTATATACAAATGTACGGAAATTGCAGGAAATATATGGGAATAATTAGCTAATGATTTTTTTTAACATAAAAAACTGTTAAAAATCATTAATAAACTTATGGAATTTTTAATTTTAAAAATATGAAAATAAAACTTTTAACGCTTAGCGTGTTGTTTTTGGTAAGTTGTATTAATGACAAAAAAAATGATACTGCCATTAATAGAACACCCAATCAAACAGAATCGAAACCTGTTAGCAAAAAATTAGACCTAGAAGTTTATGATTTTGAGGGTTTTGAGAAGTTCTTGAACAGACATGACGGTAATACCTATGTCGTAAATTTTTGGGCCACTTGGTGTGCACCTTGTGTGAAAGAGTTGCCTTATTTTGAGAAATTGAATGCTGAGTATAGAAATGAAAAGGTAGAGGTGTTGTTGGTGAGTTTAGATTTTCCGCATTTGTATGAGAAGAAGTTAATGCCGTTTATACGAGAAAATAAGTTGCAGAGTAGGGTGGTAGCGCTTGATGACCCAGATATGAATAGCTGGATTCCTAAAGTAAGTGAAAACTGGTCAGGCTCCATTCCTGCTACTATAATTTATAAAAATGATACGCGTGAGTTTTATGAGCAGTCATTTACCTATGAAGAATTAAAAGAAAAATTAAACCCATTTTTAAATAGATAAAATTATGAAAAAGTCAATCAAAATTCTTTCAGTAGCGCTTGTTTTAGTTGTAATGAGTGCATTTACCATTAGTGACGGTTATAAAATTGGCGATATCGCCGAAGATTTCTCTTTAAAAAACATTGATGGTAAAATGGTTTCGCTATCAGATTACGAAGAAGCTAAAGGATTTATCGTAACTTTTACTTGCAATACATGTCCTTTTGCTGTTAAATATGAAGATAGAATAATAGCATTAAATAATAAATATGAAGACAAAGGTTACCCTGTAATTGCCATTATGCCAAATAATGTTGAAGTGAAGCCTGGTGATAATTTGGATGCCATGAAACAAAGAGCAGAAGATAAAGGTTTTAATTTCCCTTATTTAATTGATGCCAAACAAAGTGTTTACCCTAAATACGGTGCCACTAAGACGCCACATATTTTTGTGCTGCAAAGTACTGATGAAGGAAATGTGGTTAAGTATATTGGAGCTATTGATGATAACTACAAAGATGCTTCTGCAGTAACTACTAAATATGTTGAAGATGCCGTAGATGCATTGTTGGCCGGTGAAGAAGTTCCTGAAAAAGAAACAAAAGCCATAGGGTGTACTATTAAAGTTTAGTTAGTCAAACTATAACTATGAATATGAAAAAAAAGCTCCGAATCATTTCGGAGCTTTTTTATTTAGTTAAACTAATTGTTTTTTAAATATGGTCTGTTTTCTGTCTGGACCAACAGATACGATAGTAATTGGTATTTCCAATTCCTTTTCCAAAAATGCAATGTAATCGTTTAGCGCTTTTGGTAATTCTGAAGCATCAGACATGCTGGTTAAATCTTCTTTCCAGCCACTAAAATTAGAATAAATAGGTTCAACATTTTCTTCCTCTATATTATAAGGTAAATGCGAAATGGTTTCCCCCTTATATTTGTATTGCGTACATACTTTTAAGGTTTTGAACCCAGAAAGTACATCAGCTTTCATCATCATTAATTGCGTAACACCATTAACCTGGCAAGCATATTTTAATGCAACCAAATCTAACCAACCACAGCGTCTTGGGCGGCCTGTGGTAGCACCAAATTCATGACCAACTTTCGCCATGGTCGCGCCATCTTCATCGAACAACTCGGTTGGGAAAGGCCCAGACCCGACTCTAGTGGTATAGGCTTTAAAAATACCGAACACTTCACCGATTTGGTTAGGTGCAACACCCAGACCTGTACATGCCCCGGCAGCGGTTGTGTTACTTGAGGTAACAAAAGGATATGTGCCAAAATCAATATCCAATAAAGAGCCTTGTGCACCTTCAGCTAAAATGGTTCTTCCTGATTTTTGCGCTTGGTAAATATATTCCTCAGAATCTATGAATTTTAACGATTTTAATGTTTCAATGGCGTTAAAAAACTCATCTTCCAGTTCTTTTAAATTATACTCAATATCCACACCATAAAATGCAATCATTTTTTCGTGCTTATCTGCCAGATTTCTGTAGCGTTCTTTCCAGTCGCTAAGTTCTAAATCCCCAACGCGAATACCGTTTCTTCCGGTTTTGTCCATGTAAGTAGGGCCAATTCCTTTTAAAGTAGATCCAATTTTGGACTTACCTTTAGAAGCTTCGCTGGCAGCATCAAGTAATCTGTGGGTTGGTAGTATAATGTGTGCTTTACGAGAAATCATTAGAGATTTTCTATAATCGACATCTTGCACTTCAAGCTTGTCCAATTCCCCTTTAAAAATAACCGGGTCTATTACCACACCATTTCCTACCAAGTTGGTAGCATCGTCATGAAAAATTCCCGATGGAATGGTATGCAATACGTGTTTTTTTCCGTTAAAAACCAAAGTGTGCCCCGCATTTGGGCCACCTTGAAAACGGGCTATAATGTTGTAGTTAGATGTTAGTACGTCAACAATTTTACCTTTGCCTTCGTCTCCCCATTGTAGTCCTAGTAGTAAATCTACTGCCATTGTAAAAAATTAGTTATTTGTTTGTTGATTTTCTGTTTCCGTAGAAATAGAGTGAGTGGTTGTTAATTTCAATATCGAAAACTTCTTCGATGGTTTTCTTTATGGATTGAATTCTTGGATCGCAAAATTCTATAACTTCACCTGTGTCTGTTAGTATCACATGGTCGTGTTGCCTGTCAAAATAAGACTTTTCGTAATGTGCTTGATTTTGCCCAAACTGATGTTTTCTTACTAAACCACATTCTAAAAGAAGCTCAATGGTATTGTAAAGCGTAGCACGAGAAACTCTGTATTTTTTGTTTTTCATGCTAAGATATAGAGATTCTATGTCAAAATGCTCGTTGTTATTATAGATTTCTTGCAGTATGGCATAGCGTTCGGGCGTTTTTCGGTGTCCGTTGGCTTCAAGAAACGTAGTAAAAACGTTTTTTACAATCTCTTGATTTTTGTTTTCTGGTTTAGCATCCATAATTTCGTGGCAAATTTACACTTTTTTTACACTCTAGTAACCTTATCGATACCATTAATTTTTTTAAGTTTATCCAAAAGCTTCCTGATCATGGTATTGTTTTTTACAACAACATTGATTTTGCCTGAAAACAATCCGTCATGGCTTTCGAAACTTACACTTTTCATATTGACGTGCATATTCTCTGAAACCACAGTAGTAATATCGTTTACAAGGCCAATGTGGTCAATTCCAGCAAGTACAATCTTAACCAGAAATTCCTGTTGGGTAGAATCTATCCATTTGGCCGGCATGATACGGTAAGCATAGTTGGACTGTAAACTAACAGCGTTGGGACAGTTTTTTTTATGAACTTTAATACCTTCGTTAACGGTTAAAAAACCAAAAACGGCATCACCAGGGATGGGATTGCAGCAATTAGCTAATTTATAGTCGAGCTTTTCCTCTTCTTTTCCAAAAACAAGAGAATCATATTTTAAGGTAATTTCTTCTTTGTCAAGCTCCTCTTTTTTAATTGGTGTTTTTTTGTTGATACGATTCTTGATAAAAGTCATGAAAGCATTGCTTCTTGAGGAGGCATAATTTTTAATCAAGGTATTATCAATAGTTCCAACACCAACTCTGTAAAATAAATCCAGACTTGTTTTTAGCTTGAAGAATCTTACCATATCATTGACGGATTCTTCGTCAAGTGTTATTTTTAATTGCTTGAGCTTACGGCGCAACAATTCTTTTCCGTCCTCGCCAATAATTCTTTTGTTTTCCCGTAAGGCCGATTTTATTTTGCTTCGTGCTCTTGCCGTAGTAGCATAATCTAGCCAGTTGGCATTTGGTTTTGCGTTTTCGACTGTTAAAATCTCAACTTGGTCGCCACTTTTAAGTTCGTGGCTTAGTGTAACCAATTTATTATTGACCTTGGCGCCACGGGTTTTCATTCCAACTTCGGTATGAATATGAAAGGCAAAATCGAGAGCGGTTGCACCTTTGGGTAGTGATTTTAAATCACCTGCTGGGGTAAACACGAATATTTCTTTTGAATATAGGTTGAGCTTAAACTGTTCTACAAAATCTACCGCATTAGTTTCTGGATTTTCAAGAGCTTCTTGAAGTCGGTTTATCCAGGTTTCTAGATTATCTTCTTTCTCGTTGCTTTGTTTATATTTATAGTGTGCCGCATAGCCCTTTTCGGCAATTTCGTTCATACGTGCGCTTCGTATCTGAACTTCTACCCAACGGCCTCTAGGGCCCATAACGGTAATATGTAAGGCTTCGTATCCTGTCGATTTGGGAGAGGATATCCAATCGCGCAACCGAATAGGGTTGGGCCTGAAATGGTCAGTAACAATGGAGTAGATTTTCCAGGCCAAGAACTTTTCGTTATGAGGGTCGGCGTCACATTTGTAAATGATTCTTATGGCGAACTTATCGTAAACCTCATCAAAAGAAACACCCTGATTCATCATTTTCTTTTTAATGCTGAAAATGGATTTTGGTCGTCCTTTTATGGTATAACTAAGACTTTCCTTGTCGAGCGAATTTTGTATGACGGCGCTAAATTTTTCAATATAGGCGTCTTGTTCGTCTTTGCTTTCCTTTATTTTGCTGAGAATGTCGTTGTAAACATCGGGTTCGGTATATTTTAGTCCAAGATCTTCCAATTCGGTTTTGATATTATATAAACCTATTCTGTGCGCTAAAGGTGCATAAATATAAAGGGTTTCGGATGCGATTTTTATCTGTTTGTCGGGACGCATGGAATCCATGGTTTGCATATTGTGTAACCTGTCCGCGATTTTTATAATGATTACCCTAACATCATCGTTTAAGGTAAGCAGCATTTTTCGGAAGTTTTCGGCTTGCAACGACACGTCCATGTCTTTTTCTTTGCTCAATGAGGATATTTTGGTCAACCCGTCAACAATAGTCGCAACGGTTTTACCGAAGAGTTTTTCGATATCTTTAACCTCGTAATCAGGGCTGTCTTCAACCACATCATGTAATAGGGCTGCCGCGATTGATGTACCGTCCAAACCAATTTCTTGAGCAACAATTTTGGCCACCGCCAATGGATGAAAAATATACGCTTCTCCGGATTTACGGCGCTGATCTTTATGACCGTCCATGGCTACTTCAAAGGCCTTTCTTATGAGCTTTTTATCGTCGTCCGTTAAGGTTGTATAGCTAACTTTTAAAAGCTCTTTGTAAGCTTTGGTAATCGCAGCATTTTCTTTTTCAATGTATTCCTCTGTCATCATAATTTAAAAGTAGCATAAAGAAAATTAACAAGCAATACCTAATTATAGTTTTTTGTTTGGAGTTTACTTTTTGGAGCTGTTTAAAAAACTTACCAATTGCGATACAGCTTTGCCTCGGTGACCAATACTATTTTTTAGGCTTAAATCCATTTGGGCAAAAGTCTGTTCGTAGCCTTTTGGCCTAAAAATGGGGTCATAGCCAAATCCTTTCTCACCATATTTAATTTTTGTGATTTCTCCGGTACAGATTCCGGCAAAGGTTTGTAATTCATTATTAAGGTGAAGGGCGATAACAGTTTTGAACTGCGCAGTTCTGTTGGTTGTGTTTTTTAATTCAGAAAGCAATTTCCGCATGTTGTCTTCGGCATTTTTTTGTTCTCCAGCGTACCTTGCGGAATACACTCCGGGTGCACCGTTTAAAGCTTCAACTTCAAGTCCTGTGTCGTCGGCAAAACAAGCGTAGCCGTAATGGGTCTTTATGTATTCAGTCTTTTGGATAGCATTGCCTGCAATTGTATCTTGTGTTTCAGGGATGTCCTCTAAACAACCAATATCTTTTAGGCTTAATAATTTAATGTTGTTGGGTACTAAAGCTTGAACTTCACTTATTTTGTTTTTGTTGTTGGTCGCGAATACAAGTTCCATAGATATGATTTTATGAATATCAAAAATAAGATTTAAAAACCATTTGGCATAAGTATGAAACCCTGTTCGGCTTTCTAATTTATTTTATGACTTTTATCACTATGAATTTTTCAAAAAACTTGTATATTACCACTATAATTAATCATTAAAAAGAAAAGATTATGACAGTAAACATTCAGTATGTAGATGTAGATGTAAGTGAAACCCTTTCGGCGTTCACTGAAGAAAAACTAGAAAAATTGTTTAATAGATATGAGTTTTTAATTGGCGCAACCGTATATTTTAAAAAAGATGAAAAACATCATGATAAAGGTAAAATTTGTAATATAGAATTGAGTTTACCGGGTCCCAGAATATTTGCAACATCAGAGGAGCATAATTACGAAGTGGCCGTTAGGGAGACCATTAGCGACTTAGATCGCCAACTAAAAAAAAGAAAGCAAGTTTATAAAACGTATTAGCGGTGGTGGTAGGGCTCATTCCTTAAAATAGTGAATCCTCTGTACAGCTGTTCAATAAAAAATAATCGAATCATTTGATGGGAAAATGTCATTTTAGACAATGATATTTTCCCATTAGCTTTTTTATAAACGTCTTCAGAAAATCCGTAAGGACCGCCAATAACAAAAACCAGTTGTTTAATGCCCGAGTTCATATACTTCTGTAAATATGAAGAAAAGGCAACCGAATCGACCTGTTTTCCATTTTCGTCCAAAAGAATCAATTGATCCGTTGGCTTTAATTTACCCAAAATAAGTTCGCCTTCTTTTTGTTTTTGTTGGGACTCGCTTAAGTTTTTGCTGTTTTTTATATCGGGGATAATGTCCAATTCAAATCTAACATAGTGCCCTAAACGCTTTGTGTAATCGTTAATTAAATGTGTAAGTTGTTTATTATCAGTTTTGCCGATGGCAAGTAGTCTAATGGTCATAAATACAAAATTATGGCTTTCTGTTTATGAAAAACGCAGCTAAATAACGAAAAAAATATAAATTTCATAAAATATTAATTTAATTAAGTAAATCTATTTCTTATTTTTGCTCTAAACTAACCGACAAATAATGATTACACAAGAACAGTTTGATAGCGAAGTTAAAGGTATAATTGCTAATGCCATTAGAGAAGATGTAGGTGATGGCGACCACAGCTCTTTGGCTTGTATTCCCGAGAATGCGAGAGGAAGAGCTAAGCTTTTGGTAAAGGATAAAGGTATTATTGGTGGGGTTAATTTTGCGAAAAAAGTTTTTGCATACGTTGATAAAAATTTAAAGTTGGATGTGCGTATTGAAGATGGTACCGAGGTAACTTTCGGCGATGTGGTAATGTATGTTGAGGGGTCTTCGCAGTCTATTTTAAAGGCAGAACGAACCGTTTTAAATGCTATGCAGCGAATGAGTGCCATTGCTACAAAAACAAGAATGTTTGTTGATTTGGTTGAAGGCACAAAAACTAAAATTTTAGATACCAGAAAGACAACACCAGGGATACGTGTGCTTGAAAAGTGGGCCGTAAAAATTGGTGGAGGTGAAAACCACAGGTTTGCATTGTATGATATGATTATGCTAAAAGACAATCATATTGATTTTGCTGGAGGCATTACCAAAGCCATTGAAATGACCAAGCAGTACTTGGAAGAAACCGGTAGAAAACTTTTGATAATGGTTGAAGCAAGAAACCTTATTGAAGTTGAAGAAATATTGCAAAACGAAGGGGTTTATAGAATTCTCTTGGATAATTTTGATTACGAAGATACCAGAAAAGCGGTAAAAATAATTGGCGATAAGTGTCTTACCGAATCATCAGGAAATATAAATGAAGATACCATACGGCATTATGCCGAGTGTGGTGTGAATTATATTTCATGCGGTGCATTGACTCATTCCGTTTATAATATGGACTTGAGTTTAAAAGCCGTTAAATAAATATTGGCCGAATATATTGTTCTTTAAATTCGAACTTAAATATTAAAAGGCAATCTTAATTTTAATAACTTTGCTTACTACTGCAAAAGCAAATTATTAATGGATAAATCCCTAGAAGATAAACTTGACAAAATTCCTGTGGTTAATGTTTTGGTGCGGTTTTTCAAACAGATAAAACTGCCTGGTCTTGAAGGGTTGTCGTTTTACGATTTGCTTGAACTTTACATAACGGGTATAGTTAGAGGTGCTTTAACTACAAGAGCTAGTGCCATTGCATTTAGTTTTTTTACGGCTATTTTTCCGTTTTTGTTGTTTGTATTAATCGTTATTCCGTATGTGCCTATTGATGATTTTAAAATTGAATTTTTAAGATTTTTAGAATCATTTTTACCGCCAACAACATCAGATTTTTTCTTCAAAAATATTTTTGAAAATATAGACCAATCGCAACGTGGCGGACTGCTTTCATCAGTTTTTATATTGTCAATAGCCTTAATGGCCAATGGTGTAAATGCGGTGTTTTCGGGTTTTGAAAATTCATACCACGAGCAACTTACCCGTAACGTGTTTCGGCAGTATTTGTTTGCTTTGGGCATAGCCTTAATTTTGGCATTTTTACTTATTGTAACTATTGCCGTTTTGGGTTATATTCAAATTTATGTGGTACAAGGTTTGTTGGATGCTCTAGAAAAGCATGGCTATCACGTTGGCACTGATAGTGTTTTTTGGACCAGCGTAGTGCAGTACCTCTTTTTTGTTGTTATGGTTTATTTGGCTACAGCAACGCTGTATTATTTTGGAACACGCGAGGGGAGAGAATCGAGATTCTTTTCCATTGGAGCCTTATTTACTACGCTTCTTATCATGCTCACGTCGTATTTGTTTGGACTTTATATTGAAAATTTTAGCCAATACAATAAGCTCTATGGTTCCATAGGCGCATTGCTGATTTTGTTGTTTTATTTATGGCTCAATGCAAACATTTTGCTTTTGGGTTATGAATTAAATGCCTCCTTGAATAAACTAAGAAAAAGACGTTAGTTTATGTTAAATTTTATTGACGTTATTATTCCTATTCCGCTTCAAAAGTTATTTACTTACGGCATAACATCTGCCGAAGCCGAATTTCTAAAACCAGGAATGCGCGTTGCTGTGCCCTTCGGAAAATCTAAAATTTATACGGGTATTGTTTTTAAAATCCATGCCAATGCACCAACGGCTTATGAAGCTAAAGATATTCAACAAATTTTGGATGAATCCCCAGTTGTTAACCAAAGGCAATTGCAACTGTGGCAATGGATAGCCAATTACTATTTGTGTACTTTAGGTGATGTAATGCGAGCAGCCTTGCCAAATGCTTTTATTTTGGAAAGTGAAACTGTAGTTAGTAAATGTAAAGTGCAAACTGTTGATGAGTCTGATTTAAAAGATGATGAATTTTTGGTTTTTGAAGCGTTGCAACATCAGTCGTCATTAAAAATTCATGATATTTCCAATATTCTTGAAAAAAAGAATGTTCTGCCAGTAATAAAAAGGCTTATTGAAAAAGAAATTGTTACAGTTGAAGAAGAGGTTTATGAAAAGTATAAACCTAAGTTGGTGCGGTATGTGAAATTGCATAACAATTTTTCTTCAGAAAGTGCGCTTCAAAATTTATTAGAAGATTTGAGTAGGGCGCCAAAGCAAAGTCAAGTAGTGCTCACCTTGTTTTCTATTTCTGCCAAAACCAAAAAGCCAGTTAAAGTTTTAGATTTAACCCAAGAAAGTGGAGCATCTTCAGCCATCATCAAAGCATTAATTGATAAAGGTATTCTCGAAGAATATCATATTCAAACCGATAGGGTAGAGTACACGGGGGGAGATACTGAAAGTTCAAAAACACTCAACACTTACCAGAAAACAGCTTTAATTGAAGTAAATAAAAGTTTTGAAAAACATCAAGTTACCTTATTGCATGGCGTAACCTCTTCGGGCAAGACCGAAATTTATGTAAAACTGATTGAAGATGCTCTTAGTGACAACAAGCAAGTACTGTATCTACTTCCTGAAATTGCTTTAACTGCGCAGTTAATCAATAGGCTTCAGGAATACTTTGGCGAAAAGGTAGCGGTATTTCATTCTAAATACTCATCGCATGAACGAGTTGAGGTTTGGAACCACGTTTTGGATGATTCTGCGAAAGCGAAAATTATACTGGGTGCCCGTTCGTCGATATTCTTGCCGTTCAAAGATTTAGGGCTCATTATAGTTGACGAAGAGCACGAACAATCTTTTAAACAATTTGACCCGGCACCGCGCTATCACGCACGCGATACAGCCGTGGTTTTAGGAAATATGCATCAGGCAAAAGTGCTTTTGGGTTCGGCAACTCCAAGTTTGGAAAGCTATTTTAATGCGAAACAAAACAAATACGGTTTTGTGGAATTAAACCACCGGTATAATGATGTGATTATGCCCGACATTGAATTGGTGGATATAAAGGATAAGCGCAAAAGAAAAGAAATGAAAGGCCATTTTAGTGATAGGTTGTTGGGGGAAATGGCCGAAACTTTAGAAGCTGGTCAGCAGGTTATTTTATTTCAAAACAGAAGAGGGTTTTCGCCCATTGTCGAGTGTAATACTTGCGGACATTCGCCACAGTGTCCTAATTGCGATGTGAGTTTAACCTACCATCAATACCGTAGCCAGTTGCGTTGTCATTATTGCGGCTATGTGATGGCTATGTTGCAAGATTGTATGGCTTGTGGTAGTCAAGAGTTGGATAATAAAGGTTTTGGAACCGAGCAAATAGAAGAGGAGGTTAAAGTGTTGTTCCCCAAACGCAATGTGGCTCGAATGGATTTGGATACCACACGCGGAAAATACGGCTATGAAAAGATTATAACTGCTTTAGAACAACAGGAAATAGATGTTTTGGTTGGCACGCAAATGCTTACGAAGGGCTTGGATTTTAGAAATGTAAAACTGGTTGGTATTATGAATGCCGATAATATGCTGAACTTTCCGGATTTTAGAGCACACGAGCGGAGTTTTCAGCTTATGGTGCAAGTATCGGGTAGGGCGGGGCGCACCGAGGAACGAGGTAAGGTTTTGATACAGACCTATAATCCGCACCATAATATTTTGCAACAAGTTTCAACGAATAATTATATTGATATGTTTAACGAGCAAATGAACGATCGTTATAATTATAAATACCCACCGGTCTACAGGCAGATAAAAATTACGCTAAAACATAAAGATTATAATAGGGTTGAAAAGGCTTCCATTTGGTATGGCAAATCACTAAGGCAAATATTTGGTGATTTTGTTCTTGGCCCGGAGTCGCCACCAATAGCTCGTATTAGAAACCAATTTCATAAAAACATTTTGGTTAAAATACCCAAACAACAGTCTTTGTCAAAAACAAAAGAAGCTATTATTAAAGTAAATAATAGCTTCCAAAGTATAAAAGATTTTCGGTCGGTTAGGGTAATTTTAAATGTCGATAACTTTTAGTGAAATAGAAATTACTTTCAAATTTCGTTATTGAACTTAACCCCAATTTAGAATCAGGATTTCTATCCATTTAAATCCTTAAATATTATTTAAGGCATCAACCAACTGGGTTTTTTTGTTTCTACTTAAAGGGATTTCGTAGGCACCAACCTCAACATTTTTACTGTTAAATCTGTCGATTTTGTCAAGATTAACAATGTAAGATTTGTGAATTCTTAAAAATTTGCCTTCTGGTAATTCGGCTTCAAACGCTTTCATGGTAGAAAGTACTACCAAGCTGTTTTCTTCAGTAACCAGTTTTACATAATCACCAAGGGCTTCAATCCATTTAATATCCTTAATATATACTTTACGTTTTTTAAGGTTGCTTTTCACAAAAATGTGCTCGCCATCTTCTTCGTTATAGTCTTGTGTTAACCTATGTTGTTCTAGAGCTTTTTCAACAGATGTGTTGAAACGTTCTTTAGTAATAGGTTTGTGTAAGTAATCGGTAGCATCGTAATTAAATGCTTTAAAAGCATATTCGGTTTTACCGGTTACAAAAATAATTTGCGGTTTGTTGTTTAATACGTCTAGAAGTTCAAATCCATTTAACACTGGCATTTCAATGTCTAAAAAGATAAGGTCTACTTGGTGCGTATTTAAACCATTTTTGGTTTCTAGGGCACTACTGTACTCTGCAATTAAGTTTAGCGAAGGGTGATTTTCGACCAACTTAACAATAGAGAGACGTTGTATTGCTGAATCGTCTACTACTACACAGTTTAAAGTCATAACATTTGTATTATTTCGGTTAAGTATCGACAATAGTACGAATAATTCGGTTAAAAACCAAAAAACATCGTTAAAATGCACATTTTAACAAATTTTTAACATTATTTGTCTCATGTTTTCGATCAATAAATTTAGGGTCGGTAATAGTTGTGTAATATATAGAATTTATTTATTTTTGCAGCCAATTTTTAACAATAAAAACGATTTTTATGAATCATTACGAAACTGTTTTCATCTTAAATCCCGTTTTATCTGAAGACCAGATAAAGGAAACAGTAAAGAAATACGAAGATTTTCTTGTTTCTAACGGAGCTAAGATGGTGGCAAAAGAAGATTGGGGGCTAAAAAAATTAGCTTACCCAATTCAAAACAAGAAAAGTGGTTTTTACCATTTGTTTGAATACACCGTTGCTGGTGATGTGATTAACCAATTAGAAGTAGAGTTTAGACGTGACGAACGCTTTATGCGTTATTTAACCGTTTCGTTAGATAAACACGCTATTTCTTGGGCAGAGAGAAGAAGAGAAAAACTTAAAGTAAAAGCTTAATTATGTCATCAATAGAACAACAATCAAAAGGAAAAAAGGACGGAGAAATTAGATATTTAACGCCTTTAAATATTGAAACTAGTAAGCAAAAAAAATACTGTCGTTTCAAAAAATCTGGTATCAAGTACATTGATTACAAAGATCCAGATTTCTTATTGAAATTTGTTAACGAGCAAGGTAAAATCTTACCTCGTCGTTTAACAGGGACGTCATTAAAGTACCAAAGAAAAGTGTCTGTTGCTGTAAAAAGAGCGCGTCACTTAGCTTTAATGCCATACGTAGCAGATTTATTAAAATAAAATACACATAACAATGGAACTTATATTAAAACAAGACGTTGAAAATTTAGGATTTAAAGACGATGTTGTAACAGTTAAGAACGGTTATGGTAGAAATTTTTTAATTCCTCAAGGGCAAGCTGTTATAGCTACGGTTTCTGCAAAAAAAGTATTGGCAGAAAACTTAAAGCAAAGAGCTTTTAAAGACAAAAGAGTAATAGAAGATGCTAACAAAACGGCAGAAGCTATTAAAGGATTAGATATTAAAATTACAGCTAAAGCAACTGAAGGTGCTACTGCTGGTGATAAATTATTTGGATCGGTAACCAAAGCTGATTTGGTTGAAGCTTTTGAAAAAGCAGGACACACAGTTGACAAAAAATTTGTTACTATTACAGGAGGAAACATCAAGCGTTTAGGACAGTACAATGCTGTTGTACGTTTGCATAGAGAAGTGATTTTCGATTTTCCTTTTGAGGTTATCGCACAGGCTTAATTAAGCTGAAATAAAATAAAGAGCCTCAACGATGTTGGGGCTTTTTTTATGATATTTGTAAAGATGAAGTACAGAAGACTTACAAAAGAACAGTTCGAAGAACTGCACCAGGAATTTATTAATTTTTTAGCCACGCAATCCATAACGCATGATGAGTGGACCAACCTAAAAGCTAATAAGCCCGAATTGGCCGAAACAGAGCTGGATGTGTTTAGCGACTTAATTTGGGAAGGTGTTTTGAACAAAGCCGAGTATTTAGAGCATTTTGCACCACAGCACATGTATTTGTTTCATTTGGATGACGAACAAATGCATGCCATCGTAGTAAACGTTAAAAATGAAGTTATCGATATTACAACCCAAGAAGGGTATGATTGGCTTCGTGAAAACTTAATGGATGAAAGCGTAGAGTTCCTTCAAGCTGACAAAGCATATTCAGAAGATAAAAATGCTGATAAATTCAATATGATTGAACAGGGCGCTGTAATAACCAAAGGCGAATTGTATCAGTATTTTGATAAGTTAATAAACTAACGTCATTGCGAGGAGGCACGACGCGGCAATCTATTAATCGTGTGTTGCTAATACTATAAGTTTCAATTTAAAAGATTGCCACGCTTTTTTTCTTGAAAAAACTCGCAAAGACGTCTTCATTAATTATTTTTGTCACTCCGCATCATACTATAACATTGGTTATGTTATGATGAGGAATTCGCTTTTTTAACCCATTGCAAAACAGAAAGAACTCGCTGGGCGTGGTGGAAGCGAAATCGAAGTTTATAAATTAAAATTATTAAATGGCCCAAAAACCAAGCATCCCAAAAGGTACCCGAGATTTTAATCCGGAACAAGTAGCTAAGCGAAACTATATTTTTAATACCATTCGTTATGCGTTTGAAACTTTCGGTTTTCAGCCCATTGAAACGCCAAGTTTTGAAAACTCTGAAACCCTAATGGGTAAGTATGGCGATGAAGGCGACCGTTTGATTTTTAAGATTTTAAATTCCGGGGATTATTTGGCAAAGGCTGATGCTGCTGCATACCAAGAAAAGGATTCAAATAAATTAACAAATTCTATATCAGAAAAGGCTCTCCGTTACGATTTAACGGTTCCCTTTGCCCGTTACGTGGTGCAACACCAAAACGAAATAGAGTTTCCGTTTAAACGTTACCAAATCCAACCTGTTTGGCGAGCAGATAGACCTCAAAAAGGACGTTTTAGAGAGTTTTACCAATGCGACGCCGATGTTGTGGGCAGCAACTCGTTGTGGCAGGAGGTAGAATTTATTCAACTATATGATGCTGTTTTTTCAGCGTTAAAACTGGAAGGTGTTACCATAAAAATCAATAACCGTAAAATTTTATCTGGAATAGCTGAAGTTATTGGTGCTTCCGATAAATTAATCGATTTTACCGTTGCACTCGATAAACTTGATAAAATAGGTGAAGAAAAAGTGAAGGAGGAGATGCGTGCAAAAGGCATTTCAGAAGATGGTATTTCAAAATTACAACCGTTGTTCACTTTGTCTGGGTCTTTCGAATCGCAAATTGAGAGTTTAAAAAGTATTCTAAACACTTCCGAAGAAGGTAAAAAAGGCATCGACGAACTGAATTTTATAAATAATGCTATTTCAAAATTAGGATTGGCGACGGCGGCTTTGCAACTTGATGTCACATTAGCTCGTGGACTTAATTACTACACCGGAGCTATTTTTGAGGTTGCTGCACCTAAAAATGTAAAAATGGGCTCGATTGGCGGCGGAGGCCGTTACGATGATTTAACCGGTATTTTCGGAATGAAAAACGTTAGCGGTGTTGGTATTAGTTTTGGTTTGGATAGAATCTATTTGGTTCTTGAGGAGTTGGGGTTGTTCCCAGAAACCGTGAATAAAAATGTAGAAGTACTGTTTATTAATTTTGGAGAAAAGGAAGCCTTATTCAGTTTAAAAGCGATCAAGCAATTGCGTCAACAGGGTGTTAATGCGGAACTATACCCAGATGCTGCCAAAATGAAAAAACAAATGAATCATGCCAATAAACGAAACATTCCGTTTGTGGTTTTGGTAGGTGAGGAGGAGATGAACACCAATAGCTATACTTTAAAAAGTATGGCTACTGGGGAGCAATTTAAGGTGTCTTTTGAAGCTTTGATGGAAAAAATAAAACCGTCCTAAAATTAAATTGGGGTATTTTTTTTGACCGATTTATTTTATAGCTATTTTCTTTCTGAGTAAAGCACCTTGATTGGTTTCAACTAATACAATGCCAAATTTAAGTTGATTAACATAAAAGGGAACTTTAATTTGGCTAGAGTTAACATGGTTTAAAGAAAACACTTCTTGTCCAGATAAACTGTATATATGGATGGTGCTAATGGTAAATTTGTCATTTGTCTCAACATAAAGTTCCTTTGTATTGTTCAAATAACCAATATTGGCATCGGTTAAAGAAACTTCTTCATTAGAAAGTGATTTAAAGGCTATTGAAGAATCTGCACTATTATCTTTAAAAACCAAATAAAAGCGATCTAAGTAATCTCCCGCTTCTATAGTATCAGCATAATTTGAGTCGTTGATTTGTGTGTATGTATTTAGTTGAGAATCATAAATGAACAAATCAATCGGTGTATCAAAATTTTCTAATTCTTCGAGGGCTATTTCAACTTGGCCATCCTTGGACATAAACATGTTTAATGGGTATTGTTTTGAGTCGTCAAATGCTCCAACACCTTGTGTTGTACAACGCAAATCCCCAATCATCCAGTTTAAATCATATGGGTAGGCATCTCTGTTTATGGCATCATAACCATAGTCATAATTATCACTAGCTGAATTATCTTTAGTAAAAGCTAGTAATAAATGTCTTACATAGCCGTCGGGCATAGTAAAATCAATCCTGACTCTTTGTATATTGCTGCTTATCGCCAGTGATGTTGATTCACTTGCAAAACCATTTGTTAGAGTGCACAAAAGGCATATTAAGAATAAGTATATTTTTTTTGCCATTAGATTTGGGGTTTTAATGAGCATTAACATTTTTTCTATAGCTAAAGTAGATATAAAACCCTTAAAGAGCAAAAAAAATCGACGAAATACACTTTTTTAAATATATATGATAAAAAGATTACAAATTTTTAAGTATTAAAAAAAGAAATGCCCTCTAGAACTCTAGAGGGCATTTTTATGCTTGTTTATATTTAATTATTGACTAACAATAATCTTTTCGTTAACAATTCCGATGGAGCTAACTACTTTAATAATATAACTACCTTCAGCAATATTTTTTGTTAAAGGAATTGTCATTTCATTAGACATTGTCGGTACGTTTGTTTTATTCCAAGCCTTTATTGTTTGTCCAAGCGTATTAATTAGATATACTTGTTTGATTTCAACATAATTTGCGGCTTTAATGTTAATTTCTTTAGTGTCATTTAAGTATTTAATATCGAATTGGTCAAACTCATTAACATTTGAAGAAAGCGTTTTATTCTTTTTAATGAATGTAATATAGAACCTATTTAAATGATTGCCAGCCTCAACTGTTGTTTCATATTTTGAATTCTTGTCATTTATTTTTGTGTAAGTTTCTAATAAACTATCATAAATATACACTTTGGTATTTGGGTCTAAATTTTCCATTTCAGTAATAGAAATTTCAATGACACCTCCATCTTTAGAGAAAATACCAAATGGATATTGTTTGTTTTCATCAAAAGCCCCAACCCCTTGAATGGTATATTTTTCATTATTTATCATGAAGAGCATATCACTAGGGATGGTTTCAAAAACTTTAGCATCATAACCATAATCAAAACCATCAGATGCTTCATTATTTGGTGTGAAAGCTAATAATAAAGACCTATTTGTTCCTTCAGCTGATTTGAACTGAAACCTAATGCGTTTAATAGATGTCTCATCTATAGTGGAGTCTGAACTATTTTTTGCACTTTTAGAATTACTTGATTTCAAAAATTGCGATCCATCAGCAGCATTATCATTGGTTTCTCTTTTGAAGATTCTTTGGCTATTCTGAAATTTAAGAAAATTTTCGTCTTTATCACCAGCAAATGCGGAATGAACAAAAAAGCCTTGAGCTACTGGCATATATTGACCAGGCCTTAAATTTGTATTTCCAGCACCACTAATATAAAATCCATCGGTTGTGGTATAATTTAGCCCTGTAACCGGAGCTAGTCCACCAGATAAATTGTAAGTGGCATAACCTCCTTGGTAATCTCTTAAAACGTGAGTGTTATTAGAGTCAAAATGTATCCAGAAATAAAGGGTGCCATCAATGCTTCCAGTAGTTCCTTGGTTGCCTCCAGGAATGTTATCCAAAATAAATTCATTTGCATCTAGAGCAGACGGATAGGGATTTCCAACTAAAGCATCGTTATTAAGGGTTATGGCTCTAGTAATAGTATTATTATTAGGTTTGCCGGTAAAAACATAGTTTTGATAAGAATAGCTTGTGTTGCCACTACCTTTCATGGTATAGCCTAATCCTGCCTTAATACCTGATGTTTTATATAGTTTGACCCAATTACCATATACATTGGTTGGGTAGTTCTCATAAGCCCATAACCAATATTCAGGAATAGATACTGGATTGGGGGCTGAAGCGTCATAACCACCTATCCATGTAATTGGTGCAGGAGAACTAGAAGTTGTGCCATCCTTTTTATTATTTGACAAAGTTGCAGGCATATTGTTGCTACTGGTATTTATGGCTCCAATTGGAAGACTCCAATAGTTATAATTAAATTTGTTTATACCCCCTTGCTGATCACGTTCTAAATAGCCACTACTGGTTACGTCCAAAATGCTTTCATTAAACTGAATTGTTGGATTCCCAGTAGTATTGTATCTTTTTTGTACCAGTTGGGATTCACCTACTAAATCAATAAAACCGTCAAGTTTTAGATAGTCTGTTATCCATAAGCCATGACCAGGATTCATTTCGTTTTGGCCGCCAGTATTAGTTATAGTTAATTCATTAGAGTCTACTAATAGTCCCAATAGGGTCATATCTTGATGGTCCATCGTAACAGTATTGGATGTTCTTACAATGTTCCAGTCTATACTAGTACTGTGTTGAGTGCTTCCCGGAATATACCAATAATCTCCATGAGTCCAGGTATTACTATTATCCCAATCATTATCACTAGAAGTCGTATAAGGAATTGGTGCCCATTCATTTTGGGAAGAATTAATATTTCTTAATCTACCAGTAACACCTTTGATAGCAGTAAGGTAACCACAAGCGGCATCCATTCTGTAATAACCTTCTAAATCAGCCCAGATGAGTAAATCTTCTTCAGTACCATCTTGATTGGTATCCACACCATATATTCTGGTTGGAATCACTTCACCACCTACGTCAGTTCCTAAAGCCATGATTTCTTGATTCATCATTTGCCTGATATGTTGGACATTAAGTGCTCGGTTCCATACCCTAAATTCATCCATCCATCCACTAAAATAATTCATAGGAATACCTGGAGGGCTTTGATCCATAGCTCCAAGTATGGCTTCTATATTATTAGGTGTGGTTGCAGGTGCGCTTCCAGAAACAGGACTGCCAATAGGCACACCATCTACGTAAATAATATATTCAGAACCATCAAAAGTAACAGCTATATGATAATACCTAGAAGTATCAATTATGTTTCCAGTAGAAATAGAACCACTACCAAAATTAAAGGATAAATTTCCTCCAGCTAAGGTTAAATCATAACCAGCATTAGGAACATTTATGTCTTTTCTTGAAAAAATGGTACCTGTTGTGGATTCGGGTTTAATCCAAACTTCAATACTAAAAGAACCATTTAAATTATAGTTATTTTTAAAGGTTATATAATCATCTGAGCCATCAAAATCTATGGTGCTACAGTTTGTAATGGTAACATCTACTTCGTCCCAACACGCATTGGCATCATTTAATGTCCATCGTAAAGTATAATCTCCTGGTTCAGCAGTAAAAGTTGCCCTAGGGTCTGTATTACTCGAGAAGGTTGCTGTTGCGCCGCATGCAGTAGTTGAAGCTGAAACAACACTCCAAGTACCAGTAACCCCTGTACCCATATAATCGAACACCGAACCCATGTCGTTGGGGTCATTTAATGTGTAATGTTGCGTTGGTACTACATCGCCACTTCCAGGACGAGGATAGGCAGCATTGCCGTACTCATCGAATGTTAAACTATTATTGTATGCCGAAATGGTATTGTCATAGGCATTTAATTGAATACTTGATTGTCCACATTTACCACTAGCTGGGGTGAAATCTTCTCCTGCATAGGCTAAACTAGTGCTAACATCTACAAATTCAGTACCATCGTCTGTATCTGCTCTACAGCCATTAACAAGTGCCGTTACATTAAACCGTCTTTCTCCTGGTACAATAGGTGTGAGTGTTACGTTGCTTCCTGTAGCAATTACATTTCCAAATTCATCACGCCATTGCAATATTTCATCTATAGGCGCATAAGGAAATCCTACATCATCAACCACCCAAGTACTATAAACATCGAAATTACTTGGGATATTACCGCAAGTGTTTGTCGCTCCTGGGGCAAAATTAGCATTACATGTAGATGTTGAAAGTGTACTGTCAAAAATAAACATGATCCTTAAACTTGGCTCATTCAAATAATCTGAAAGGTCTATGGATGCGGGTTGAAAAGGGTCAGATGTTGGATGTTGTCCCTGTGGACCATTACCACAACCTCCACTAGTTGCTAAAACTGAAAAACCAGAATCATTTCCAGAAGTTAAGTTGTCATTTTGATCAGTATTAAGAGTAATGTCATAATTTTCACCGCCATCTGTAGATAGTTTAATTTCTCCAAAAGCACCGTCACAGAAATAGTAAGCTTGATAGAATTCAAGTATAGCTTCACTAGCAGACATTCCTATAGTACTAAAAATAGGTGTTTCCATAGTAGTTGAAAAACCAATACCATTAGCAACAGCAAATTTTGTGTTGTCCGACGTATCATATCTAATACCTCCAAATATTCTTGGTCCATTGGTCTCAAACCAGTTTGATGGATTTGTATTATTACCAGGTGCTGGGAAGAATTCCACACCATCAACAAGCCAATTATCGGGGTTTGCATAATTAAAATAACCGCCGCCGCCAAATTGTCCTCCATACTCAAAGAAGCTAGAAGCCACAATGTCAACATCATCACCTAAACAAATAGTCGTACTTGTAATACTTTCTATAATAGGTGGTTCGTCTGGTGGTAAAAAACGTATTAATGCATAAGGTGAAATAGATGGACAACTACCAGATAGAATATAGGCTCTAACAATGGTTGTTGTTGTTAGCCCCATTATAGTCACTGTAGTTTGTCCCGAAGTACCGGCAACATCAGTCCATGAAACTCCTTGATTGGTTGAAATTTGCCAAGTACTAATATTGCTCGCATCAATATTGCTACCAGTAAGATCTAATGTCAATTCAACATCTCTAGGAACTAAAGTGCCACCAGGGCAAGCCGTAACTTCAACTAAATCACTTGCTGGCTCTGGGTTATCTGGTATTGGGTTTACAACGGTTCCTGTTATAGCGCCTGTTGAAATAGTTGGTGGGTCTACTATTATGGTAGTCGAACAACTATTAGGGTTTCCATTGTTATCTATTACAGTAAGTGTTACGGTATTGTTTCCAACATCAGTACAATCAAACACATTTGGACTAACACTCATAGAGGCAATACCACATTCGTCACTTGATCCATTATCTATCTGATCTGGAGTTATTGATGCAGTACCAGTAACTGGGTCTAAAGTTATAGTAAGAGAAGAAGATGCTATACAAACAGTACTTGGTGCTTCATTGTCTTCAACAGTAACGGTGGTAGTACAAGAATTTTGGAGGCCAGCATCATCTTCAACAACCAATGTTACTGTATTTGCTCCAACATTGCTACAATTAAAGCTTGATGGAGAAACACTAATTAATCTTGGAACTCCACAATTATCATTAGATCCATTATTTATTTCTGAGGCATCAATGTTGGCCATGCCATTAACCAATTGTACGGTAATTGGTTGACAAACAGCTGTAGGTGGGGTAGTATCATTAATGTTAAACACGTGGTCAACATCGGTCTCATTTCCACAAGCGTCTGTGATGGTGTATGTTCTATTAATAGTACCATTATAACTTTGTCCTACTAAGCTTCCTGTTGTTGAGGAAACCGTAAGATTGGAAGTGGCTGTACAATTATCGGAAGCATTGGCTCCAATTAAATTGTTAAAGGCTGTTATTGTTGTTATAGCGGCTGGTATATCTCCAGCGCATTGTAAGGCTGTTGCCGTTGGTGGGATTGCTGTAGGATCTGTTGTGTCATCAATAGTATATGTATATGTGTAAACAGATACATTATTTGCACAATCGGTATAAGTATATGTGTAAATTTTGTTAGCGCCACAGGCTGGAACGGGATCAACATTTTCAGTAATTACTGGAGTTAGATTGTTTCCACAAGCATCGGTAACAAGAGGAGCGGCAACTTGAACAGCATCTGCTAAACATTGTACATTGCTAGATCCGTTTGCAGGAACTATTGGTGAAGGTAAATCAATGGTATAAGTATGAGTCCAATCAACAGTAGTCGAAGAATCACAGGCAGTATATCTGTATCTCCAAACGACAGTTCCTTCACAACCAGGGGTTGCGGCATCTTGCCCAATAAGTACAGCAGAAACGGTTCTGCCACAAGCATCAGTAATATCTGCGGGAGCACCAGGGTCTGTTGCGTCAGCAGGACAAGCGACAGTGCTAGTTCCTAAAGCAGGAGGTGTTAAAGCGCCAGCGTAATCAATGGTATAAGTATGAGTCCAATCAACAGTAGTCGAAGAATCACAGGCAGTATATCTGTATCTCCAAACGACA
>NZ_JBJJBQ010000013.1:15232-25585 GCF_045446075.1 Flavisericum labens | reverse complement strand
TCTGTTGCGTCAGCAGGACAAGCGACAGTGCTAGTTCCTAAAGCAGGAGGTGTTAAAGCGCCAGCGTAATCAATGGTTATCAACTGAGCAGCACTTGCAGGGTTCCCAGCAATATCAGTATAACTCCAAGTTCTAGTAATAATGTCCTCGCAGCCACTAAAAGATGAATCACTTCCAACAACAGTCCCAGAACCATCGCAATTATCCGTCCATCCAAGATTAGTCATAGCGGGAACATTGCTAATGCATGAGACAGTAACGTCTGCAGGGGGAGCTGAAAATATTGGATCTGTAACATCAGCTGTAATATCAAAAACAACATTAGCTGCATTTGTAACTGAACCATCAGTAACCTCAAGAGTAAGTACATATTCACCTGTAACGGTTGGTGTAAAAGATGAACTAGTGGTCGCTGCCTGACTGGCTAAAGCAAAGTCATCGACAAGTGTAGAAAGTGTTCCATCAGGAAATCTTAGGACCCAATCTGCAGTTACATTTGTTCCTGTACCTGAATAACCTCCTTCAAAATTTATTGTAGAACAAACTTCAGATGAGATTGGAGAAGTAGCAGGTGTTGTAATTTGAGCGTTTATTGTTCCACCAGCCGCTAAAACTTGCCCGAAAGTATAAGAACCAGCAGATGGGTTTCTACAGGCGGCATATTGAACACCGTCAATGATAATTTCGTTATTAGGAGTGCATGACCCAGCAATGTCACCTCCGTTTTGGAACGTTACAGACGCTCCGGCAGGTAATAGTAAACTGGCTTGTGCATTTGAAAATTCCAAAAATGTAGAAGCACCATTTATATCTATAGATGTTGTATTTAACGTAACTTCCCAAGGACTGCTATTTGTGTCTAAATCCAAAGTCCCAGTAACAGTAACACTATTTATAGGTGGAGTTGTTATGTTATTTGTAATATTTAAAGTACCGTCAACCACTAAATCTCCCATAGAAGAAGCTAGGTTAGTAGCCAAGTTTATGGTATGCGTTGCTTGAATGGTTACTTCATTGGTTCCTGGAGATAGACCTGGGTAGTCCACAGCAGAAACCCAACCAGCTCCATAATCTGCTTCCCATATAAATGGGTCATTCCAATCTCCACTACCAACAGATCGATAATCTCCTGCTGCCAAAGGGGCGGCCAAAGCAAAAGCATTTGATTCCTTAATAGCGCTCTCCTTAATAGATGCATCATTGGAAAGCAAACCAGAAAAAAACGAAACCAGCTTATATTGTAAATGGTGTATAGGTGAAGTAGGTGTAGGTACGGTACTTAAACTTCTTGCATACAAGCTACCGCTTAATAACAGAATAAATAAAGCGCAAGCGCTTTTGTAGATGTAGTTCTTCTTCATAAATTGTTAATATTTAGGGCGTTGCACAACAAAATATAAACCACAAATAGAAATTAAATTTCTCTAGTGATTGTTTATAATTTGGTTTAAAGTGCTATTAACCAATTTTAATGAGGGTGTAAAAATATTATCACAGTCTATAGATAGCAAATAAATTCGTTGAAACGTCGATATTTTCTTTATTCATAATGACTAATGTTTTTCATCTGGATTAATTTGTGTAATGTTTTGAAAAGCAGTTAAATATGAAAAAAATAATAATCATTTAAATTTAGTTAGCTTATTATTGACTTTATACAACTACGAATATAGTATAAAAAAATAATAATATCGACAAAAAGTTAAAAAAATCAGTTAAAATGCATTTTTTCTTGTAAAAAAAGTTAAAAAAATCAGTTTAGGACTCATTTACAAACGTTAAAATTAGATGGTAGATTTAGAAACTAGCTAAAACCATTTGACTAACTATTTTTTTTAAAGCAAATAAATTTGCTTTAAAAAAAATGCCCTCTGTTGAACAATTTAAATTTTTACTTAATGAATTGATAGCACATGCCAAGTAGAGGTTTAAAGTTTAGATTGGTGATTCTGATTCGTTTTAAAATAGGTCGACAAGTTTTTTATAAGTTTAATTAAAGAGGTGCCCTAAAACGTAATTTTTAGGGCACCTCTTTTTAAAATTTAAACTTGGTTGGTTTTTATTGAATTAATACTTTTTTAGAGATTGTGCCATCATGAGTTACTAATTTAATAATATAAGATCCACTACTAATTTTATTGGTCTTAAATTCAAGATGGTCCTGACTGTCAATGTTGTTTGCCTTAAAAATAAGTTTACCAAGAACATTATATAATTTTATGTTTTTTATACCCTTAAGGGCAGGGTTGTTAATAATAATGCTTCCTTTCTCATTTGAATATAATACTTGCACGTTAGATGAAGTATTGCCATCGGTTATTCCTAATAAAGTATTTGCAAATGTAATTTCAAAACGATTTGTATAATCGCCAGGGGTAAGATAGACATTGTAACTACCATCCATTAGGTTAAAGAATGAACCTAATTCCTTATCATGCAAATAAATGTTCTTGGTGTTATCAAAGTTTTCCAAGAAATCTATTCCAATGGAACTCATTCCTTCCTTTTGAACTTTAACACCAATGGGCAGTACTTGTTCCTCGGAAAAATTATCAACGGCCTGTATAACGAGCTTGGTATCATCCATTTTCCAATACATGTCTTCTTTATTGGTTTCAATTAAAATGGCATCATAACCCAAGTCAAATTCTTTTGACGTGTTTTGATCTGCACCAACAAGTAATTGACGGTGATATCCTCCGGAAGAATCAAACATGAGTCTTATTTTCGGTCTGGTATCTACTTCTTTTTGAGTTGTTTTAGAACTGCTTTTCTCTGTAGATTTTAGGAATATAGATCCCGTATTTGATCCTGAAACAGTTTCTGTTTGAAAAGTTCTCTGGCTATTTTTAAATAATAAATTTCCTCCCACAACAGGCTGAGATAATCCAACCAAACTTGCATCTAAAACACCTGAGACAAAGAAACCTTGGCCTACAGGGATGTATCTTTCAGGTATTTTTGTTCCTGATACTCCAGTAGCATTAATTCTGGTGTCAGTGGAAATTGCTTTAATACCGCCCATTAGCGTGTAGGTAGCATAGCCTCCTTGGTATTCGCTTAGGTTATGGCTGTTTATCGCGAAATGGTCCCAAAAATATAGAGCACCGTTAATTACGTTACCTGAAGGGTTTCGTCCATCGGTTTCTAGATTACTGATGTTGTCTTTTATGAACTCATCCGCATCAAGCGCTGAGGGGTAGGGGTTTCCCACTAAATACTCATTTCCTGAATTTATGGTGAGGTTAAAATCACCATTGTTTGGTTGTCCAATAAAAATATAGTTTTGGTCTGGTGTTGCCGTTCCAGGGCCTTTCATGGTAAACCCTTCGCCAATAGACAACGAACCTGTGCTTCTAACATGTTGCCATTCAGAATAGGTGTTAGATGGTCTATTGTTGTATTTCCAGATCCAATAATCTGCATTTTGTACTGGAGAGGTGGTACCGTTGTACCCTGAAGCCAAGAATCCCACATTGCTAATTACATCAGGCACTGTGTAATTTGAATTGCTTGTTGGAGCAACAGGAGAACACCAGTAGTTATAAACATAAGTATTAGAAACACCTTGTTGGTCTCGTTCTAATTGTCCGATACTAGATGGATCTAACGAACTGTCAGGTCCTTGTACTAGCTGCGATTCGTCTTCTAAATCAATTAAACCATCTAATTTTAAATACCAACTTACATTAAGCTCTGTATCGTTTTGTATGCTAAATTCAATTGGATTTGAACTTCCATCCAAAGCATCTACAATTAAACCAACGTGTTTTTGATTTGCATTGTAAGTAACCGCATCGTGTGAAATTTTCACAATGGACCAATCGTATGTAACGGCATCATTTCCATTTACACCATCAGTAGCAATATTTAATGCGGTTGGTAAATCACCACTTTGCTGTGTAACAAACGGAAGTGGGGCAGATTGAACATCTATAATTTTTGTATTGTATATTTTAGCACCACTGCCAACATCTATGCTAGCGGTAGCATAGTCATCAAGAATATCATCTTTATAGGCATCCATTCTAAAATATCTTTGCAATGATGAAGAAGATAACGGTGTAGTTACATCTGTAACGGAGTTATAATCAGTTATGTCTGTTGGAATGACTTCCCCCATAGCATTGCCAACGGTGTATTTTAATTCTTGATAGATCATTTTTCTAAGCTCATCAGCCGTAAGTGCTTTATCAAATACACGCAGTTCATCCATATAACCATGATAGTGTTGATTTCCCGCTGATGATTTTCCAATCATTAAATTGGATGCATCTGTAATGCCTCCCGAGTTATCACTAGCTTCTTCAACTCCATTAATATATAGTTTTGTGCTACCAGATTCTGTGGTTGCTGCAATATGTGTCCAGATTCCGTCTGTAATTGCGGATGTAGAGGTGAGGGTTGTACCTTCAACCACTACACTTACTGTATTGTCGGCATCATTAATTCTTAAATAAAAATCGTCTTGACCTGCAACCATTCTATCTTCATTAAGGGTATTGGCACCATTAGATCTTATAAATGCCATAATGGTAGCATCACCAGCAGGTATCACATTGGTGTCTTCTCCATAATCATTACGACCATCAAAGAATAAATGTAATTTTCTGTCTAAATCTCTAGGTGATCCAAAAATGGAGCTATCTGTATCAAAAGTGTCTAGTATGCCATCACGTTCTGAATCTGTTGAGCCATCAACATCACCATCGTTATCAGCATCGAGACTGGCGTATAATGTGCCATCAATGTCCCAAGTAGAGCCATCAGACATTGTGTCCAAATAATCTGGAATTCCATCGCTATCTGTGTCTAAAGCATACAGTGGTCCTGTTCCTTGACTATTATTTCCATAAGAATCGCCATAGGATGTATTATTTTCGTGAAAATCGTAAATATCAAGGATACCGTCTCCATAGCCTTCGTTGATACCATCACCATCTGAATCCTTTAATCTGAATGTTTCGGTTTCAACGCCATCTCCAACACCGTCACCATTGATGTCGCCATCACCATTTTGAAACAAGGTGTCATTAGTGTTGATAACACCAAGTTCATCAACATCAAAAATACCATCGTTATCACTATCTAAATCAATATAGTTTGGAACACCATCACCATCGCTATCTAAAGGTGAAACACCTTCTGAAGGATCGTACATACCATTTCCTCCTGCATCTGTCCAAGCGGCTACAGTTGTTAAATTAGCTTCACCTTCACTCACACTAGCAAAGCCTGCTTCTACAACATCTGGAATACCATCGTTATCTGAGTCTAAATCGAATACGTCTGCGATACTATCGCTATCTAAATCACAAAGTGTTTGTGAAATAACGATATCATCTATTGCTAAATCGTTTCCACCACCACCTGGTGCATTGTTCACAAATTGTACAACGAAAGACGTTTCTGATGTCGTTAATTGTTGCGTAAACTGCTTCCATTCTGAGGTAACACATGTATTGAATGCTGGATCAGAAGGGTCGTACGCTGGATCATTAGGGTCGTTAATGGCTCCAGAACATCTGGTAATATCACCAGTATCGAAAGTGGCTAATAAGGTACTTCTATCTGAAGTATAAAAGTTTACCGTTACGTTTGGTTGAATACGAGGAACACTTCCAGGGCCTTCTTGAGCGATAAAGCGAGAATCATCATTATCGATATTTACTACCCAAAAACTATAGGTTACAGGCACATTAGATAATGTTCCTTTAATTTCGGTTTCGTAAAATACACCCGGAGCGTAACTGGCATTAAAAATAGCCATTCTACCATCGGTATCTCCAGGGGTGTGGTCTTCAATAGTGCCCCAAGCATACCAAGCCCATGGTGCAATAGCATCTCCTGTAGGTCCTACTGTTTCGCCATTTACACCTGTAGTTATAAAGCTAGCTACCGTGTATTCTCCATCTTGAAGACTTGTTGCATCAAAACTTGAGTCACAAGGTGAACTGGTTCCACTGTCTCCGTCTTCTATACAATAATTGGTTGTTGCACTATATAGTGTACTAATGGCGGTACTTCTTGTGGTTCCAGTTCCAAAGGTTTCATTCAAGAACTTATAATCTGTTGTCGAGGCAAAACCAGCTAATCGACAATTGTTTTCTTCAGTCGAATCGGTTATACCATCGTTATCATCATCCTCATCTGCATCATCATAAACCCCATCATTGTCACTATCAAAAAATATTCTTTTACCATTGGCAGAAAGATTTATAGTGTAAGTTTCTTCACCAGAATCTCCTGTTGATAGTATTGTTAAAGTAGCAGTTTCCAGAACCTCTGTTAAGGTGCTATATGAAATTTGAATGGCTTCAGATCCAAATACACCTAAAACTAGTGGCGTAGTTGGCGCACTTTGAAGCGTGAAATTTGCTGAGCCCGTTAAAGCTATAGAGGATACATTTAAATCTGATCCTCCAATATTTTGTAAATAAAATGTTCTTGTAGCAGTTTCAGAGACAATTTGTACATCTCCAAAATAAGTGTGGTCAAATATAGAAGGTGTATTACTGCCATCACCAATGATGGATTGCAAATTTCCTTTAACATCAATTTCGGCACCACAAGTAGCTCCGGAAACGTTAAAGTAACCTGTGTAACCTGCTGATGAGGCATTGTCCCCATCATCAGTGTTCACAAAATCGGCACCTCCCCCAGTAGGATAAATTCTAATATTATCAGAACCAGCCCAACCATTGTCATTGGTGTCATACATAATGTAATAGTAATTGCTTAAATCTTCTACACAACTTAAATCTACCGTGGTACTATAACTGGCATTACCATTACCTGAATAACCATTATCTATAGTAAGTAAAAGCTCGTCTGATGGCGAGTAAATTTCAACTCGGTTTTGTTGTGAACCACTAGGCCAATTTACATATACTGATACCTCTGTAAATGTGGAATTAGCACCCGTACCTTGAATATTAAATACATACGGATCTTCACTTCCGGTAGTATCATTATTCGCAATAGATACTGTTGCTGTTCTAGTTCCTAAAGCCGAAGGGTCAAAAGTAATATCAAAAGTTGTACTACTATATCCGGATATGGTTTGTGATATCCCTGTAATATCTAAAGTAAAATCAGCGGCATGTGTACCGCCAATAGTAATATAAGGTGAAGGATCATCTAGGGTTAAATTAGCTGGTCCTGTATTATGAATGGTAAAGGTATGCGTCACACTACCTACCGAAACACCTGTAGATCCAAAATTAGTATCGTCTGATATTAAAGGGGTATTTAAGCCATCTCCATCAATTGAATTCCCAAGTCCTCTAACATCAATTTCCGGAGCTGGTGTTAAGGCATTGGCAGTTATGTTGAAAACATAAGTGCCTTCATCAGAATCATCATTATTAATGGTAACTGTGGAGTTTTTTGTTCCTGTACTTCCCGCATTAATGGTAACCACAAAAGTTGTGCTTGCACCGGCACTTACCGTAGCAGGTAATGTAATTCCAGATACCGTATAGTTTGTAGCATCTGATAATACGATGCTGGTAACATTTAAAGTAGCTGCACCCGCAGAGTTATCTATAGTATAGGTTTGTGCACTTCCTATTCCCACGTAAACATCACCAAAATCAGTGTCATCGCCTGTGTCTGGGGTGTTTGATGCATCTCCAGCTATAGAACTTCCATTTCCAAGTACGTCAATTTCAGGATAATTTTGGTAACCTGTACCTTGGATGGTAAATGTATAGGGAGAATTGGTCCCATTTGTAAAGGTTACTGTTACAGTGGCAGTTTTTGGTCCTATTGAGCTTGGTGTAAAAGTAATAGTATGAAAAACTCCACTATTATTACCAGCAATTGACCCGTAATTAGTTGAGGTCGTAGGCGTAAAATCGGTAGAACCTGAAATAGTTACAGTAACATCGTTTAGGTATTTTGTTGAATTACCATTTACTATGTTATCTAGTTGAAAACTATTTGCTTGATTTGAACCTACTAAAACAGAACCAAAATCTGTATCGTCTGCTAGGGAGGGAGTTGTATCTCCATTATTGATTGTAACAGAATTACCAATAACTTCTAACGTACCTTGTCCAAATATATTGGGACAATTAAATAGTATTAAAGCAAAAATTACGAGAGTATAATTTTTCATAATTAAATAAGTTAATTTTAGTTTGGGACTAATTATTTGGTGTCAAATATCGGTGATGTATCCATGAAATGCAAAAAAAATCGATGAAATACATTATTTATTTTGTAATTTGCTTATTATCAGAGGTTTGATAAATTCAATAAAAAAGAAAAAAACTTTCATAAGTGAGAATATTCATATTGATTAAAAATATGAATTATGAGTATGATAAGGTTTTATGTTTTTAGAGTGTATGGCTTTTTATATTAAGGCATGTTTGAAATTATTGTATAAAAAAAAGGTGAGTTTTTTATATTCACCTTTTTTTTATACTTTATTATATGTTAATACTTAACTATTCTTTTGATTGTTTTGGCACCGGTTTTACCACTAATAATTTTCATTATATATGGTGCCTGTTCTAGGTTGTTTAGCCCAATAATGCTGATATAGCCATTTATACTAGTACGCTTCTGATTTAGTATTAATCTCCCATTCATATCAAATATTTTTATATCAAAAACAGTATTGTTGAAGGTCAATGGTAGTTTAATGTCAATATTATCATTAAAAGGATTAGGTGTAACTGAAATGTTACTTAAATTAAACCCATCTACTTCTAAAGCACCGTCTGGTGTTGAAGGATTACAGTCATCATCAAGTCCATTTCCGGAAATCTCGTCTTCACCCGGATTGATGTTTCCATCGGTATCATCACAATCGGTATTGTTGTCACTGTACCCGGCAGGCGCTGATGTAGCACAAAGATCGGCCGTAGAGGTTGACCCAAAGCCATCACCATCCGCATCTACATAATAGGTAATTGGCGAGTTGATCGCTGCATTGGCATCGTCACAATCGGTATTGTTGTCACTGTACCCGGCAGGAGCTGATGTAGCACAAAGATCGGCCGTAGTGGTTGAACCAAAGCCATCACCGTCGGCATCAACGTAATAGGTTATCGGCGAGTTGATCGCTGCATTGGCATCGTCACAATCGGTATTGTTTGTACTGTACCCGGCAGGTGCCGATGTTTCACAGAGATCGGCCGTAGTGGTTGAACCAAAGCCATCACCGTCCGCATCTACATAATAGGTAATCGGCGAGTTGATCGCTGAATTTGTATCATCACAATCGGTATTGTTTGTACTGTACCCGGCAGGCGCTGATGTAGCACAAAGATCTGCCGTTGCGGTTGAACCAAAGCCATCACCGTCGGCATCGACGTAATAGGTAATTGGCGAGTTGATCGCTGAATTTGTATCATCACAATCGGTATCGTTGTCACTGTACCCGGCAGGCGCTGATGTAGCACAAAGATCGGCCGTAGTGGTAGACCCAAAGCCATCACCGTCGGCATCAACGTAATAGGTTATCGGACTGTTGATCGCTGCATTGGTATCGTTACAATCGGCATTGTTTGTACTGTATCCGGCAGGAGCTGATGTAGCACAAAGATCGGCCGTTGCGGTTGAACCAAAGCCATCACCGTCCGCATCAACGTAATAGGTAATTGGCGAGTTGATCGCCGCATTGGTATCGTCACAATCGGTATTGTTATCTGCATATCCTGCAGGAGCCGATGTTTCACAAAGATCGGCCGTAGTGGTTGAACCAAAGCCATCACCATCCGCATCTATATAATAGGTAATCGGCGAGTTGATCGCTGCATTGGCATCGTCACAATCGGTATCGTTGTCACTGTACCCGGCAGGCGCTGATGTTTCACAGAGATCGGCCGTAGTGGTAGACCCAAAGCCGTCACCGTCCGCATCTACATAATAGGTAATCGGCGAGTTGATCGCTGCATTGGCATCGTCACAATCGGTATTGTTGTCACTGTACCCGGCAGGCGCTGATGTAGCACACAGATTGGCCGTTGTGGTTGAACCAAAGCCGTCACCATCCGCATCAACATAATAGGTAATCGGCGAGTTGATTGCTGCATTGGTATCATCACAATCGGTATCGTTGTCACTGTACCCGGCAGGAGCCGATGTAGCACAAAGATCTGCCGTTGCGGTAGACCCAAAGCCATCACCATCCGCATCAACATAATAGGTAATCGGCGAGTTGATCGCTGCATTGGCATCGTCACAATCGGTATCGTTGTCACTGTACCCGGCAGGAGCTGATGTAGCACACAGATTGGCCGTAGAGGTTGAACCAAAGCCATCACCGTCCGCATCTACATAATAGGTAATCGGCGAGTTGATCGCTGCATTGGCATCGTCACAATCGGTATTGTTGTC
>NZ_JBJJBQ010000013.1:0-15132 GCF_045446075.1 Flavisericum labens | reverse complement strand
TTGATCGCTGCATTGGCATCGTCACAATCGGTATTGTTGTCACTGTACCCGGCAGGCGCTGATGTAGCACAAAGATCTGCCGTTGCGGTAGACCCAAAGCCATCGCCGTCGGCATCTATATAATAGGTAATTGGCGAGTTGATCGCTGCATTGGCATCATCACAATCGGTATTGTTGTCACTGTACCCGGCAGGTGCCGATGTAGCACAAAGATCGGCCGTAGAGGTTGAACCAAAGCCATCACCGTCCGCATCTATATAATAGGTAATCGGCGAGTTGATCGCTGCATTGGCATCGTCACAATCGGTATTGTTGTCACTGTACCCGGGAGGCGCCGATGTAGCACACAGATTGGCCGTTGTGGTTGAACCAAAGCCATCACCATCCGCATCTATATAATAGGTAATCGGCGAGTTGATCGCTGCATTGGCATCGTCACAATCGGTATCGTTGTCACTGTACCCGGCAGGCGCTGATGTAGCACAAAGATCGGCCGTAGAGGTTGAACCAAAGCCATCACCGTCGGCATCAACGTAATAGGTAATCGGCGAGTTGATCGCTGCATTGGTATCGTTACAATCGGTATTGTTTGTACTGTATCCGGCAGGTGCCGATGTTTCACAGAGATCGGCCGTTGCGGTAGACCCAAAGCCATCACCGTCCGCATCAACGTAATAGGTTATCGGGCTGTTTATGATCGCATTACTGTCATCACAATCCCCAGAAGTAGCGGTCAGTTCACTGGCCGTATAATAATTCGCAGGTCTGCTGCAGGCCACTGTTGAAGAGCCTTCGCTATAGCCATCGGCATCGGCATCGAGGTACCAAGTCTGCCCTGGGAACTCATTAGCATCGTTATCATCACAATCATCACTGTTACTTACATAACCAGAAGGTTGTGATGCTGCAGTTACTAAATCGTTAATATCACCATAGTTGTCATTGTCGGTATCGGCATACCAGTTTGAACTTGTTGATCCAGTATATTGAATTTTTATAACAACACCAGGGTTTTCAATGGTTACACCGCTTGTTCCAGAAGGTCCTGAAGTACCTCCTGAATTGTCAGTTACTATATACATGGTGATACCATCTGGATCCATAGCAATATCTCGATAGCGATCATTCGACGAATGAAATTCTTCATAGACTTGGCTTTCTAAAGCATCTGCCGATGCATTAAGCTTTGCTCTAAATAATGTGCCGCGTTTTAGTGTTGTTATAAGTAATGATTTGTTCCAATTAGGAATTAATCCGGCTTCGTAAATATCTATACTAGAAGGTGCAACCGTAGGCCATGTTAACCATCCTCCTAAAGGATCTGTTCCGGTCGTACTATTATATGTGCCAATAGGCTCTTGAAAATCAGCTGGTTGTCCTGAGGTGAATTCGGGGGTTGGAGTAACACCAGAAGCACAATTATGATCGCTAAAATTATTAGGGTCACAGGTTCCAGAACTAGACCAGTTACAATACTGGTAAGACAGATTATCATAATAACCCGCTATTAATGGCCATCCATAATTTTTTCCAGCAGTGATTAGGTTTAATTCGTCATCTACTTTAGCACCGTGTTCAGAAGAGTATAATTTTCCATCAGATCCAAAAATAATTCCTTGTGCATTTCTATGTCCATAGGTATAAATATGTGTTTGAAAACCACCTAATGTTGGGTTGGTAGAAGGAATTGACCCATCCAATTCTAAGCGTAATATTTTTCCCTTATAATCTGAATAGTCTCCTATACTTGTTGGTAAATATTGTGCTCTTATTTCATTACAGGCATTTGCAAACTGGTTGGCACCTTGGTCGCCAATAGTGTAATATAATTTTAAGTCTGGCCCAATTGCTAAACGTCCAGAATTGTGGTCATTACTTGCTGGCAATCCTTCTATAATGGTTCCATTAGCATCTAAAGACGTGTCTGGAGATAGGGTACTATTAGAATTATCGTATAATAATCTGGCAATTCTTAGTTGTCTACCACTATCCGATCCATTTGTAGAGTAGGTGTAAGCCACAAACACATAATTATTGGTGGTTGTGGTAATATCTGTATAGAGGTCAGGATGAATGGCCATTCCCATTAAGCCATCTTGTCCTGCAGATTGGTAGACTACACTTGAAAGATCAATCATAGTTGTTTTTGTTCCATTTGACGGGTCTACTCTAACTACACTTTTTCCTGGCATGGCGTTCCTAGGTCGTCTTTCTGTTATCCATAAAAAACCATCTGGTCCATAGGTTATTTCGTAAGGATAAGCCAATGTTTCATCTGGAGTTATGTTAGTTACTGTCCAATCAGGCCCATCAGTTGTTGGGGTATATACAATATTATCACTTAAACCTTGTACAGTAAATATATAGGGGTCTTCGTTGTCATCAGGGTCATCGTTGTCGATACTTATGGTGGCGTTATGAGGTCCTCCAACCGCTAAGGGGTTATATGAAATTGTAAAGGATTCACTTGCTTGACCTGATATGGTATTAGAGCTAGGTTGTGTAGTAATACTAAATTCTGAATCTCCAGAGATGGTCACATAATCGGGGTTTATGCCTTCTAAGGTTAATATTGAACTTACATCAGCCGTATTGTTAATAGAAAAATTTTCAGTGGCTATAGCACCTGGTGTTATAGTTCCAAAGTCAAAAGATCCTCCGTTAGCAATGATGATATTGTTGCTGTCTTCAATTTCTATTTCAGGGGTATTGTCTGCGGAAACAGTGAATGTAAATAAATTATCACCGCCATCATTAGTAGCATCACTGTCTATGATAACTGTAGAGCTAAAAGTTCCTGCTGAAAGAGCATTAAAGGTAATGGTAAACGTTGGGTTTGCTCCGTTTTTAGTGATTCCAATTGGTGCTGGATTTGACGTAATGCTAAAGTCGGTGTCATTAGACAATATGATACTATTAACGGTTAAGGTTGTATTTCCAGAATTTTGACTGTTGTCTATAGTAAAAGTTCTGGTTGTATTTCCATCAAAATTTGTAAAATCATTTAGAGATGTACCTGTAGCTTCATCAGATATAGGTTGATTGTTGCCGAGTATCGTAATTTCTTGGGCATAGATTAAGACGTTGAAAAGTAAAAAGGATACAAGGGTTACGAAGCGTACTTCAAAAAGGTTTAGTAGTGTTTTTTTCATGAGAGACTAATATTTTAAAAGAGAATTTAATAGGTTGATAAAGCTAATTTACGCCGCAAATATAGAATAAATTTTATTAAAACATCCATGAAGCGCAAAAAAATACGATAAAGTGTATTTTTTTTGTAAGACTTAATTAATATTGTTAAATAAAAAAGCGCCAACATTATTAATAATGTTGGCGCTTTTTTAAACAAGGAATCTATTTTTTTAATTAATAATTACACGTTTTATTTTAATGGTATTTTTACTTTCGTCTAAAATTTTAATTAGGTATAGCCCTTTTGATAGATTAGAAATATCAATTTTCTGAGTACCCGTTTTTAATATTGTTGAATTTATCAATTGGCCGGTAACATTATACATAAACAATTTATTTGCCTTTTCTCTGCCGTCATTATCAATAAATAAATTGGATGAAGCTGGATTTGGATAAATCTTCAAAGTTGATTCAATTAAAGTGCTAGCAGTTTGTTTAGAACCGTAAGCAGTTTTTGCTCCTGCTGAGATAAATTCACAGAAGTCAACGGTACTAAAATTAATACTCATTGTTGAATCGGTACTACCGTCATATGCATCGCTTAGAGTTACTGTAACAGATTGTACTGTCCCTGAAATATTAATTGAGGCACTGCCAGTAGTATTTCCAAGAAATGTTCCAGCAGATTGGTTTAGACCGCTACCGTCGACATAAGACACATCTACTTGGTCAATATACCTATTGCTTGGTTTTCCATTTTCAACTGCATCGATACCATTAATGGTAAATGATACATCTTGACTATCTGAAGATAAACCTAATATAGAAGTAGTACTCGCTCCAGATCCCAAATGTGTTAAAGGGTTTAAGATAAATGTAGTCGTATTTGCTGTACAGGTTTCGTCTAAACAATTTGGTATACCGTCATCATCATCATCATTTGATACTCCATTAGCGTCGACATCTAAGGGGCATGGAGAAGGTATCTCTAAGTCAATACAATCGCTAACTCCATCGCCATCAATATCTACCAAATCGTTACAGGAATCACAACCATCTGGAATACCATCACCGTCAGTATCGATGTTGTCGTCAAATCCATTACAGGAGTCGCAACCGTCTGGAATGCTGTCACCGTCAGTATCGACGTTGTCATCAAAGCCATTACAAATATCTAAGCAATCGGCGACACCATCACTATCATTATCATTTGATATGCCATTTGAATCAACATCTGAAGGGCATGGAGAAGGTATCTCTGAGTCAATACAATCGCTAACTCCATCGCCATCAATATCTACCAAATCATTACATGGGTCACAACCATCTGCAATACCATCACCATCAGTATCGATGTTGTCATCAAATCCATTACAGGAGTCGCAACCGTCTGGAATACTGTCACCATCAGAATCGAGATTATCATCAAATCCATCACAAATATCTAAACAATTGGCTATACCATCACTGTCATTGTCATTTGATACGCCATTAACGTCAACATCTGTTGGGCATGGAGAAGAAATTTCTTGATCGATACAATCAACTACGCCATCGATATCGGTATCAGCAGTGTCATCAAAACCAGGACAAATGTCATCTGCATTACATACACCATCTCCATCATCATCGATACAATTAGTGTACTGTATTTTTACAATAACACCTGGGTTCTCAATTGAAACGCTAGTTGTTCCAGAAGGCCCAGAGGTACCTCCGGTGTTATCGGTTATTGCATAAATCGTGGTGCCATCTGGAGAAATGCATATATCTCTATAACGGTCGTTTGATGAATGAAACTCTTCATAAGTTTGGCTTTCAAGGGCATTTCCTGTTGCGCTCAATTTAGCTCTAAAAATGGTTCCACGCTTTAACGTTGGAATTAATAATGACTGGTTCCACCCAGGAATAGCATGAGATTCATATATGTCAATACTAGAAGGTCCAACTGTTGGCCATGTTAGCCACCCACCAGAGGGTTCGGTTCCGGAAGTACTGTTGTATGTGCCTATGGGTGCTTGAAAATCAACTGGCTGTCCAGACGTGAATTCGGATATTGGTGTTACTCCCGACGCGCAGTTGTGATCACTAAAATCTGCTGGGTTACAGGTGCCAGAGCTTGACCAGTTACAATAGGCATAACCTAAATTGTCATAGTAGCCTGCAATTTCTGGCCAACCATAGTTTTTTCCCGCTGTTATAATGTTTAATTCATCATCAACTTTCGGTCCATGTTCGGAAGAATATAAAGTTCCATTAGAACCAAAAACAATGCCTTGTGGGTTTCTATGGCCATAGGTGTACACATGGCTTTGTACACTATTCAAAATAGGGTTGTCTGAAGGAATGGAACCATCTAAGTTCAATCGTAATATTTTGCCTTTATAGTCCGAGTAATCAGTTGGGCTAGTTGGTAAATATTGCGCCCTTATTTCTTGGCAGGCATTTTGAAATTGATTATAACCTTGGTCTCCAGCAGTATAATATAGTTTCAGGTCCGGTCCAATTTGAAGTTTGCCCGAATTATGGTCATTGCTGGCATCAAAACCTTCAAGAATTGTTGTGGCACTTGCGCTATCCAATACACCCGTTGCAGCAATATATCTATAACTTTCAATCCTGAGTTTTCTTCCTCCTGAATCGTAAGTGTAGGCTAGATAAACCAGATTGTTGGAAGTGTCGATATCGCTATATAAATCTGGGTGAATTGCCATTCCCATGAGTCCATCTTGTCCAGCTGTTTGGTAAACTACACCTGTTAAATCTAGCATAACTGTTTTTGTTCCACCATTAATAGGGTCAACCTTTACAACTTGTTTCCCTACGCGCTCTGTAACCCATAAATAATTGTCAGGCCCATAAACGATGGTGTTAGGATAATTTAACTCATTGTCCGGGGTAATATTTATTACGTTCCAATCTGGACCACTTGTAACAGGAGTATAGGTAATATCTGCTGCAGTACCATTTAACGAAATTACATAAGGATTTTCATTATTGTCATCATTTAAAATATTTAGGGTTGCATTGTGGGTTCCCAAAGAAAGCGGATTGTAATTGACAATAAAGGATTCACTATTTCCTCCAGAAACACTACTTGAGCTGGGTTGAGAAACAATTGAAAACTCACTATCACCCGATAAAGACACTATGGGATTTCCAGTCAAGTTCAATATAGTAGAGGCATTTCCTGTATTTTCAATTGAAAAGGTTTCTGAAGCACTCGAATTTGGAGCTATAGTGCCAAAGTCGAAATTACCGCCACTGCTAATTGAAGAGTCATTGCTCTCTTTTACATTAATTTCGGGAGTAGGCTCTATTCCTGTTCCTTGTATTGTAAATGTATATGGGGCATTCGTTCCATTAGAAAAATTAACTGTAACTGTTGCTGTTTTAGTGCCATTAGAACTTGGAGTAAAATTAATGGAATGATTAATGGGATTATCATTCCCTTTTAAATCTCCAAGATTTGTATTAACAGGGCTGAAGTCAGGTGATCCAGAAATAGAAACTGAAATGTTGTTTAGTCTTAGTCTTGGGTTGCCACCATTTTCGGTATTATCAAGAACAAAAACATTGCTGTTATTGGTTCCTATTTCTACATTACCAAAATCTGTATTATTCGAAATGGAAGCAGAAGAAGCTCCATTGGAGATTGTGTTGCCATTTCCAGAAACGCTCAACGTGCCTTGCGCAAAAACTTGCATGTTGAATAATATTAGCAGCAAGCCTATTAATATAAAGGGAGGTGAGGATTTTTTGGTTGGTTGATTTACATTCATTAGAGTTTTCTGTTAAAGGGTTATTTATGGACATAAAAATAGAGACTTAATGAAATTATTTTTTTTGGTTTTACTATTTTATATTAAAAAGTTGTTAACAATCAGAATTTTTAAAAAAGTCAAAAGTTTAATGCTTAAAATTTTTTCAAAATGACTTTAAGGGTTTTGCTAAAGCATTTTTAGGTTTTTAAAAGAATAGATTTTTTCTTGATTAAGAAAAAGTTACGTTGGTAGAATGAAAAACTGAAAAATATCCTGTATATTCGATACCCTAAAAAATGATATTAAGTATCACTTATTTTTTGGGTTAAACCGTATTATTTAAAATTGGATACGTCTAACACAATGGTAATCCGGTTGAGTATTTAAACTAATTGCTGTGAGATATGAATTTTTTAAGATAAAAAAGCAAGATTACCGCGAAAAAAATTTATATTTCAACTTAATTCCTTATTTTTGCGTAATCGATTACACTATCAAAATATATAAACAATTTTAATTATGAAAAACTACAGTATGCGTTATGCTTCAAGTCCAGAAGCAGTAAAGAAATATGATACACAGCAACTACGTGACGAATTTTTAATTCAAAATTTGTTTAAGGAAGATGGTATAAAATGGGTTTACACGCATTACGATAGATTTATGGTAGCAGGAGTTATTCCTGTTAAGGCAAATGTGAAATTAGAGGCAATAGACCCCTTAAAGGCTTCTTTCTTTCTTGAAAGAAGAGAAATGGGAATCATTAATATCGGTGGCTCCGGGACCATAACGGTTGATGGAACCTCCTATGATATAGGTAACAAAGAGGCCTTGTATTTGGGCCAGGGAAATAAAGACGTTGTGTTTTCAAGCAAGTCGGCCGACCAGCCTGCCCAGTTTTATATCAATTCAACACCAGCGCACAAAGCTTATCCTAACAAGAAAATTGGAAAGGAAGATGTTGAGACCATTGAATTAGGTTCTCCGGAAACAGCCAATGCACGTACACTTAGAAAATACATAGTAAACAGTGTTGTAGACGTTTGCCAATTGCAAATGGGTATGACATCTATAAAAACAGGAAGTAGCTGGAATACGATGCCTGCTCACGTTCATGATAGAAGAATGGAAGTTTATTTCTATTTTGAAGTTCCAGAAGATCAAGCTGTTTGTCACTTCATGGGAGAGCCAACAGAGACACGTCACATTTGGATGGCTAACAACGAGGCTGTAATTTCACCACCATGGTCAATTCACTCAGGTTCAGGTACTAGTAACTACAGTTTTATCTGGGGTATGGCAGGAGAAAACCTAGACTATGGCGATATGGATGTTTGTAAAATTAATGAATTGAGATAAAATCATGTCTATAAAATTATTTGATTTATCAGGAAAAGTTGCTTTAATAACAGGAGGAACACATGGCTTAGGAATGGCTATGGCTATGGGGCTTGGTAAAGCAGGAGCCACTTTAGTGATTAATGGGGCTTCTTCTCAAGAAAAATTAGACAATGCCGTTGCCGAGTACAAAACGGAAGGTTGTGAGGCACATGGTTATCTGTTTGATGTGACCAACGAAGCTAAAGTTATTGAAAATGTCGCTAAAATTGAAAAGGAGGTTGGCCCTATCGATATTCTAGTGAACAACGCTGGTATCATTAAGCGAACGCCTTTAGAGGATATGGAGGTTGAAGATTTCGAGCAAGTTTTAAAAGTAGATTTGGTCAGTCCTTTTATCATGTCAAAACATATCGTTAAAGGTATGATAGAACGTGGTGGCGGTAAGATTATAAATATTTGCTCTATGATGAGTGAATTAGGAAGAAATACTGTGGGAGCTTATGCAGCAGCAAAAGGAGGGCTAAAAATGCTTACCCGTAATATGGCAACAGAATGGTCTAAACACAATGTGCAAGTAAATGGTATTGGGCCAGGTTATTTTGCTACGAGCCAAACTGCTCCAATTAGGGTTGATGGTCATCCTTTTAATGATTTTATTGTAGGCAGAACGCCTGCAGGTCGTTGGGGAGACCCTGATGATTTACAGGGAGCAGCTATATTCTTGTCATCAAAAGCCAGCGATTTTGTCAGCGGACAGATTGTATATGTCGATGGGGGAATATTGGCAACCATAGGTAAGCCTGCAAACGAAGATTAAACCAAACTAATAAATAATAAAATGAGCAAGACATTTATTCACGATAACTTTTTGCTGGAAAATAAATACGCTGAAGAGCTCTATCACAATTATTCCAAAAATCAACCAATAATAGATTATCACAACCACTTACCGCCTCAGCAAATCGCAGAGGACAAAACGTTCAATAACATCACTAACGTTTGGATTAATGGCGACCATTACAAGTGGCGCGCCATGAGAACTTTAGGTGTCAATGAAAAATTTATTACTGGCGATGGTTCAGACAAGGATAAGTTTTTAAACTGGGCAAAGACAGTGCCTTATACCATGCGTAACCCATTATATCACTGGACGCATTTAGAATTGGCGAGATACTTTGGAATAACCGATTTATTGAGTGAGAAAACCGCTGAAAAGGTGTGGGATATCACCCAAGAAAAATTAAACTCTGATGGATACAGCTGTAGAGGCTTATTAAAAAAGGTAAATGCCGAGTTGGTATGTACTACTGAAGATCCTATCGATACTTTAGAGTATCATCAGAAAATGGCAAATGAAGATTTTGGTATAAAAGTAAGCACGGCTTTTAGACCAGATAAAGCCATATTGATTTCGGCTGATGGATATACTGATTATTTGGAGGCATTAGGAAAGGCTTCGGGAGTAACAGTAAATTCCTTTTCAGATTTATGTGATGCATTGAGAAACCGAATTCAGTTTTTCCACGATAACGGTTGTAGATTATGCGACCATGGCTTAGACCAAATTTATTTTGAAAATTATACCGAGAGTGAAGTAAATGCAGTTCTTCAAAAGAAACTATCTGGTAAAGACATTTCGAATGAAGAGGCATTGAAATTCCAAAGCGCCGTTTTAGTATACTTATGTGAAACTTACCATGAATTTGGTTGGGTTCAGCAATTTCACTTAGGGGCTTTAAGAAATAATAATGCGCGTATGCACAGAATTCTAGGTCCGGATACGGGCTGGGATTCTATTGGTGATTATCCGCAAGCGCAAAAGCTATCGGCATTTTTAAATGCTTTGGATAGTAAAGATAAATTAACAAAAACCATTATTTACAATCTTAACCCAGCTGATAACGAAGTTATGGCTACTATGATTGGAAACTTTAACGATGGTAGTGTAAGAGGAAAAGTTCAACTCGGTTCTGGTTGGTGGTTTTTAGACCAAAAAGACGGGATGACAAAACAAATGAATGCACTTTCAAACATGGGGCTTATCAGTTGTTTTGTTGGTATGTTGACGGACTCGAGAAGCTTCCTATCGTTCCCAAGGCACGAGTATTTTCGTAGAATTCTTTGTAATCTTTTAGGTGATGAAATCCAACGAGGGGAATTGCCAAAAGAAGAGATGGAATGGATAGGGAAAATGGTTGCAGATATTAGTTATAACAACGCCAAAAAATATTTCGATTTTTAAAAAAGCATTGATTCTATGAAGCAATTTTTTATTGCTTTCATAAAATTGGTTAATGCCAACTAAACTAAATTAATTATGAGTGAAACAAAAAAGATAGGAAACTATCGTTACAGGATTTTAGCACTACTTATGTTTGCTACAACCATCAACTATTTTGATAGAAGTATTATTGGGGTAATGGCTCCAACTCTTGAAAAATTATTTGGATGGACCAACAGTGATTATGCCAATATTATGATATCATTTAAAGTAGCCTATGCTTTAGGTATGCTTTCAATGGGTGGTTTAATAGACCGTTTGGGAACAAAAAAGGGATATATTTTATCAATTGGTCTTTGGAGTTTCTTCGGAATGCTTCACGCTGCAGTACGTCCAGGATTTAGTGTTATTGGATTTGCCGCGGCCAGATTTGGTCTTGGTTTTGGTGAATCGGGAAACTTTCCTGCAGCTATTAAAACAACAGCCGAGTGGTTTCCTAAAAAGGACCGTGCATTTGCAACAGGTCTTTTTAATGCCGCAACTAGTGTAGGAGCCATTGCGGCACCTTTTGTTGTTGGTTGGATTGTACACGAAGATGGTAAAAACTGGCAGATTCCCTTTTTAATAACAGGAGCATTAAGTGCACTGTGGGTGTTTTTATGGATAAGAACTTATAAGAAACCAGAGGTTCACCCTGGTGTTTCAAAAGAAGAGTTAGCTTATATTAATAGTGATTCAGGTAAAGCAGAGTCTGAAGATAAATTGCCATGGAAAAGCGTTCTTGGTAAACGCCAAACTTGGGCTTTTGGTTTAGCAAAAGTTACCGATGCCGTATGGTGGTTCTACCTATTTTGGGGAGCAAAATTTTTGCATGATACTTTTGGTGTAGATATCCATGATATTGCATTGCCATTCTTTGTAATCTACATTATGGCTGATGGAGGAAGTATATTAGGAGGTTACTTGTCCGGTGTATTTATGAGAAAAGGATGGTCTGTAAACAAAGCAAGAAAGATTACCTTATTAATATGTGCTTTAATTATTTTACCTGTCGCTATAGTAGCTGTTACCGATAACAAGTGGTTAGCCATTTTCCTAATTGGTTTGGGTGCAGCAGGACACCAAGCATGGTCTGCTAATATATTTACTTTAGCATCTGATGTATTCCCTAAAAAAGCAACAGCTTCTGTTGTTGGTATTGGAGGAATGCTTGGAGCTGTAGCTGGTATCATTGCAGATGCCTTGTTGGGCTCTGTTTTGGATCAGGCTGGAAACACAGGATATTTTTGGGCGTTTTTAGTAGCCGGTTCTTGTTATTTAATCATCTTAGGATTAGTACATTTATTAATGCCTAAAATGACACCGTTAGACGAAAACCTTAACTTAATTGAGGAATAAAAAAGAATAACATATTACGGCTACATTGGTTATTTTACGCAATGTAGCCGTAAAATAAATTGAGTATAACAAAAATGAAAAAATTAAATAGAGCAAATTTAGGGCTAGAAGATAAACGTCCTATTAAAATAGTTCAATTTGGCGAGGGTAATTTCCTAAGAGCTTTTATAGGTTATGCTTTTCAGGAACTGAACAAGAAAGCAGATTTCAATGCTGGTATAGCCGTTGTACAGCCCATAGATAGAGGTTTGGTGAAGATGCTAAACGATCAAGATGGTTTGTACACTCTTTTCATGAAAGGGGTGAAAAAAGGAAAAGAAATCCAAAAGGTTGAATTGATTGATAACATTGTGAAAGGAGTAGATCCTTATGCTAATTTCAGTGATTATTTAAGTTTGGCGAGAGAAGAGTCTTTGGAATTTATCATTTCTAATACCACTGAGGCTGGTATTGCCTATGTAGCTTCAGATAAAGCAGATATGCAACCACCAAGTTCATTTCCAGCTAAATTAACGTTGCTTTTACATGAAAGGTTTACGCATTTTAATGGTGACGCAAGCAAAGGATTAACTATCATTCCATGTGAGCTTATTAACCATAATTCTGAAACACTAAAAGAAATCATTTTAAAATATGTTTCAGATTGGAATTTGGGTGAAGATTTTAAATCGTGGTTGTTAGAGCATAATGCTTTCCACAGTACTTTGGTAGATAGAATTGTACCAGGTTACCCGAAAGATGATATTGAAGCTTACAATGCAGAGTTAAGCTATGAAGATAACTTAATTGTTGCAGCAGAGGTATTCTTATTATGGGTTATTGAAGGTGGAGCCGAGCTAAAAGCAAAGCTGCCATTTGATAAGACTGATTTAGATGTTAAAATAGTTGAGGATATGCAACCATACCGTACTAGAAAAGTACGCATATTAAATGGTGCGCATACAGCTATGGTTCCGTTTTCGTTACTTTACGGAAATAAAACAGTAAAGCAATCGGTAGATAATGATTTCACTGGTAAGTTTATCAATGAAGCTGTTTTTAGCGAAATCATCGATACTTTAGATATGGACCGTGATGAGTTGAATAGTTTCGCAGACGAAATATTCGACCGTTTTAGAAATCCATTTATTATTCATAACTTATCGAGTATAGCCTTAAACTCCATTTCTAAGTTCAAAGTAAGAGTATTACCAAGCTTGTTGGGCTATGTTGATGTTAATGGTAAATTGCCAACTAACTTAACATTTGCTTTTGCTTGCTTGTTAAGATTCTACAAAGGCACTTGGAATGGCGAAAGCTTACCAGTTCAGGATAGTGAAGATATTGTTTCCAGCTTTGCAAAAATTTGGGCGTCGAACGATTTTGAAAAAGTAGCACAAGGGGCTTTAAGCATAGAAGAATATTGGGGACAAGATTTAACAAAAGTTAAAGATTTAACCAATGCCGTAGCCTTAGCTTTAAAAGAAATTGAAGCTAATGGAATAGAAGAAGGTTTTGCAAATTTCAGCAAGACATATTAACAAAAGAATTAAAGATTAATCCAATTAACAGGATGCAAAAGAAACTTATAAAAGTAAACTCGTCAGACAACGTTGCTGTTGCCTTGGTGAACTTGAAGGCAGGAGATGTAATACCTTTTGAAGGTGAAGACATTAAGATTCTTTCAGATGTCAAATCAAAGCACAAAATAGCTTTGGAAAAATTTGAATCTGGAGACAGAATTATTATGTACGGCGTATTGGTAGGATCGGCCAATGGGGTGATTGAAAAAGGAGATGTGTTAACCGTTAGTAATGTAAAGCATCAAAGCGAAAAGGTTTTTGGTAAAACAGAATCTTTTAGCTGGACACCGCCGAATGTAGAAAAGTGGACAGATAGAACTTTTATGGGTTACCACAGAGAAGATGGACAAGTAGGAACTGAAAATGTTTGGTTGTTTTTTCCATTAGTATTCTGTGAAAACCGAAATATTGAAAAGCTCAAAGAGATATTTGAAAAGGAACTTTTAAAGAAAAAAGCAAATCCGCATCAAATGTTACTTCGCTCTTTGGTGAGTGGGGGAGATGAAGTTGAGGTTGTAGAAGAATCTACTGATGTTTTTGATAATTTAGATGTTAAGTTTATTACGCATCCAGGTGGTTGTGGAGGTATTCGCCAAGACTCAGAAAGTTTGGCAAAGTTATTGGCGGGTTATGTGAATAACCCTAATGTAGCAGGAGCAACAGTATTGAGTTTAGGATGTCAAAATTTACAGATTAGCGTTTTTAAAGAAGCGCTTGATGCTATTAATTCTAATTTGAACAAACCTGTTTTAATTTACGAACAGCAACAAATGGGAACGGTAGATGAAATGTTATCGGCCATTGTTAAGGATTCTTTTTTGGCAATGAAAAAGGCTAATGATATTCAACGCAAGCCAGCACCTTTGTCTAAATTAAGAGTAGGTTTAGAATGTGGTGGATCTGATGGTTTTTCAGGTATTTCTGCTAATCCAACTTTAGGGGCAGTTTCCGATTTACTGGTTGCCTTAAAAGGAACAGCCGTTTTAGCTGAATTCCCAGAATTATGTGGGGTTGAGCAAGAATTGGTAAACCGTTGCGTTGACGATGAAGACGGAGTGAAGTTTTTAGAATTGATGAAAGCTTATGAAAAATCGGTTGTTGATGCTGGTTCTGGTTTTGATATGAACCCGTCACCAGGAAACATTAAAGATGGCTTGATTACCGATGCCATGAAATCGGCTGGAGCAGCAAAAAAAGGAGGGACTTCACCTGTAGTAAGTGTTTTGGATTATGGCGAGTACATCCATGAGCCAGGTTTAAACTTATTATGTACACCAGGTAACGATGTTGAAAGTACAACAGGCCTTGTGGGGTCTGGAGCCAATGTGGTATTGTTTACGACTGGCTTGGGTACGCCTACTGGAAATCCAATAGCACCGATTATAAAAGTGTCTTCAAATACCGAGCTAAAGGAAAAAATGTCTGATATCATTGATATTGAAACTGGAGCGGTAATTCGTGGCGAAAAAACAATTGAAGAGATGGCGGAAGAAATGCTTGATTTTATAATTGAAGTGGCCAGTGGAAGAATACAAACAAAAGCGAAACTATTAAATCAGAATGATTTTATTCCGTGGAGGCGGGGTGTTTCACTTTAAATTGTCTAGTCCTAAATAACCGATACAGATTATTAAAGCATTAAATTTATAAATTAAAGCTGAACAATGGTAACATTGTTCAGCTTTTTTGATTTGTATATTTTTCTTTTGAGTTT
>NZ_JBJJBQ010000012.1:0-101018 GCF_045446075.1 Flavisericum labens | reverse complement strand
CGTTTGATATACCCATCGTTTTCTGGTAATTCCATTACACTAAGGTTTTAGTGTATCGCTATTTCAGGACGGGACAAATTAGAAAATAAAAAAGCCAAGATTTAAATCTTGGCTTTTTTATTTTTATAGTTTTAGTCTTAACCAACGTCGGCTGTGGTGTTTATAAGCGAAGAATTACGTACAATAAGTTCTGGGCTTAATACAACGTGTTTAACAGACTTTACTTTATTCCCGTTGTTAACTTCTTCTAAAAAAACCTGAGCTGCTATTCTTCCCATTTCTTTTGGAGATTGGTCTACTGAAGAAATAGAAAGCTCCATAAATTTAGTAAATGGTTCGTTACTAAACCCAACAACACTGATATCTTCAGGTATTTTGAACCCTTGTTCTGTTATTTCTTGTATAGCACCAAGTGCGGAAAAATCGCTTACCGAAAATATGGCATCGGGCGGATTGGGCATTGCTAAAAGTTTTCCAGTTACTTTTTTGCCGTGTTCTACTTTACTAAAACATTCTACCACTAAACTCTCATCAAATTCAAGACCATTGTCAATTAAGGCCTGTTTGTACCCTAGATACCTGTTTTTGAAGATTTCAATATCTCTATTGTTAGAAAGGTGAGCTATTCGTTTTTTTCCTTGGTCAATCAAATGCTGTGTAGCGTCGTAGGCTCCTTTAAAATCGTTAATTACTACAGAACTTACTCCTTTGATATCCTTCTTTCTATCAAAGAATATAAGAGGCACATTTTTTCTAATTAGATTGCTAAACATATCATTTTCTTTAGCATTCAAGTCTTTTCGATTTGTCTTTGTAGAAGTATCTGTATCTCCATCATTAGCTGCATCATTGGCGTTTGAAATAGATACCAGCACACCATCTATCTGCGCATTTAATAATGAATTAATGTTTGCGAGTTCTAATTTTTTTTGATCGTGAGTTTGGCAAATAATTACATGATAGCCAGCGGGATGTAATTCCTCTTCAATACCTCGTATAACTGATGCAAAAAAATTAGAATCTATTCGTGGAACAACAACGCCAACGTTATAGCTTTTTCCGCTTTTTAATGCCTGAGCTAACCTATTCCGCTCATAATTCATTTTGGCCGCAGTTTCTAATACAAGTTCCCTTGTAGCTTCGCTAATTTTTGGGTTGTTATTTAATGCCCTAGAAACTGTTGCGGCTGTGATATTGAGTTTTTTTGCAATATCGTAAATGGTCGTTTTTTTACTCATAAATGATGAAATAATAACGCTAAATTACATTTTAAAAAGAATATTTATTTTGGGGCATTACCGTACTTGTTTTTTTAACGTTAAGTAATCGATTACATAAATATAGTATATTAATTTAAATTACAGGTAAAAGTCATCTTTTTTTGTTAATTTTCTATACTTTTCAAACATTAGACTCGAGTAAAAATTCAGTTTCTAGAATAGATTGGGTTTTTACAATTAACCTTAGAAAGTGTCAAATATCGAATATTATTAAAATTTAACACTTAATAGTTTTATTCAATCTTATATTTTAGTAATATTGTGTAATCGATTGCATGGCAATGTGTGCAATGGTTAAATTAAACTAAATTAAGATTTATATGAAAAGACTAAAAGGACTTTTAATCTTCACTTTCGGATTAATGGTTTTAGGCTCCTGTAGTAGTGACAGTGATGCCGTAGAAGAGACAAAAGATGTAGAGGTTTCTACTATTGTTATTAATGGTAGCGATATAACTAATGGTTTGGCAAAGCAATTATCTGTTGTGGTGTTGCCAAATAACGCAACCGATAGATCAGTAACTTGGAGTGTGTCGAACGAAAATATAGCAGCTATTTCAAACACAGGTTTATTAACGCCGCTTGATAATGGTTCTGTTGAAGTTACTGCTGAGGCCAACGATGGTTCTGGTGTAACGGCAGAAAAAATAATAAATATTTCTGGTGTGGCAGGTCCTGTAGTACTTGTAGAAAGTATTAATGTTACGGGCGGAACAGAAATTACCGATGGTCAACCTTTACAGTTATCTGCTGAAGTTTTACCCGCTAATGCAACCAATAAAGTTGTGGTCTGGACAGTTTCTGATGATTCTGTGGCAGAAGTAACTAGTGCTGGACTCGTAAACCCAAAAAAGAACGGAACGGTGAAGGTTACTGCAGCTTCAATTGATGGTAGTAATGTAAAAGGAGAAATCACTATTGAAATCTCTGGAATTTCCATAACAATTCCAAGAGCTGAAAACGTATTATTATTTCAACGAAACAATGGTGGTTGGTCAAAATATCATAACGATTTTTCTGGATATGATAGGGCGCAAACAGCTAGTGATTTGAATGAAGCAGCGCAGAAGGACAAGACTGATACAACCATTGATAACAACCACACTATTACTGAAATTAGAATTTTACTAAACGCTTATCAAGCTTCTGGTAATCAAGAATATTTAGATGCTGCTATAAGAGGTGTTGATTGGGTTTTTGAAGCTCAGTACGATAATGGAGGTTGGCCTCAATATTATCCTGATTTTAGTGGTTATCGAGGACGCATTACTTACAATGATAATGCCATGGTCAATGTTATGAATTTAATGCGGGATATTTTCTTAGAGCAAAATAATTTGGAGCTTCTTGACGCAAGTTATGTGGCTGCAGCACAGACCGCGTTTGACAAGGGTATTCAAGTTATTTTGGACACTCAAGTTACAATCAACGGAACAAAAACAGCTTGGTGTGCGCAGCATGATGAAGTTACCTTAGTCCCAAGGATGGCAAGATCTTATGAGTTGGCATCCAATAGTGGTTCCGAGTCAGTGGGTATTGTGAGGTTATTGATGACTTTAGATAATCCGTCTTCAGAAGTGATTGATGCCGTTAATAGTGCAGTAGCTTGGTTCGATTCTGTTAAAATAGTTGGTTATGCTTTAGTAGATGAAGGTGGTGATAAAGTTTGGAAAGAGTCTCCAGGGAATATAACCTGGGCTAGATTTTACAGTTTAGAAGATTATACGGGATATTCATATGCTTCATTATTTAGTGCATTTGGGCCTAATGAACCATTTTTCTGTAGTAGAGACGGTATACCAAAAAAGACAATTGCTGAGATTTCATATGAAAGAAGAAATGGTTATGCGTGGTACGGTAGTTGGCCGAAAAATTTAATAGGTTCTGAATACACCGCTTGGAAAAACAAGCACGGTATTTAAGTTTTATTTGAGTTAGTCAAGAAGAAGGTCGCTGAATAAGCGACCTTTTTTAGTTGTTAAAAACTTTGATAAGGAATGCATCCATGTAATTGACTGTAGTATCAATCCATGGTTCAAACAACCAAAAGGCATGGGCATTGAGGTTCATTTTTTTAACTTCGGTATAAATACCCCAATCGGTCATCATAGCAATGAGTTCATCTTGCCCGGCATGAAACCTTGGATAATTGCTATTAATAAAAAGAATGGGAACGGAATTCTCATTTGCCCAATAAATACTTGAAGCGTCTTTCCAATTTTTTGGATTTTCTTCAAATGTGCCACCTAGCCATTTCACATCTGGAGAATTCTGTTTACGTTCTGAATTAAGCGAACGTGGAGCCATAAAATTAATTACACCATCCAAATCTATAATAGCATTTACATCGCTTGGATGGTCTAGGTTGCCATGGTTGCCCTCTTTACTTTTAACACCATTTGTTAAACCCACAAGCATCGCCAATTGCCCACCTGCCGAACTACCAGATATGCCTATCTTTTTGGTATTGATGTTGTACTTTTCAGCATTGGCGCGCATCCACCTAATGGCACTTTTTATATTAAACACAGCTGCAGGGTATTTGGCTTCCAAAGTCAGTTGGTATTCCACGCAAATGGTTACATAACCTTTGGCCGCCAGTTTTTGCGCCATAGGCACTTGCATCGATTTATCACCAGTAACCCACGCACCACCATGGATCATTATCAGTGCAGGATATTCACCTGGTTTTTTTGGATAAAAAATATCTAAATGCAAATCTCTATCGCCGTAAGGAGTGTCTTTTAAAGTTGTATAAACTACATTTCTTTTGGCTTTTACATTTTCAGGGAGTGAATCTTTGCCCGGTTTTATTTCAGGATAGTCTTTTACGTATTTTTTATACTGTCCCATTATGGTATAGGAAGTGTCTCTGGGAATCTTTTTGTTGCTATTTTGGGCACTAATACTATAAAATGCGCATGCGAACGGTATCAAAGTAGCGAAGAAAATATTTCTATTTGAGTTCATTGAAATAAAATTAGCACTTTAATTCTTTCTTTTATATGGCTTAATAATGTGATTGGCCAATTCTAAATCTTGAGCTATAATATCATTTAAAACAATTTCAGCCATTTTTCGGGCACCAAATTCTGTAAAATGGGTATTGTCGGGATAGCCATCGGGAAACTTAAAATATTCACCTTTTTCGAAATACATGTATAAATATCTTGAGCAATCTTTTCCCATTTTGTTTATTAATTCCTGACTTTTTGTATCCAAATCTATAAACGGGACGCCATATTCTTTTGCTACTTCGGTTACCGCTTTTAGATAGGGCGCATGGCATTCCTGAGCTTTTCCGTCTTCATCAAATTTCCATCGGGTAACGGGACTAATAATTATGGGATTGGCATTTTTAGCTAGAGTTTCGTTTATGTATTTTCCAAGGTATGTTTTGTATTCCTCTGGAGTGGTCTTCCTGTCTGGATGGTTTTTGGAATTTGCCGCATCATTATGTCCAAACTGAATCATAACATAGTCGCCTGTTTTTAAAGAATCAACAATAGGTTGCCAACGGTTTTCTTCAATAAATGAACGCGAACTCCTTCCGCCTTTGGCGTGGTTTTCAATTTCTACAGTGTCATCAAAAAAGTGAACAAATGGCATGCCCCAACCTTCTTGAGGAAATCGGCTCTCATCATACAAACACATGGTTGAATCGCCAACTAGGTAAATAGTTGTTTTTTTGTCTTGTGAAAAAGTCGAATGAACTGTTGAAAAAAACAATAAAACAGCCAAAATGATTTTGTAATTGTTGAATATTTTACTTTTCATCTTTAAAAACTTTATTTAAGAAATTAACAGTATAGTTTAGCGTTGTATCAAACCACGGATGCATCAACCAAAAAGAATGCGGACTGCCTTCTAGGATATGGACTTCGCTATAAATATTGTGTTTATTCAAAATGGAAATCATATCATCTCTTCCAGCATGAAAACGGGCGTAAGAGCTATTTATAAAAAGGGTAGGAGGCGTGTTTTTGCCAACATACTCTAGGGGAGAAGCTTCTTTCCAGTTTTTAAAATTTTCTTCTTTTTCACCATTAAGCCAAATACCTCCCATAGATTCCTTACCAGGTTTTGATTCGGCCGCTGCTTCCGGATGAATAAAGGATACAATACCATCTACATTTACAATGGCTTGAACTTCGTTTGAAATTTTTTCATCTACGTTATATATAGTTGAATTTGGTGTTGTCCCAATTAACGTTGCTAGTTGCGCACCAGCTGAAGCTCCTAAAACGGCAATTTTATCTGGATTTATGTTATATTTTTTGGCATGCTTTTTAGCCCAAACAATAGCATCTTTTAAATCGTTTACTCCGGCTGGATATTTTGCCTCAAACCCCAATCGGTAGGCAACAGCAATACCCACATAGCCATTTAGAGCCAAGTGTTGTGCCATAACGCGTTCATTTTCTTTACTCCCAGTTAGCCATCCGCCACCATGGATTAGTAGTACCGCCGGAAACGCTTTTTTGCAATTGTCTTTTGGGTAATAAACATCCAACTTTAATTTACTAGTTTCCGTTTTTTTATAGGTAATATCTTCTTTATACTTGATGCTATCAGAAACCAATGGTGTAATAGGGGTGACATGGGGATAATTCTTTTTTAAATTCTGATAGGTGTTTTCAATGGTATATGGTTTATAGTCTTCCTTTTTTTGGGCATAAATGGAAGATGTCATTAGAACACAAATCATAAAAAGACTTAACAACGATTTCATAAACTATTTGTTAAAGTTGAATTGATTTCTTTTAAACCTTCAAAAACCAGTCTTGCAACTTCTGTGCCGCCTTCAGTTTGAAAGTGTGTATTATCGTCTGCTCCATCTGGGTAGGCTTCATATTTTTCAGCCGGAAGATTCATAAAATAATTCTCGCTAACAAAGTCCTTTCCTTTTTTAGTGAAAAATTCTCGAGATTTTAAGTTTAGATCAATGAGTAAAACATTCATTTCTTTAGCCACATCTTTTGGGGCTTGGTCGTATTCGCCATGTACATCATTTAAAACATCATCTTTCCATGGGTAATTCCGTGCAACGGGCGTTAAAATAATTGGAATGGCGCCTTTTTGTCTGGTTTGGCTAACGTAAAGCCTTAAAAACTCTTTGTAACCTTCAATGTTTACATAGCGCTCTGTTTTGTTTTCCGCAGCATCATTATGTCCAAATTGCATAATAACGATGTCATCTTTTTTTAGATTTTCGTAAACAGAGCGCCACCGCCCTTCTTGAAAAAATGTTCTGGTACTACGACCACCACGTGCACGATCGTCAACAAAAACACTATCGGTTTTAATAAGGTTTTTTAAATGATTTAAACTGTCTGAACACATGAAAGGTTGAAACACTTGGCCCCATCCTGTTATAGGGTATCGGGTTTTCATGTAATCTTTCCCGGGGTCATAATTTCCTGTATAATCTGCCATAGTGGAATCACCAATTAAATAAATGGTGGTTATTGCAGGTTCTTTTTCTCCTTCTGTAATTTCTTGCTGTTTGTTAGAATTACATGTAGTAAAGATTAATAAGAATAAAGCAGTTAAACAGCAAGTTGAAATTTTAATATTCATTTTATTAGTTTTTAACATGAAATTCATAGATCTGGCCTTTTTCAGTCTTAATATCATAAATGTTAAATTCTGGAAGTTTTAAAGGTTTTACTTCAGCTTTATCAGAAATCAGTGGTATTTTAATATCAGGTGTTTGGTAGAATGTATTTTCGTTTTCTCCTGAAGCTTTGGTCAATTCGTTTCCGTTGGCATCAATCAAGACTTCGGCTGTTCTTAGCCTTAAGTTTCCACCTAATCCCGATTTGATTTTTACTGAACTTAAATGGTTGTTATTCCAATCCAAATCTACTTCAAAGTCACCTCTAGCCTTTAAACCTTTAACAGAACCTTTTCTCCAAGAATCGGGTAGGGCAGGTAACAGATGTAGGGCTTCATTATGCGACTGGATTAACATTTCGGCAATACCGGCGGTACAGCCAAAATTTCCATCAATTTGAAACGGCGGGTGTGCATCTAGTAAGTTTGGATAGGTTCCGCCTTCTTCTGTACCATCTTGCACTAATGTTAACTGCGTTTTTATTAAATCGTAAGCTCTATTTCCATTGAGTAAGCGCGACCAGAAATTTACTTTCCAACCCATAGACCAACCTGTAGATTTATCACCTCGGTATTTTAATGTTTGTTCTGCTGCTTTGAATAATTCTGGGTTTTTAAAAGGCGATATTTGTGCTGATGGATGCAAACCATATAAATGTGAAATGTGTCTGTGCTTATCACTAGGGCTGTCCCAATCTTTTATCCATTCTTGTAATTGATTGTGCTGACCAATTTGCATGGGTGCTAATCGCTTTTTAAGTGTTTGAATAGAGTCTGCAAATTCAGAATCCATATTCAAGGCTTTCGAAGCTTCTATAACATTGTTGAATACATCAAAAACCAATTGATTGTCCATTGTTGTGCCATAGCTTACCCCAACGCCACTCATGTATTTATTTTCGGGGGATATTGAAGGCGCGACTACCAGCCATTTGTTTTCGGGTTCTTCCTGTAAAACGTCAGCGTAAAATTGTGCTTTACCTTTTAAAACAGGGTAGTATTTTTTTAGGAATTCAGTATCGCCGGTAAATAGGTAATGTTGCCATAAATGCTGCGTTAACCAAGCACCGCCCATAGGCCAAAATCCATAAAATCCGCCATCTACAATTCCTGAAATTCGCCATATATCGGTATTATGATGAATATTCCAACCCCGCGCATGGTACATTTTTTGAGCACTTTCTTTGCCTGTTACCGATAAATCTTCCAACATGGAAAATAGTGGCTCATTTAACTCAGAAAGGTTGGTGACTTCAGTAGGCCAATAATTCATTTCTGTATTTATATTTACTGTGTATTTGCTATCCCATGGAGGTGATAATTTATGATTCCAAATACCTTGTAAATTAGCGGGTTGTCCTCCGGGTCTGGAACTGGAAATCAGTAAATAGCGTCCAAATTGGAAGTACAACGAGACTAAAGATAAATCTTCCGTAGTAGCAAAGTTTTCTAAGCGTTTATTAGTTGGTAAAGTATCGTTTGTGTTTTCTGCCAATTCAAGAGATACCCGGTTGAAAAGCTTTTGGTAATCTTCAACATGAGCTTGTTTAAGTGCAGCAAAAGATTCTGATTGCCCTTGTTCTAAATAATTTTTCGCACTCTCATCAGCAGAACCACTTAAATCTTTATAGTTTTTAAAATTGGTTCCAATACTTACCAGTAAAGTGGCTTCATCTGCATTTTTTATTTCAATATTTTCTTCATTTTCAATTAATTCTCCGCCAACAAGTTTGGGAGCAACCAGTGTGGTAAATTTTATTTTTCCTTTTTTATTATCTACATTTCCACTGGTGCCAGTTAACATAATAACTCCATTTTCATATGAAATAGAATGGTTGAGCTGAGGGCTGTCTATATACACATTAAAACTTAAGCTTTTAGGCTTACTGGCTGTAATATGAACAACCATCACTTGGTCTGGATAAGACACAAAATACTCTCTTTTATAGTCAACGCCATCATGTGTATAAGTCACCGTTGAAACAGCATTACCTATATTTAAAGTTCTTTTGTAATTGGTACTATTCTGATGGTTTGAAAAACCTAAATTTAGGTTACCCACAGTTTGATATGGCATCCCGTAATTATTGTCTTCTTCAGCACCTCTAGGAAATACGGCATTAGCCATGTCTTGGGCTTCTTTGTATTTTCCGTTGAATAGCAACGCTCTTATGTCTTCAACCTCTTCAAAATAATCTTTGGGGACATTATTTCCGGGTTCTCCGGCCCAAACAGTTTCTTCGTTTAGTTGAATTTTATCGTTTTCAACGCCTCCAAAAAGCATACCGCCAATACGACCGTTGCCGATGGGGAGTGCTTCATTCCAATTGTTGGCTGCTTCGTTGTACCACAATACATTATTTGATGGTGTCAGGCTTTCGGTATTGTCATTTTTACAAGAAAACAGACAAGCAATAAGGGTAAGCGCTAATAGTTTTTTAAAAATTAGACTAGTGTTTTTCATGATTTAGTTTTAGTTAGTTGTTGTAAGTCTTTTATGGTATAATATCTACTTCTTTAAGCCATTTTGTTGAAATGGTTTTCCATAATTCTGTAACGTCTGATGCGTTGTAAATACCAATGCTATGACCACCTTTTGGGAAAATGTGGAGAGACCCTTTTACATCATTTTTTAACATGGCTTGGTAAAATAAGATGCTGTTCATAGGGTTAACGGCATGGTCGTTTTGGGCATGGAATAGAATGGTTGGCGGTGTGCTTTCTGAAACATGAAATTCGTTGGAGAATTTATAGATGTTTTTCTCGGTAGCATGGTTTCCAAGAAAATTTTCGAGACTGCCTTGATGGGTATATTCCCCTAAGCTGATAACGGGGGATACCAATACCATAAAATTTGGCAGGAAGGAAATAGTGTCTAATTCGTCATTGATTTTTGAAACATCTTCGGTATGAGTAGCTATTGTAGAAGCTAAATGTCCGCCAGCTGATGAACCAAAAACACCTATTTTATTTGTGTCCAAATTCCATTTTTCGGCATTTAGCCGAATGAGTTTCATGGCACGCTGGGCATCTTGAATTGGTCCGTTTTCGCTGATTAACAAATCGGGGGAATTGGGTAATCGGTATAATAGAACAAATGCGGTTATACCCTGTGTATTATACCATTTAGCCAATTGAATACCACCTAAATTATAAGTGAGTTTTTGGTAACCACCGGAAGGCAAAATTAAAATACTGCTTCCGTTTTGTTCTTCTTTAGGGGGAAAGAACGCTAACATTTTAGGTTCTGCTACTTGCGTAATGCGTTCGCGTTCTTCAACATGTTCGATTGTTAATCCTTTACTATTGGGCATTTTTCCTTCCGACCATAAAGTGATACTTTCTTGAGCAATGGCAGTCAAAGAAATTAGAAAACTTAAATAGACGAATGTCCTTTTCATCATGGTTTTATTTTTAACGGGTAAATTTAGATATTTACGTCATTACGAGGAGAGAGGTACGAACGACGAAGTAATCTGTTATATAAAAAGATTGCCACCCTACGCTCGCAATGACGTAATCATCCATCATCCATAATTATTTTAGTTTAAATGCTTTTATGTCAACTTCTTTTCCTTGTTTCAGTTGGGTTTTAGAATCAGAGAAATCGTTTTTATCAAATTCGATATTACCACTTTTGGCTCCTAAGATTTTTACGGAGTTCTTGCTTTTCGAAAAAGAAAAACCACTAACTGATACATTTTTGCTGTTATAAACCGTAAGGGCATAATCGTTTGAAGATATAACTTTTACATTGGACAGTGTGATGCCATCTGCATCAATGGCCGTTATCCCTTTCTTTGTTTGAAATGTTGAATTTTCCAAGGATACATTTTTAAGACTCATTTCAGGCAACCCCATAAAAAATGCAGCTGTTTCAGAATCTGATACGTTGATATTTTTCATGAAAATATTTCTAAAAGATGGTGTTTCTTCTGTAACGGGAACAATAGTTTCATCACGTTTTTCATCATCTGCGTCTTGGTCGTCTTCCAAAATAGGGGAGTTTCCGCCATAAAACATATTAAAACGAATGGATTCCGTTGGAATATTGAACATATCGATATCAGAGATGTATATGTTTTCAACCACACCACCACGGCCGCGCGTACTTTTAAAACGAAGGCCTACATCAGTTCCTAAAAATGTACAGTTGGAAACATGAACATTCTTTACGCCGCCAGACATTTCACTACCGATAACGAAGCCGCCATGCCCGTGATACACCACATTGTTTTTTACGATAACATTTTCGGTTGGCATGCCACGTTTTCTGCCGTCTTCATTTTTGCCAGATTTAAAGCAAATGGCGTCATCACCTACATCAAAGGTATTGTTGTAAATCAAAACGTTTTTGCAGGACTCTAAATCCAATCCGTCACCATTTTGTGAATACCATGGATTTCTAACATTAAGATTTCTGATGATGAGGTCTTCACTCATTAGCGGATGGATGTTCCAAGCAGGTGAATTTTGAAAGGTTGGCCCGTCTAAAAGAATACGTTTTGAGTAAATTAGGCTTACCATTACAGGGCGCAAATAATCCTTTACCGATTGTAGTTCGGCATCGCTGATTAGATCAGGGACATTAAAGTTGGTAGTACTTTCATAACCTTTTTTGGATTTTTCTGAAGGAAACCAAATTCTGCCATCTGTTGAAATCGTACCGCCAGAATTTACAAGTCGCTTCCATTGGGAATCGGTCATTTTAGATTTTTTTACCGGACGCCAAGCATCACCATTGCCATCAATGATTCCGTTACCCGTAATAGCTATGTTTTCGGCGTTGTTTGCGTTAATTGGGGAAACACTCCTAATCGTGTTGAGCCCTTCAAAACTGGTTTTTATCAATTTATAATCATCAAAATCGTCACTAAAAAGAATTAATGCGCCGTCGTTTAAATGTAAATTGACATTGCTTTTTAAGGTAATGGGACCAGTAAGCCAAATACCTCTAGGAACAATAACTTTTCCACCTTTTTCAGAATTGACATCAGCTATGGCTTTGGCAAAAGCCTCTGTGTTTTTAACCAAGCCTCCTGGCACAGCACCAAAATCGGTAATTTTTATAGTATAATCAGGGAAGTTCGTGGTTTTTACTTTTGGCATATTAAACTCAACACCATCGTAAATATTTTGCTCGTTTATGTTTTGTGCAATAATATGAGTTGCACAAAAAAGGGTTAACAGTATTAACCCTTTTTTTGCTATTGAAATTTTCATGTTATAAAATAATATTATTTTGAAATTTTAAAATAATCTACGTCGGCGTAACCACCGCGTTTAGCTTCTTGTGTGCTGATACAGAAAACGCCCACTTTAGCACCAATCCATTTGCCTTCCCTAGCTTTGAATGGTTTACCTATTTTTTTGAAACGTTTACCGTTTTCAGAATATAAAAACTGGCACATGGCATCAGGAGCAGTCACTTCAACTTTAAAGTAAGCCGAATTTGATTTTAGTTTCACTTTTTCGTTGGTTTTTTCTGCACTGCCGTCAATAGCTTTGATGGCTTCATTTTGCTCAAGGAAATATCCGCTTTCATTATGAGAAATGCTTAGGGTGGCATAATCCATTCCCATAACAATCAAACCAGCCGTTTTACCTGCTTTGGCTTCTTCAGGATATAAAGTAATTTTTGTTGAAGCTGTAAATTCTGGGGCTGGTAGTTTTTGAAGTAGTAAGTTAGGAACCAACCAAAGATTTTCTGTGTCTTCAACAGTTTTAATAGAAAACAATCTTAAGTAGTCTTTGCCCGGTAATTTTGCATGCCAAACCACGTCGTTGTTGGCCTGCCACTGCCATTGCAGTCCGATATTGAAACCATCAAAATTATCAGTTTCAACAGGCGTTACAATGGGATAGCTTTTACCAACATTTGGTTTTTTGTGTGATTTTACAGGTTCTCCTATACCATTGCCATCTAAATCTTCACCCATAACTGGCCAATCGTTTTTCCAGCTCATAGGTTGTAGATGGACAATTCGACCAACAGCGCCAACATCCTGAAAGTGGTAAAACCACGATTCACCATCAGGCGTATCTACCCATGCCCCTTGATGAGGTCCGTTTATTTCTGTACTTCCTTGCTCTAAAACTACTTTTTCTTCATAAGGGCCATACACGTTCTTTGAGCGTAAAATAAGCTGCCAGCCAGTCGCCACGCCTCCAGCGGGAGCGAATATGTAGTAATAACCATTTCGTTTGTAAAACTTAGAACCTTCAACGGTATCGTGGTTGTCGTGGCCATCAAACACATGGATGCCTTTATCAATAACCTCTGTACCTTCAGCATTCATTTTGTTGACGGTCAACAAACTTTTTACACCACGGCGGCTTCCTGCATAAGCATGTACTAAGTAAGCGTCGCCATTGTCGTCCCATAGCGGACAAGGGTCTATAAGGCCTTTGCCTTCCATTAATAAAACGGGTTTGTCCCATTTTCCGTAAGGATCTTTGGTTTTTACCATATAAATTCCAAAATCAGGGTCGCCCCAATAGATGTAAATTTCATCGTTATGGTATCTAATGGCCGGTGCCCAAACACCGTTTCCGTGTTGTGGCACGTTAAAGGTTTCTTCAGGAACCTGTGTTTCTAACGCATAGTTTATCAGTTTCCAGTTTACCATGTCTTTTGAATGAAGAATGGGTAAACCAGGAGCGGCGTTAAAGCTTGATGCGGTCATATAATAGTCATCACCTACTCGAACCACATCAGGGTCGGAGTAATCGGAATAAATAATTGGATTATTGTATGTGCCATCATCATTATCTGCTACCCAAACATCGGAAACATAGGGTTTATTAGACTGTGCGACTAAGATTGCGGTGCAAAAAAAAGAAAATATAAATGCGTTTAGTTTCATTGAAATAAGTTGTCTGTTCATAGATAGTTTTATTTGTTTAATTCTAAACTGGCCATAATGAAAGGACCGGTTCCTTTAGGGTCGTTAGAACGAATTTTTTCGCCAATGTAATACTCATAAGAACCATCTCTATAAGGATTTCCTCCTAAACCTGCAACTGCACAACATTTGTTAAGGTTTACAACACCATTTTCTTCTACAGAAATTAGATTATCAATTAAAGCGGAATACGCTTTATTGGCAACTTCTAAATACGTTTCGGGTAAATACCCTTTGCGAACTCCTTTTGCGAATGTGTATGTGAACATTGACGTTCCTGTAGCTTCAAGGTAGTTGCCTTCTCGGTCACCTTGGTCTAAAACTTGCCACCATAAACCAGATTCATCCTGTACCTTGGTAATGGCTTCAGCATACTGATTTAAATATTTAATAATACGTTCTCTTCCGGGGTGGTCTTCAGGTAAAAAGTCTAAAACATCCACCATGGCCATTCCATACCAACCCATGCCACGAGACCAAAAATGTTGAGAATTTCCAGTTTCTTTATTTGCCCAACGCTGTTCCTTGCTTTCATCCCATCCATGGTAAAGTAAACCGGATTCGGCATCACGACTGTGTTTCTGTATTAAATCAAATTGAAGCACTACATCATCAAATATCTTTTCTTTTTTAGCTTCATCTTTAACATAGTCTCTTGCATAACGAGAATGGAAAGGTTCGGCCATATAAAGCCCGTCTAACCACATTTGAAATGGGTATATTTTTTTATGCCAGTAACCACCATCAGATGTTGTAGGCTGTGATTCCATTTGGCTATCTAAAGTATGCATGGCCTTTAAAAAGCGCTCCTCTTTGGTTTTTGGATACAAATACAATAAGACGTCTCCAGATTTTATCATATCTAGATTCTGATTAGAAAGTTTGTATGTTTCAATATTGCCAGAACTATCAATCATTTGATCGGCATACGAATAAACATAATCGTAGTATTCTTGTTTATTCGTCGCCTCATAGACTTTTGCACAAGCAGATAAAACTAAACCAGGCGTATAGCTCCATTTAGGAGTCTCTCTAAAGTCCAATAAAGATGGGTTTGGAAAACGCTCCATTTCGGAAAGCATCATGCGTTCAGACCATTTCAAATTTTCAGGAACTATCTTTTCTACTGTAGCTGTTTCTTCTTGGGTATTTTCTTTATTAGTGTTTTTACAAGAGACAGCAGTTAAACCTAGAGCCAAGGTGAAAAGTGCAATATATTTAGTTGTTTTTTTCATAGTTTTTTATTTGATAGTGTTTGTGGTGTTTAGTACGTTTAATTTTTGGTCTAGGTCGGCAATAAAACCTTCTTCCGTTTTAATACCATTTGGTTCTTGTTCCCAAGCCCCCAAAAAGTAATAAGAAACTGTATTTGTTGTGGGTTTAAAAATTACCAAGTGGTCGTATTGCCCATCTTTTTGATCAGCAACTTCATCTAATTTGTAGAACAATGCCATACCTAAGTTATCTGGTGGGCTAGCCAAAGTTTGTATACCGTATGTTGCAATATATGCCCATTTTTCACCTTCTTTTTTATGAAAAGCCACGCCGTGGTTTACAATGCCTGTGCAAAGTCCTGTAATTTCTTTTGATGGTGTTAATTCTGCTTTCGTATGACGACCAGTAGGGAAGATGGTCAATTTCGATTTTAAATCGATAGTCTCTCCACCAGTTTCCCAACCTTCATAAGAAATGTTTACGGAAGAACTTCCTTCTGAATTATCAACTTTTGCAAATGTGTTTTTTACATTTTGGAAATGTACAATGGTATCGGCTACAATACGGCCGTAACTACCAATACCCATTGATTTTCCGGCTTTTAGTATGTCTTGGCCCCAAGGAGATGGTTCATGATATGAATCAAACCCATCTTGACCAACATAAGGTAAAACAATTGAATCAACTTTTTTACCGAAAATATCGATGGCATTTCGCCAATCTAAATAGAGACGGTAACCTATTTGGCTATTTTCCCATCCCGGACCTTCGTAACGAACATACCATGAATGATCTGTGTGTTCGGCAGGTACTTGTAGTTCATCGACATTTTTAAAAGACGTTCCGGCGTCATATTCCTTATGTCCTCTAGGGCCATCAATCCATTGACCTCCTTGTGCAATAGAAATCTCTGCATAGGTTTTTTGTGGAGTCATTTCTTCTGAAATAGTGTTGGTTTCAACAGATTCAGTATTGTTTTTTTTGTCTTTACAGGCAATAAGACCTAAACAGGCTAATGATAAGATTGCTAACTTTTTCATAATGATTTATTGTTCTTTTCCGTTAATTGTAGTGTTTTTAAAGACGATAGGTTCTGAATGCTCAACCGATAATGGTGTTTTGGCATTTTTGATATGAACGTTGGTTAAGGATACATTTTGTATGATAGCCTCCTCACGTCCTTTTATTAAAATGCCATATTTACCACTGTTTTCTACAGTCATATCTTGTAAGTGCACATTGTTTATTTTTGGAATAAACTGGCCTTCTTGATTAGAGTAGATTCCATAGTGAAGGTTGATTTTTAGTGCAGCTTCTTTTACTTGCCCTACTTGAATGTTTTTTACATAAAGATTTTCAACAAAACCACCTCTAAGAGTGTTCGTTTTAATTCGGATGGCACGGTCTAAATTCGGACTGTCCATTTTACAGTTACGCGCATAGACGTTTCTTACGCCTGCTGAAATTTCACTTCCTAAAACCACACCACCGTGACCGTCTTTCATGTCACAGTTTTCAATTACAAGATTTTCACTCGGGATGTTTACACGTCTTCCGTCTTCGTTTCTTCCTGCTTTAATGGCAATGCAATCGTCGCCTGTGTCGAAAGTACAGTTTGTTATGTGTACATTTTTACAATACTCTGGGTCGCAACCATCGTTGTTTGGGCCATGGCTGCTCACAGTTACACCATCAACTCTTACGTAGTTACATTTTAATGGGTGGATTACCCAAAATGGCGCATTGGTAATAGTGACACCCTGTAATAGTACATTTTCGCAGTCAAAAGGCTCAAAGAAGGTAGGGCGAAGATGATGACCGTTGCCAAATACACGTTCTGAAACCGGTATCTGTGCTTCGTTCATTTTACGTAGTGTTGGTAGATTTATTGAATCATGCTGCTTAGGAGCACCTTCAACCCAGCCATAAGAGTCTTTACCACACCAAGGCCACCAATTGGTATTACTGGCCTGTCCGTTTAAGGTTCCTTTTCCAGTTACGGCAATATTTTTTTGTTTGTAAGCACGAATAAGTGGGGAATAGTTCATCAACTCAACACCTTCGTATGAGGTGTGGACTATAGGAAGGTAATCTTCATGATTTGTTGAAAATAGTACATTAGCACCTTCCTCCAAATGAAGGTTTACATTGCTTTTTAAAACGATTGGGCCTGTTAGGAAATCACCAGCAGGGATAATCACTTTTCCGCCACCAGAATTGCTACAAGAATCAATAGCAGTGGCAATAGCTTTAGTATTAAGGGTTTCTCCATCGGCAACAGCTCCAAAATCCAAAATAGAATAAGTGGCATCTTTAAATTCTGGAATTTTTATGGAAGCAATGATGGCGTCGGCCTGATCGAAAGGGTCGGGCTCAGCCGTTTGTTCTTTTTTTTCTTTGCAAGAATATTGTGCGGTTAAAATTATTCCGAGGAATAGGGCAGGAAGTAGCCCTTTAAAAAATGAAAATTTCATGAGTTTTTATTTAGTTGTAATCGATTGTACTAAAATACTAAAGTTGCGTTGGTTGGCATAATTAAATGAAACAATATTTTTGACAATCAGAGCAATTGTAACATAAAATATTTGGAACTTATGAATTATAATTCTGGATTCCAGTTATCTGTACCACCTAATACCTTTTCTTTGTTAAAACGAGAGAGGTCTTTTCGGCTTATTTTTTTAGCCCAATTTACCCGTGTTTTTGATGCACCGGGACCATAAGAATTATGCTCTGCATAAAACGTAGTTTCTTCGGCATGGGGTTTGCCCCAGTTGTGCCATCCTTCTGGTTTTATATGGTGGTCCATATAACAATCTATAAATACCGTTTGGGCATAATCGCGCCATGGCCTTCCTAAGTAGAAAGTCGCTTCGTCTGCACTTCCTGTTATTTTACAGTTTTTAAAGACAAAACCGTATTCTGTATTTTGGTTGGTTGAAGCGGCAGTAACGTAACCATTATTTTTACAGAATATTTCGCAATTTTCAAAATAGCCTGTGGACCATCCAAAAATAAAGTCGACCGTTCCTTCAATGTAGCAGTCTCTGTAATATTGTCTACTATTGCTTCCATGAAGGTAAAGGGTATCTTGATTTCCTAAGAATCTGCAATTTTCAAAAATTACTTTATCACCATCAACTCTTACGGCCACAGCTTGACCAATGGGGCCAGCACTATTTTCGAAAGTGATATTTTTTGCTTTAAAGTTATCACCGAAAACAAAAAATGAGGTTGAGCCCGTTGTACCCATTTCTTCACCAAATGTATTGTGTTTTTGGGCATAATCATCATTAGTTAAAATGGTTTTGTTTTTGTCTTCACCTACAAAAGTAACATTGGTTTTTGATGCTGGAAGGACTAACTTTTCTTTGTAAATACCATTTTTTATGAAGATTTTGGTTTCTGTTTTTCTGAAATCGGGGACAGCATCAATAGCTTTTTGTACGGTTTTGAAATTACCCTTTCCACTGGGGTCAACAACAAAATGATAGGTTTTGCCATTTACTTCGGTCAATTTTGGTGTGGTGTCGATTAATGAATTGGCATACACTTCAACATTGGAATACTGTTCGTTTAAACTATTGAGCTTGCTATCTTTTTCGATGGGATTTAAACCGTTTTGTTCTTCCCAATAATCGGGGATGCCATCTTTGTCAGAATCTGTTTTTCCAATTTTATTTTTTAGTTTGGGCCATCCGCCAACATCTTTTTGAGAATCGATAATGCCGTTTTTGAATTTTACATTGCCTTTTTTCGTGTTTTGAACCATTCTGGTATCAACCACATCGCGGTAAATATTGGCACCAGCATGTTTTAAAACATCTTCGAAAGCTTCTAAAGCTCTTGATGTTTTTATATTGTTACCGGTGTTTATTTCTGAACTTAGTTTTGTTGCTTGTGGGTTATCGCATTGTACACCACCAGCCCAATTGTTTTTGGTGATGTTTTCGAAACCGTGAACATAGTTTCCATCTACATAAAATTTTCCGTAAGGTTCAGATGGACTTACAATTCTGTCCAACTTTGAAGACGTTGTTGCAGGGCCAGATTTAAAATAATTATTGACTAAGTTGTATGTTCCATTTTCGCCACCATAAATATTATTTTCGCCCCAGTTGTAAATAACATTATTACGGAAATCAACAAATTCGTTTTCGGAATTTTGGGTGGTTTTGGAGCCGCTAAACCTAGGATTTCTGCTATTATTTGAAGCAATTAAGTTATGGTGAAAAGAGGCGTTAACGCCACCCCAAATACCGCCGTAACCGTGCGCTCCTTTTTTATGCACAGAGCGATTTAATGCCTCCGAAATGATACTCCATTGCAGGGTGAAATTTTTGTTGTTATAAAAAGACGCGTTTTCATCGGTTGCCCAACTTACCGAACAATGGTCTATAATAACATTTTTGGCATCTCTACAGCCTAATGCATCATCTTGAACTTGGTTAACATCGCCCATTCTAAATCTTAAATAACGAACAATTACGTTGTCTGCTTTTATGGTAAAAGGGTACCCTTTTAATGTAATGCCTTCACCAGGAGCGGTTTGCCCCAAGATGGTTAAATTTCCTTTGCCTGGGTTGACGTCTAAGTCTGATTTTAACTCAATAGTGCCAGATACTGCAAAGACAATAATTCTTGGTTCTTTTTTAACGATACCTTTTCTAAAACTTCCTTCACCATCATCGTTGAGATTGGTAACGGTATATACCAGACCGCCTCTACCGCCTGTGGCATGTTTGCCAAAACCTTCGGCAGTGGGGAAGGCTAGGTTTTGTGCTATACTCATATTAAATGTAATAAAGAGAAGCGTGAAGAATAAGAATGTTTGTTTTTGCATTAAGTTTTGGCTTATTTATAAGATTTCAATGAATCAATGTAGAAAAATTAATTTAAAATAAAAGTGGATACCTTAAAGTTTTTGGCTTTTTAGGTATCCACTTTTTCTAGGTCAGGAAATTGACCTTATGGTTGTTTTATAATTTTACTCGCCATCTAGGATCTCCGGTAGTAAATCTACCAATAAAATCTGAACCTAAGAAGTTGAAATTGCTATTGGCGGGATCTACCCAAAGTGCTTGTTGGCTTTTACCAGCATTTCCGATAGGAAGTGCTTCAATTGGATTTGACGTCCATGAAAAGTCTGAAACCGTAAAGGTGTTGTTAATGTTAAAGACAGTATTGTCTAAACCTTGCCGTCCTCGGGTAGAGTAAACTTCAGATTCATTTGTATCCCAAGAATGTCCAAAAATTGAATTCGTGATAGTAATGCCATTGGTGACATTATCTTTACCATCACCGCCACGCCATCTAAACATTTGTCGACCAGATTCATTAATATTGGCAAGAGTACAATTATCAATGAGGATAGATTCAGAATTATTTCTTGAAATTAAGAAATAAATGGTGTGATTAAATGTACTGTTTGTTAATTGAATGTTTCTAAGTTCAGCAGTGTCCTTATCACAGGCTGCAACACCGTAGCCGTTAATACTATCTACTACACTGTTGTTGATGATATAATTATTAACTATTGAAGGGTTATCTTTTTGTCTAAAAATACCTCTAAAATTGGTTACATAACAATTATCAATCTTAAATTCGTTTAATGTAGCGGCTTTGCTAATATTAATTACATATTTACCACCCCAGTCTGTTCCACGCAACTCTAAGTCTACAAATCGTAAATGATCAACATTGGCATCGGTTTCTAGGTCAAAATTGCTTGGAAACATTAATTTCGCTCTTTGTTCACCAAAACCGTAAGCGGCGCGTATGGTAACTGATTTATCTAATCGCATACCAGGCGCGTCATATTCAGAACCTCTTGAAACTAAAATAGTAGCACCATCAGGAGATGTATTCAACGCACTTGATACGGCACCTGGATCTAAATCTTCCCTAAGGTCGATTAAATTTGGCACTGTTGTATAATCTAATTCAGCTTCTAAAGTGGTGTAGTTTACCCAACCTCTTAATTCAGAACCACTGTATATTGCGATTTGATAATCGGATGCTGGCTCAAGTCCTTCAACAAATGCTTCACCCGCTAAAAATTCTTCTTCCGTTACTGGAGTTTCAGGAAACAACGGTGTTTGAAGCCTTAAATCGTCAGGACCAAATACTTTAATACCTGTAATGGCATCACCTAATGGTTCCCAAGTTACCCTTGCAGTTACGTCAATAACATCATAAGTAGCTGGAACGTTCAGTATAGATGGGAATCTCTGTGTTCTTACACTTCCAAAATCTGAAATTCGACTATCAAATTCCGCATTCGCTTCGTGAGCGGTTGCTCTTACTTGGTAAATCGTGTTCCAAAACAGCTCTTCGTTTTTACCATTGGTGTTTTCATTTATTTCTACATAATTTGTATCAGATGGTATGGTATATTCTATAGTGGCAAAACTGTCTCTGCTCACTTCAATAGTGTACCCAACGGCTCCTTTAAGCTTCCCCATGTTTACAACTATGGTGTTGCCTTCAGAGAACAGGTTCTGATTAAGAACTGGTCGGAACAAACGTGTTTTATCGTATGTTTGATCGTCATCTTTATCACATGCGTTAAACATGGTTACAAGTAAACATAAAAACAATATAGTTTTTATATTAAATAGGTTATTCTTTGTTTTCATAATCATTTTTTTTTAATTAAAACCGTATCCATCATTGCTTAAAGTACCCTGACTATTATCAACGGCTGTTACAGGTTTAGGGAAAATGTATCTAACTACGCCAGGATTAGGGCCGTTTACATAGTTTTCAAAGTCGGTTAAAATGAAACCCTGATAAGTGGTTTGGTCATTATGTAGACCTAACAAAAAGGTTTCCCTAATCCAAGTATCATCTGGTGCAGCAACCACTTTGTTATCTGGGTTGAGTACCTGGAAATTACCATCGTCGTCCGTTTTCCAGTACATATAGTCTGGTCCTGAACCTATTCCAGCGAAAGCATCATCAGCTAACTTTTTTAAACCTTCAACTGTTTCCACCATTTTGTCGTAGTAAAGGTTCCAACGAATCAATTCATATTTACGAATCATTTCACCGCCAAACTCCCATGCACGTTCATCTACAATAGCGTCAAAAAATGCATCTTTTGATACGGAAATTTGTGCCATATAAGCATCTACTTTTGTACTCCAATCTGCAGGGTCAAACGCTCTTTGACGAACTCTTTTGAAGGCGTTTTGAGCTTCCATGGTAGGCCCATTCAATTCGTTTTCTGCTTCAGCGAACATCATAAGCACATCAGAGTAACGCATCATTACCCAGTTGATACCCGTTCCTTTAGCAGACTCTCTTCCTGGAGGTTCTGGTAATAAACGTCTATTCCATTTTCCTTGAGAGATATTACGAACACCAACGTGGTCTAAAGTATCTTCCATAGTTACTCTAAACAGTCCACAGGTTACCTCTCTACGTAAATCTTTGCTATCGAAAGACATGTAGTAAGTAGCGGGTATGGCCATATAGTTTCCACCCGATCCATAGTCATGCTTAGCATCAGTTCCACCTTGTACGCTAATACCAATATTCCAACCTACATCTCCACCGCCAAGGGCAAATGGGACTTCAAAAAGAATTTCTCTATTTACAGGAGAGATAAATATATTTTGGTTATAAAATATTTGTCTAAAGTCAGTTGGTAATTCTCTGTCTTTTAAATCTATTAATTTTTTAGAATACTGTCTAGCAATTTCATAGTAATCTAAATAGTCGCTGTCGCGAACCATGTTAAGGTCTGGCTTTAAATAATATCCACCACGTTGTAACGCTAAACGTGCAATCATACCAAGGGTATATTCACGGTTTACTTGCTCGATACCGTAAGGTAAGGCTTCTCCCCATTGCATACCCTCTTCAACATCTATTAAATGTTGAATTTCACTTGCTAGTATATCATTTCTAGGTGATTCTTCAACAAAGAAATTAGCACCAGCAACCGGAGCTTCTGTAATATAAGGTACATCGCCAAAATGATAAGCCAACATACTGTACCAGTATGCTCTTAAAGTATGGGCCTCACCTAAAAGGTGTTTGAATGTGTTTTGTACTGTAACATCTTCAGAATTCAGGCTGCCTGAGTTTTGAATACCTTCAATAGCAATATTGGCATCTCTAATGGCACGGTATGCGAAAGTCCAAACAATATTTAAATCGTTGTTTGAATTGGTTGCGTCAACATTCCATATCTCACGTCTACCATTGTCTTGCGTGTTATTTCCAATACCTCCAAGTTCAATATCTGTGTTACCAGTCATGTTGTTGGATAATCTTGAGCGGAACGCATCTTGGTTAAAGTATGAGTAAACTGCATTTACACCATTTCTGGCATCATCAACGTTGGAATAGATATAATTTAAATCGAACGTTGAAATGGAATTGGGTTCCAAAAAGTCTTTGTCACACGATGTAGCTATGATAACCATAGGTATTATAGCTAGTATTAGTTTAAGTTTCATATTGATAATTTTCTTTTTCATAAATTAAAATGTTGCATTAATACCGAATGTATAAGAACGCGCTCTAGGGAAAGATGATTCATCTACACCTGGAGTGAAGGGGTTACTGTTTGTGTTAACCTCTGGGTCATACCCTGAATATTTCGTCCAAATAGCAAGGTTTCTTCCTGTCGCAAATACTCTAAATTTAGATAAACCAATTTTAGAAATTAACTTACTAGGTAAACTATAGCCTAAAGTTACGTTATTTAATCGTAAAAAGGAACCATCCTCTATGGCCCAGTCGTGAACAACCGCCGCAGCTACACCATGACTGGCATGAGACCAGATGTTTTTACCTTGGTTCAATGCACGTAAGTCCTCTAAGTCTGTAACAATACCGCCAGGAGTTCCTGTATAAGTACCATCAACATCTAGATAGGTGAATCTGTTCTCTAAGCTCATAGTGGTTAACAAATTACCGTTGTTAATTCTTCTAAATTGATTAAACTGAATTTTACCGGTATTGTAAACGTCGTTACCTACTTGATAGTTGAAGAAAGTAGAAAGGTCAAAGTTTTTCCATCTTACGTTAACTCCAAAACCACCTTGAAAATCAGGTAATGCGTTACCTATAATTCGTCGGTCATTATCACTGTCAATTACACCATCGTCATTTAAATCTTTTAATTTTAAGGAACCAGGTCTAACCTGAGCACCTCCAACGGTGGAGTTAGAATCGGCAATACCATCTTTTAAGATATAGTCACCAGTTACTTCATCATAACTTTCAAAATCGTCAACACTATAGAATCCGTCAGTTACAAACCCATACATGTTACCAATTTTGCCACCTAATTCAAGAATGTAATCGTTTCTGTTTCTAAGGTCGGTACTAGCCCAGTTAGATTGAGCAAATCGTGACTGTGTACCATCTAATTTCTCAATGGTCAATACGTTATGGCCAATGTTAAAGTTGGTTGATAAAGTAAAATCGTTAGTATCTATAATATAGGCTGTAAGTCCCATTTCCACCCCTTGGTTTGCTGTACTACCAATGTTGGCATATTCTTCATTAAATCCTGTAGAAGTAGGAATTGCACTTGTATATAATAGGTCTCGAGTTTCGTTTCTATAGTAATCTATACTACCATTCAATCGTTTGTTGAACATGGTGAAATCTAAACCGTAGTTACTTGTTACCGTTGTTTCCCAAATTAAATCAGGGTTGTAAAGAGAACTACTGTCTGGGGTATAATAGATGTTATCTACATTCCCAAATCCAGGACCTCTGTTGGTTGTTCCTTGAAAAAGGAATTGGGTTAAGCCGGAACCAATACGGTCGTTACCGGTTTCACCATAGGAAATTCTAAGTTTAAGCTGATCTACAAAATCAACATCTTGCATAAAATCTTCTTCGTCCATTTTCCAAGCGAACGATAATGCCGGGAATATACCTAAAGAGTTTTCTTTTGCAAATTTACTAGATTGGTCAGCTCTTGCTGTAAAGGTGAAAATGTACTTATTTTGCAAGTTAAAGTCAAATCTACCAAAGAACGACTTTCTGTTTGTAGGAGTAAATTCTCCACCAGATATTCTGTCTACATCACCAAATTGCATGTTTGCGAATAATTCTTCTGGAGTAACTGATAAACGGAAGTTTTCAGCCCTAAGGAAATTTGAATCCCCCCCGCTTGAAGAAATTTCATGACCTAATAAAACATCTAATTTAGATTCTCCCCAATCCTTTTTATAGTTTAAGGTATTAATCCAACGGTAGTTGTCAGACTGTCTTTGAGTTCTTTGTCCTAGAGGCAAGCTACCTCCATTGTTAAAAGACTCACTGGTTAAAGGGCCATAAAACCTTAAATCAGTTCTAAAATCTTTTGAACGAGAGAAAGATGATTTTGCTGTAATGTCGTCTGTTACATTCCAAGTTAACGCTGCATTAAAAACGTAGTCATGGTCTGTACGTTTTCTCCAGTCTTGCTTTACCAATTCGTTAGGGTTAATTAAACCTAATAAAAATTGTTGAAAATCATCATTATCCGTTACTTGGTTTAAATCGATATCCAATTCATCGGCAATACCGTTTACAGGACGCGTTTGCACAGCATCTTTAATACTTAATTGTCCGCTTGAAGTACCAGCACCATCTCTAATAGAGTTTGTTATCCTAGTTTGAACGTCAAATTTAAGGCGGTCAGATATTTTTTGATTTAATTTAAAGTTGATTGCTGTTCTTTGGTATCCAGAACCAGTAAGAAGCCCTTCGTCATCATTATGGGAAATACTCAAGTTCATCTTGGTCAATTCTGTACCACCTCCAATAGAAAGGTTATGGTATTGAGATAATCTAGAGCCACCAAATAATTCGTCTTGCCAATCGGTTGGCTTTTTTTCTTTGTATAACTCTAAGTCATCATACTTACCAAAGAATTTTTCAAAACCTTCAACAGCAGTTTCTCCTCTTAACGCTTGGTATTCATAATTTGCCAAAACAAATTCATAAGGACTTAAAACATCATATTTTCTGTCATTAGGTAATTCATTGAAAGTAAAAAAGTTGTTATATGAAACAGACGTTTTTCCTTCCACTGGATTTTTTGTGGTAACAACAATTACACCATTTGATGCTTGAGCACCATAAACAGCAGTCGCCGCCGCATCTTTTAATACATCGATGCTCGCAATGTCGTTAACAGGAATGTTATCAATTCCTCCAACAATGAAACCGTCTACTACAAATAATGGGCTGTTATCTTGAGAAAGCGATGTACCACCCCTTACTCGAATTCTGATACTTGCACCAGGCTCGCCATCGGCAGAGGTTACATTAACACCAGGTAATCTACCGGAAAGCGCTTCAGCTGCATTCGCAACAGGAATTGTAGAAAGTGCTTTGCTGTCAATGCTAGCCGTAGAACCAGTCATGTCTAACTTGTTTACTTTTCCATAACCATAATCAACTATTACAATCTCGTCTAATTGGCTTACATCAACTTCTAATGTAACATTGATTGTTGTTTGTCCATTAACGGCTACTTCTTGTGTTTTGTAGCCCACATAAGAAAACGATAAAGTAGCATTTGAGTCTACATTGTTTAATGTGTAGTTTCCATCAAAATCTGTTGAGGCACCATTGGTCGTCCCTTTTACAAGAACGGTTACACCAGGAAGCGGACCTCCCAGTTCACCTCCGTCAGTAATTACACCGCTCACACTTATGTTGTCTTGTGCATAAATATTTGAGCTAAGCATAAATAAAGCAATAAATAAGGCATAGCAAACCTTATTTAAGCGTTCTCTTTTCTTCCGTAGTTTAAAAGAGAAAAAAAGATGATCAAATAATAAATAATTTGTCATAGAGTTTTAGTTTAATTAGTACTTGTTTTAAAGTTTGTTTGTGATTTACAACATAAAAATACCTAGTAAGGGAAATTACAGATGCAATCGATTGCACGAAATTATAACAATTTGTACAAAATCCAAATTAAATTTCTGCTATTTAACATAAATAAGGGTGTTTTTTTTGAAAACAACTAATTTGTTGCTTATTATTAAGAAAAACCCCGTTAAATTTAAATGGATTTTGGCTTGAATTGCAAAACGGTATTATTTATTTGGCCCCAATATAAGTAAAAAAAATGTAAATATTATAAACAACCCCGAAATCACCTTTCGGGGTTGTTTATATTGATTTATAGAATTAATTTTTGACTACTATTTTATCAATAACATCCTGAGCAGTTTTAATTTTTACTAAATAGCTTCCGGTATTTAAATTGGTCATGTCAACACGATTAACATGTTCTTCCGCGGCTTTAACCAGAACACCTAAAAGACTATAAATTCTAACTTCCTCCACTTTGGCCTCAGACGAAATATGGAGTATATCGCTTATTGGATTCGGGTACAACCTTAATTTGGTTTTTTGAATGTCGTTTACACCTAATGATTCATATTCAACACTCATAAAATAAAGATTGGCAACGCTGTCTTTAGTAATCTCATGAGAACCGGCAGGTAGTTCTAAAGTTAGAATACCGTTGGTTATGCCATAACTTGTTCCGTTTATTTTGATATCTCCAGAATACCCCTCGTTAAAAACCAATATTAAATTTGATGTAGCTGTAGTGGTAAAGGTTATACTGGTACTCGATTCAATTTTTAGACATTGTGTCAAGGTTAATCCGTTGTAATTTACGGTTCCTTTTGAATCTGAAAGGTTTCCTGTAATGGAATAAAATGTGCTGTTCGTTCCAGAAAGAGTAAAGTTGTGGATTTCATCTCCAGTGCTAGTTCCGCCTTCAACCGGAGTTGCTGAATCGAAATTAGATTCAATAGAACTATCAGCAACCACCCAATAAAAATAGGTTATGCCGTTGACTGCAGAATTATCTGTGTAGCTTAAAGTATTTGGGTCGGCGATATCGGTCAATTTAGTTCTTCCTGCAGGATCTGAATCGGTATCTCTAAATATTTCGTAGGCCGAGGCCGTGTAGTTGCTAACATTCCAGTTAAGGCTTACCAAGGCGTCGCCAGCATTTGCCGATAGCGTGATGGCTGGTTCTGGTCCAACATCGCCTTGAACACAAATTAAATCTGTAGTGTAACCCGTTAAAGCACTTTTTAAGCCTGGATCAACCGCATAAGAAGTATCGTCTGTTGCATTGTTAAATGTCCAATTGAAGTCGCCACCGTTCATGCGTCCCGCATATTGCATGACCTTCGTTTTAGCGCCTTCTGGACTATCGGGGATGTAATTATACATCACCGATGGGTTAGTGTCGAAATTATCATGGATGTTTCCTCCATAAACCGAAGTTACGTTGGCTGGCATGGTTTCATTTATTGTAGAAACAACATAAGCGTCAAAATCTACAGTAGAATTTGGAAAGTTGGTGTCGCCATATGCAACAAACCGTCTAGCTCCTTCAATATAATTGTTGAAGGCCTTGATGCTACCACCATCTTCCTTAGAAAATGTGGGCATATCAGAATAGTCATTTGAACCTGTGTTTTCATCATAAACATCCGAACCCTGCATAGAGGTTAAAATAGGGTATTTACAATTTCTGAAGTAGTTGGCTTCAACAAATATAGATGAGCCGTTGGTTGCACCGACACCATACTTTGAATTTCCGTCGTAATAATTGTTGTAAACATGTGCCGAGTAATATCGAACTCGCGGATGTCTTGAATCAGAGTGGTCATACCAGTTATGGTGGTATGTAATATATAAATCATCGGATGGGTCTTCACTTAATCCTAAAAGATTTGATTTTCCAGAATCCCAAAAGTGGTTATATGAAAAAGTAACATAGGTTGAGCGTTTGCAATCCAATGCACCATCGCCCTTGGCTTGGTCGGCATCACCGCCGGCATTTCCATAGAAGAAATCAACATTGTGTACCCAAATGTAATCATTATTTTGTTGCAAGCCAATGTTGTCGCCCTCGCTACTGTCGCAGTTCATGGAGCCCAGGTTGCGAATTTCAATGTTGGTAGCATTTTTAACTCGAATGCCCCAACCATCTGCAACGGCATCATCACCAACACCTTCAAATGTGATGTGGCTTAATGCATTATTCTTGTTTTCGATAACAATATCTCCGTTCAACATATATGAAGGGTCGGTTATTTGCCCGACAAGCCTAATAATTAGGGGTCTATTATCGTCACCTTTCTTAAAGCCATCTAAAATGGTTTGCAATCCGATACATGGATTTGAGTTTGCTCCGGTCACATGTAGTTCAATAGTGTTTTTAGTGTTTTCGGTGATATATAAAATCACAGCGCCAGATTTTGGCGTGCCATCCAGGTTGTAGCCTCCAGGCACTCGTCCGTTAGAAAAGGCAAATCCGGTGCGGTCGTGAGCAGCAACTGCTATGGTTTCACTGGTTGTGATGGTGCCCTCAATACCTGCGATAACTGGTGCAACGCTAACGGTATAGTTTCCCGCTTTTAGCCCTAAAACATCAGCTCGGTGGTAACCGTCATAGCATCTTATGAGTTGGTCATCTATTTTTTGATTGGAGATACCTTCTCCAGAGTAATATACATTGTAGCTTTCGGCTTCGGCAACATCGTTCCATTTAATAGATGCCGTTTCTAGCCAACCACTAGTCTCTGTAATAGTGGCGGTTTGTGCCATTGCAAAGGGAGCAATAAACAAAAAGAAAAGTTTTAAAGAGAGTTTTTTTGTCACGACTAAAAAGAGTTTAGTTTTTATTGTAATAACGTGCAATCGATTACCCAAATATAGTTTTTAATTTAAAAAAAATATTGTTTTAAAAATAAAAAACGATGAACGGCAGCTATTTAATCGGAATTTATCTAAAAAATGAATCCCAGTGCTTTATTATAAGGTTTAAAGTTTATAGTTATGATTGGTTATATAGTCATTGAGTGATTTTGTTAGAATTTAGACATAAATATTTACCAAGTTGATTACTTTATCCGGTAATGACGGATTATTGTTGTAAAATCTATCTTTTACTCTTTTTAATAATGTGGTGATATTTCCTATGGGATTTTGTTAAATTTTGAACAAAACAAGTTTTATTTTGATAGATTAATAATTTTATTATATATTTGGGCAATCGATTACATTAAGTCTTTTTATAATTTTTGCACCTCACTATTTTTAGTGACTATTGTTGAAAGACCGTTTTGTTGATTGGTTGCCCAAATTCTCACTTAGCTACAAAAACTAAAGATTTAATTTTAATCTGTTAAAATTGAATCACAACTAAACTTTTAACTAAATTATTTATGACAATGAAAAAATTTTACTTTTTCTTATTGATTCCTTTGCTATTTTTTTCGTTTTCGATACAAGGGCAAAATGTAGGTGTAGTCACCTACGATTTTAAAGATGGAATTATTATCGGTGCAGGACAAAGTGGTGATGGACTATTAACTTTAGGTGGAACTTACAGCCATCATGGTACAACTTATGGTCTTAACGCAAAAGTTGATGCAACCATAAGTATTCAAGTTGCAGGAAGTTGTACGGTAAGATTTCTTGGTTCGCAGTATTCATCTCTTGATGTAAAAGGAACTGCTGTTGATGATGGTGATTTAGGAACTCAAGTTGGAATGGTTACTAATGATTTATCTGACACTTTTGATTTTGTGTATTCGGGTCAGGCTGCCACACTCACGTTTACTACTGTAGCAGCTACAGGTAACGATTTGTACTTGCCATCAATCGAAGTCATCCCTGTTCAGGCTGGTAAAGATTTTACTCAAGCCGAAAAGAATGTTGCTTATTATTTTGACTTAAGAGACGAGAGTATCTATCCTGCAGGAGCAGGGAATCATGTGGAAGCAGGGCTAATTGTTATTGATGCAGGATGTTGTAATGGGATTAGTTTGAATGGTTCGCAACATGGCATTACTTTTAAAGACCAAAATACCATAACGCTTCAGGTAGCAGGCAACACTAAAATAAGGGTTGCTGGCGACCAATATTCAGGTGGTTCCATTGCCGCCTCAAGCACAACTGGTGCATTTGATATTTCTGAGCAACCTCATATGACTAGTGTTACTTACCCTCAAGGTGCTGATGGTGGTCCATGGGTAGACTTTACCTATGTAGGAGATGCTGGAACAGTGGTATTAACCGGCGTTGGTAGTACCAATTACATTCCTTATATCGAGCTGTCTCCAATTCCTTATGACATATCACTAAATTCCTATATTCAGAAATCAGGAACGGTTACACTCAATGGAGTTGATATTAATCTTACTTCTGGCGCTACTTCGGCAGATAATGCCGCTATTACCGTAAGTGCAGGGGTTGTCATCTCCGAGACAAACAATACGGGTATGATTGCCATTGATTTGGGTGGAGCTGATTTGTCGACCCTTACCCCATCAGTTTCTGGAGATATTGCATCGGCATCTATTAATGGGAATGATTTAGATATTACTTATGCCGATGGAGCTTCAGACCCTACAACATTTACCATTGAGTTGTTTGATAATAGTTATCTGCACGATACAGTGACTTACGATTTTAAGGATGGAACAATTATTTCCAATCAGCAAAGTGCTGATGGAAAATTAACCTTAGGAGGTGCCTATATCCATCATGGAACGCAATATGGATTAGACCTTAAGGTTGACCAAACCATTAGCATAGATGTTGATGGAAGTTGTACCGTAAGGTTTTTAGGGTCTCAATATTCAGGACTTGATGTTAAAGGAACAGCTGTTGATGATGGTGATTTAGGAACCCAAGTTGGAGTTGTTGTTAACGATTTGTCAGATACTTTTGATATTGTTTATTCCGGACCAGCTAGAACCTTAACATTTACTACCGTAGCCGCATCTGGCAATGATTTGTACCTACCTCAAATAGAAGTAATACCTGCACAGTTTGGTGTTGCTTACCTTTCAAACGAATCAAATATTCCTTATTATTTTGATTTTAGGGATCAAACAATTGTGCCACAAGATGCTCCTGGCAATGTAACCATTGAAAAAGGTTTAGTTAAAGTAGAATCAGGTGCATCAAATGCTTATGGCTTTCACAGTGCCCAGCACGGATTAAACTATAAAACGGGTAACATTATTACGTTACAGGTTTCAGGAAATAGTAAAATCCGATTGGCTGGAGACCAGTATTCCGGAGCAACAGTTGTGGCTTCTGTAACAACTGGTACGGGTAGTTTCGATATTGCGGAACAACCTCATGCAACAGCTGTAACTTACCCTCAAGGTGCTGACGGTGGGCCTTGGGTAGATTTTGTTTATGTGGGTACAGCCGGTACACTGAGCTTTGAAGCTACAGGCCAAAATTACTTGCCTTATATAGAAGTTTCACCAATACCTTACGATATTTCATTAACACCATGGGTTCAAAGATCTGGAACCATAACTATTAACGGAACGGAGATTACCTTTTTAGGTGGCGCCGATGCCGCTGAAGCCGCTGGCATTTCATTTACTATTGGAGACGGAACAGTATTTAGTGCTACAAATGAATCAGCCTCAATCGAAATAGATTTGGGAGGAACTGATTTATCGTCGTTCACACCGGCATTAACAGGCGATATTGCGTCTACTTCTGTAAATGGGAATGAACTTACCATTACGTTTACCGATGACGGAAATGATCCAACATCCTATATAATAAACATTTCAGATAGCTCGGCAGTGGTTACTGCTAATCCGGGTGAAACTTATGCGTATAATTTTGCAGATGGCTCTGAAATGCCTCAAACAAGTTATACATCGTTACGTTATGAAACGTTCAAAACAGCTGACGGTATTTTAACCATGAACAGTAATACCACGGATGAAGCAGGGCAGTTTGGTTATCATGATTCTAGCCACGGTGGCGTATTTTTCCCAGGAAATTCTTTTGAAATGATTGTAGCTGGAGATGCCACAATAACATTTATAGTTGATAAATATGGTGTTGCAGATGATGCCGTATTTGAATTTAGAGATACCAATGGTACCGTAATAGGTGAAATACCTGCCCAAAACATTGCAGATGGAACAGATGGAGTGCCAGTGAACTTTAGTTATGAGGGACCTGCCGGTACCATTACGGCAACTTTAGTAAGTGCAGGGTACCCAACAGCAGAAATCTATTTGCACGGTATGTCCATTGAAAATGCAGCGGAAATTGAACCTTCCAATGGAAAAATTGATGTTTGGGATTTCGGTGCCGAACAACTGGATGTCAACCTGTATAACAACAAATTAGATGAAACTAAAATAAATGCCTGGTACGATGGTGCTATAACCCCAGGTTCTTCAGGTAACGTTTTGCCTTCCTCTTGGACAGAAGGAGTGTTAAGTTGGTTTGGCGGTGGTAACGATCGGTTAAGAACATCCAATACCAACCTAACGCGATATGATGAATCAAGTGTAGTTTCGGGCTACAATGGTAGAATTTATGTAAATAGTGCAGGAGCAACAGGACGATACATGAGTTTAACCTTAAGTGAAGACGATGAGGTTACTTTGGCTATGTTGGCTCAAAGTGCAGGCGGGGAAATTCACTTTACCTATGTTCCCGATCCAGAAGCACAAGACGATGTTGTAAATGTTAATACAAGCAGCTCGATAACTATGGTCAACTTTGTTGCAAAAGCAGCCGGTAATTACCGCATTTATGATAGTGCAGATAAACCAAGTTATTTCAGAGTTGAAAGAAAGGATGCTACCTATAAAACATTAACAGGTAACGTTGATGTAACGCAGGCTGCTGGAATACCGGGCAATTATGAAATTGTGTTTACAAACGCAGCCGGTAAATCTTGGTCGGTGGCACCATCTAGTGGAACTTATAGTATAGATTTGCCTCAAGATTATAATTACGATTTAAGCTTGGCAAATGCCAACGGATATGTGATTAGTACTGCTAATACCATCTTAGTCGAAGAGTCGACAGCATCATTTGACGTGGACATTCAGCAAGTGGAATTATATACCGTAAGTGGAGCAATTACCGGATTAGGCTCAGAAATTTCTAATGCGGTAATAACCTATACACCAGACCCAGCAGCTAATAAAATATTTATGCCAGAGCCAATGATTGACACCGGGGCATCTACATACACCGTTCAATTAGAGCCTAATGTAGAATATACTATTTCAGCCGAAGGTGTTAATGATTTTGAAATAGTATCAAACACCATAATTATTGGAAATGCTGATCAATCGGCAGATATTGCCTTTACATTAAAACCTTTATATAATGTAACCATTAATGCGCCAGGTTTGGATGCTACGCAATTGAGTAAATTGGAGTTGACATTCAACAATTTAAACGAAGCTGGCTATACATATAACTTCACCGACGTTAGTACCGTTGCTTTGCGCGATGGTGTATACACTATTGATTATGCAGGTTTAGACGAATATCCAATTGAGTTGGCATTAACTTCCAATTTAAATGTATTTGGAGCAGATACTAGTAAAGACTTAATGTTCAATCCAGTAACCGAATGGAGTTTCGATGACAAAGTAATTTTAAACACGGATTTATACTATAAAGGACTGGCGCTATCTGGAATGCAAAACGAGATTGCCAAAGGGCACATTGTGGGTGGAGATACCGATACTATGACTGTACCATTAAATCCGGGAGAGAAAATGATAGTTACTTATTATTATTCGGCCGAATTTTCAATTGAAGGAGGCGATCCCGTTACAACTAACACTGGAAGTACTTCTAATTTTGAAACCGTAGAGTACGTTTATCCAGGTGGTTCTCCAGGTACTGCAACTATTACATGTTCAGGTGGAACAACGTATTTTACAAACATATCGGTAAGACCAGTTGTCGCGTTTTCTGATGTGATTACTGTTGGTACTGATAAGGATTATCAAACTATAAATGCAGCATTAAATGCGATTGCAGAAATGGACCGTCCTAATGACGAACGAGTAACAGTATTGATTGATCCAGCTAATTATGAAGAAATGATTGTAATTAGAAATAATAATATAACGCTTAAAAACGCAGCAGCTACCCCAAGTATAGCATTAGCGAACAAAGGAGTTGATATAGACCCGAATGCGGTAAGAATTACGTCTTATTACGGAACAGGTTATAATTACTTTAGCCAAGGAACTGATAATAAATGGAGTGCAGAGGTATTGGCGGTTAATAAAGCAAACGGTTATCAATTATATGATAATGTTTCTGGGTCAACCAACCAATCATACTGGTGTGCTACAGTGGTTGTTTTAGCCAATGGGTTTACCGCTGAAAATATTATTTTAGAAAATTCATTTAATCAATATATTTCATTAAAAGAGTCTGATGATATTGTTGAGGTTACCAACGCATCTCCAAGTGGTGGCGTAAGGCCAACAACTTATGGAGACACGTCTGTACAGGATAGAAGTTTAGGTTATGTAGAGCGTGCCGCAGCTATTGGTGTGGTAGGAGATAAAACTATTTTAAACAACTGTCGTATTGTAGGGCGTCAAGATTCCTTTTATGGTCAACATAATTCTAGAATAGCCATCTATAAAGGTGCTATTATGGGTGCTGTAGATTATTTGTTTGGAGGAATGATAGCTGTATTTTATCAATCAGATTTAGTTTTAAACACTAGTGATTCGGGTAGCGATGTAGCCTACATAACGGCAGCACAACACAGTGGAGGTAGAGGTTATTTAATGTACGAATGTAACATTAAATCTGCTGAACCTGGTGTGGAAACGGCTTCTACAAATTACGGTAAGCCAGGTTATTTTGGTCGTCCATGGGCGGCAACTACCAGTGAGGTTGTATTTTATAATACCAATATTGATGAATCTCAAAACCCAAGTTATATAGGACAATCTATGATTCTTCCAGAAGGTTGGAGAAATTCTTTAGGTGGTGAATCTGAATTTATGTATGAATACGGTTCTATAGAAGGTGCTTCAGGTGTTGATAATTCTGGAAGCAGAGCTTCGTGGTCAACTGTTTTGAGTACCCCGGTTCTAAACGATGGTACTGAAATAACCCTATTTAACTTTACAAAAGGAAATGACGGTTGGGACCCATTTGCAGAATTAGCTTTAGGTGTTGAAGATGTAATTGAAAGTTCAACGGCAGTTAAGGTGCAAGGTTACAACAATAGAATATATATATCTAATGTAAAATCGAGTGCCAAGGTTAATATTTACAGTTTAAGTGGTACTTTAATCAGGTCTATAAAAACTAATTCTGATACAGATTTTAGTTTTAGAACTGGTCTTTATGTCGTTACCATTAAAGACGAAGAAGGGCAAAAAGCATTAAAACTAATAGTTCACTAATTAATAGCAATTTTTCATTAAAAGAAGCACCCAGAAAACTGGGTGTTTTTTTATTTTATGTCAAATGTTTATAGGGGTAAGTTAAAAAAAAAAGGTTTTACTGTTTTTATTGTTTTTTTTTTATTTAATTTAGACAATCGATTACAATAGTGTAGTCGAATTAAACTAAAACTTATTTTTAATATGATGAAAAAATTACTTTTAATTATTTTACCAATGTTGTTTGTTACAACATTAACAATTGCCCAAGACAGAACTTGGGAAATTGGTACAACTTCTACCAGTTGGCCAGCAGATTTATCAATGGCTAATGACGAAACGATAGTGATAGATGGATTAACCGTTGCCGCGGTTAGTAATTCATTTGGTGCTATGAGACCTTCAACAAGCCTTAGTGGTCCATTTAGTGACGGTTATACACCTGATAATGAGTGGCCTGGAAACGGTAGTAGTGGCGGTAGCCCAATGCCAACAAGACGTTATTTTTCTTTTCCAGTAACTGGGCCTTCTACAATAAAAGTTTATTTTAGAGTTAATGGGACAGGCGGTCGTGCATGCGAGGTAAGTGATGGCACAAATGTATTAGGGACAGCAACTTCAGAAGATAATACTGAACCTATCCTTTTAACCACTACTTACGAAGGTACTGATCCCGTAACCATTTATGTGTATGCAACAGCTTCCATAAACTATCATAAAATTTCAGTAGTTGATGGACTTCTTGGTGTCGAGGACAATCTGTCTGCAGTTACAGCCAATATAAGAGCCGTTGGAAGCAGAATATATGTTTCTGATGTTAAATCAAATACCGAAATCAATATTTATAGCATCACAGGTGCATTGGTAAAATCATTAAAAACAAGTGTTAATACAGATTTTAGTATTAAGTCTGGATTATATATTGCTACAATAAAAACAGCTGAAGGACAAAAATCCGTTAAGTTGTTAACGAAATAGTTGTTTGTGTTGAATAAAAGGAGGGATATCTATTTTGGTATCCCTTTTTTTTATTTAAAAATATTTCAAAATCTTTAATTGTGAAATATTTTTGTTAGTTTGTCAGTTATAAACTAAACCTATTTAGACTATTATATATATGAAATCTCCTAAATACTTTATCACCATTTTTTTTGCTTTCCATTTGTTAAGCTCTAGTGTTATAGGGCAAGTTCATGACGTCTCTTGGCGGCGTATCGTGTACAAAGCAGATGGTAATTGGTTTGCTACCCAAGAAGCAAAACGAATAGCCAATAACGTTTTGCTTTATCAACGCGATATTGGTGGCTGGCCAAAAAATATAAAAATGCATGAGCAACTTTCCGAAAATAAGAAAGCCGAACTGAAGCAGCAAAAAAGTAGCACAAATGATGTTACTACTGATAACGGAGCAACTATCCAAGAAATGCGCTTTCTATCAAAAATGTACCGTCAAGTGCCAGATGAGCGCTATAAAGCGGCATTCCTTAAGGGATTAGAATATATTTTAGAAGCTCAATATGAAAATGGTGGTTGGCCACAATTCTACCCTTTAAGAGAAGGTTATTATAGCCATATTACCTTCAATGATGATTCTATGGTGAATATTTTAAATCTGCTAAAAGATTTAAAGGACAATCCTCATAAGATTTCCATAAAGCCGTCGGACGAAATCATAGAAAAGATACAGATGGCATTTAATAAAGGAGTGGACTGTATTTTAAAAACCCAATACAAACAAAACGGGGTATTAACTGGTTGGTGTGCGCAACATCACGAAAAGACATTAGAACCTGCTAAAGCAAGAAGTTATGAGCTGCCCTCACTAAGCGGAAAAGAATCAGCTGGTATTGTTCTGCTGCTTATGTCAATTGAAAAGCCTTCAGAAGAGATAAAAAATGCTATAAAAAAGGCAGTTGAGTGGTTTGAAGCTGTAAAGGTTACTGGCATAAGGCAAGATTATGTTTTAAATGATAAAGGCCGTTTTGTTGATAAGAAAATTATAGAAGATTCTGATGCTAAACCGCTTTGGGCGAGATTTATGGAGTTGGAAGATAATACACCTTTTTTCTGTGATAGAGATGGTATAAAAAAATCAACCATGGCCGAAATTGGGTTAGAGCGCAGGCGTGGTTATGCATGGTATACTGATGACCCTCAGGAAGTTTTGGATTTGTATCAGAAATGGAAGTCCAAACACACTGCAAAAAGGACTAATAAAAATCCTAAAGATGAATATAATATGGTTGTGGCCAAAGACGGAAGTGGTGATTTTACAACCATCCAAGAAGCCATTAATGCTTCCAAATCCTTTCCTTATCAAAGAGTCATTATTAATATTAAAAATGGCGTTTATAACGAAAAGGTTCATGTTTATTCATGGAATACACACGTTTCGCTCATTGGCGAAAGCAAAGAAAATACCGTAATTGTCTATGATGATTTTTTCAAAAAAATAAATTTAGGTAGAAACAGCACCTTTCATACATCAACGCTTTTAGTGGAAGGAGACGATTTTTTAGCAAAAAACCTAACCATAAAAAACGTCGCGGGTCCTGTTGGGCAAGCCGTGGCGCTTTCGGTAAATGCAAACCGATGTTATTTTAAAAATTGTGCACTAATAGGTTCTCAAGATACCCTTTATACGGCTGGAGAAGGGTTTAAGCAGTATTTTAAAGATTGTTATATTGAGGGCGCAGTTGACTTTATTTTTGGAGGTGCGACTGTTCTTTTTGAAAATTGTAGGTTGCACAGCAAATCAGATTCTTATATAACGGCTGCCTCAACACCACAGGGACAAAAATTTGGTTATGTGTTTAAAAACTGTAAACTGACCGCTGAAAAAAATGTTAAAAAAGTTTATTTGGGAAGGCCTTGGCGATTTAATGCAAAAACAGTGTTTATCAATTGCGAAATGGGAAGCCATATTCTTCCAGATGGTTGGAACAATTGGGGCAAAAAAGAAGCCGAAGTTCAATCTTTCTATGCCGAATACAATTGTTCTGGCCCAGGTTATCAACCTGAAAAAAGAGTAGATTGGTCACACCAATTAAAAAAGCATGAAGCAAAAAAATATACAAAACAAAATATTCTAACTACACAAAACAACAAATCAAAACTAAACTGGTATGAACGTTTTTAGAACAATGTCACTTTTATTTTTAATTACTCTTTTTGGCTGTAATAATAAAGTTGGTCAAAAGGAAAAGACAGAAAAGGAAACTGTAACCAATGATTTCACCATTTATTTAATTGGCGATTCTACTATGGCCAACAAAAAGAATCCTGAAAACAATCCAGAACATGGTTGGGGGCAGGTCTTACCACAGTACTTTAAGGAAAACGTCACAATTGATAATCGGGCAGTAAATGGCCGAAGTAGCCGCAGCTTTATTGGCGAAGGACGTTGGGATTCTATTTTAAAAACTTTGAAGCATGGCGATTACGTGTTCATCCAATTTGGGCATAACGACCAAAAATTTAAATCGCCCGACCGATACACAAATCCGCATGTTACTTACAGGCATAATCTTATGCGGTTTGTTGAAGAAACCAGGGAAAAAGGAGCCACTCCTGTGTTGTTTTCATCTATTGCAAGGCGAAATTTTAATGAGCATGGCACCCTTATCGACACCCATGGTGAATACCCTCTAGAAACTAGGTTGGTAGCAATGGAACTTAACGTACCTTTTATCGACCTTCAATATTTTACAGAGCACTTAGAAGAAAGATATGGTGTTGAGGGTTCAAAAAAACTACATTTACATTTTGAAGAAGGAGAACATCCGTATTACAAAAATGGTAAAAATGATAATACCCATTTGTCAAATTTAGGAGCAAATGAGGTGGCTAAATTGGCCTTGGCGGAACTTGAAAAAGTAATTGAAGCTTTATCTCTTCACATAAAATAATACGAATTTTTAAAAGGTCTTCTGGAATTTCTTTTATTTTTGTTTAGTTGTGCTTTCTTTTATTTGTTTTTTTTAGGTTGAAAATATTACGTTTGCTTTGTAGTCTATTGTATGCAATAAACACAAAAGTGTTTTAATGGATGATGATGTGTTAAAATAAAGGCAAAAAATCAACATAGACTTAAAAAATAACAGGCAAAATTAAATTTCTGATAATACAATAAAACCCTTATTAATATTTTGTTAAGGTTTTATTTTTTTTTATTATTGTAATCGATTGCAAACTGATTGTATTCGAAATAAATCGATACCCACAAAAGGATTTATATGATTTTAAATGTTTTACGCTAAATATGGAAGGAATATATGGGACGTAATTACTGCATAAAAAATCTTCTTAAAAAGAAATTCCAAACAAAAATTTTAACATTACATACTAACTCTTATAAAACTTTATGCCTATGATTAATTAAAAAAACTCAAATTAAAATCAGTAAAAACTCAAAAACAGACAAACTAAACAAATAAGTATGAAAACAAAAAAGAATTTTAAACACTGCTTTTTTCTATTGGTAGTGCTTTTATGCTTGCCAATATACGCCCAGGCCCAAGTAAACGTGTCGGGTACGGTGCAAGATGAAGCTGGTGTGCCTCTTCCAGGGGTTTCGATTATTATTAAAAACAGTTCTACTGGAACAACTACAGATTTTGACGGGAATTATTCTATTAAAACCGCATCAACCGATATTTTGGTTTTTAACTATTTAGGCTACAAGAAACAAGAGGTTTCCGTTAACGGAAGGTCTTCTATCAATGTTACCATGGTAGAGGAAGCTGGTGTTTTAGATGAAGTTGTAGTTATTGGTTATGGTAGTACAACAAGAAGAGATCTTACCGGTGCTGTTGCCTCGGTAACAGGTGAAAAACTAGCTGCAGTGCCGGTACCTGATGTTGGTCAGGCATTACAGGGTAAATTACCTGGTGTACGCGTGATAACTCAAGATGGTCGTCCTGGAGCAGAAATAGCGATAAGAGTAAGAGGAGGTGGGTCTATATCACAAAGTAATGATCCCTTATTTATAGTAGATGGCTTTCCGGTTGCATCGATAAATAACATTCCTAGTAACCAAATTAAAAGTATTGATGTTTTAAAAGATGCTTCTGCCGCTGCAATTTATGGTGCACGAGGAGCAAATGGTGTTGTAATCATTACCACCAAAAATGGTGTTTCGGGTAAACCTAAAGTAACTTATGACGGATTTACACAATTTAGTGTAATTCCTGATTATATACCGGTAATGAATGGATATGATTATATAGCTTTCAACTGGGCTTATGCCGATGCCATTGGTTCACAATATACCGACGCCTGGGAAAAGCTTTGGTTAATAGGTGGGCAAAATGGAAGTAATTCACAAGGTATTGATTATTATAGAAACGTGTCAAGTAGAGACTATACAAAAGAGTTGTATAACAGTGCATTTACTCACAACCATAGTATAAATCTATCTGGTGGTGATGATAACACGAAGTATCTTTTGGCGGTAAACCATATCGATCAAGAGGGTAACAAAGTGGGATCGTCTTATAAAAGATCCAATGTTCAATTAAGATTAGATCAAGATTTAAGTGATAAATTAAAGTTCTCCCTGAATACCAGATATGCTCAAATTTCAGTTGGTGATAACGGAGGGAACTCTCAAGGATATTGGTTCCGTCCAATTGATAGTGCTGATGTACTTGGTGATTCAGACGTAACAAGTAATACCCAATTAGGTGATTATAATGGTATACTTCAGGATGAATTTAGCCCAATTGCTCAATTAAATAGTAGCCAATTAGATAATGTTAATCGTTCTTTAGTTGCAAATACTTCGCTTAGTTGGGAAATCATAGATGGTCTTACGGCTAAAACAAACTTTAGCTTGAGTAACAATTGGAGGGTTAGTAAAGAATGGAACGGTGGTATAGCAAATACAATCACAGAACCTGATGGAACAATAGTCGTTGGTAATGCTTCTATTCAGCATGCTCAAGGTTGGAATTACCGTTGGTTTAATACCTTAAACTATGAAGTGCAAGGCTTAGGAGAAGATCATAAACTTAGTGTAATGGCTGGTATGGAAGTAGCAGAATCTGGTTCTGAGTCTACCAATGTTTATGGCCAAAAATTCCCAGAGGCTTATGATGCAGAACGCGCTTGGGCGAATATGGATCAATTTTTGACCAAAGAGGGTGAAGTAAATTTTGACTTAGGGTCAAACATAGGGCAACCGTTCAATCAAGAATCTTACTTTGGACAACTTAACTATGCTTTCAAAGATAAGTATTTGCTTACAGGTACATTTCGTGCTGATGGATCTTCTAGATTTGCATCTGCTAATCAATGGGGTTATTTCCCTGCAGGAGCCCTGGCGTGGAGAGCTTCTGAAGAAGATTTCTTAAAAGATGTAAGTTGGTTAGATGACTTAAAAGTAAGGGTTTCTTACGGTTCCGTAGGTAATGATGATATAGGAAACGAGAAATTTAAGCAAAGTTGGTTTCCTGGAACAACCAGATATTCAATTAACGAAGTAAGACAAGCCCGATATAATCCAGCAGCGGAAATTGCCAACCCAGATATTAAATGGGAGACTACAATTACCAGAAACTTAGGTATTGATTATACGCTGTTTGGAGGTAGGCTAAATGGTGCCGTTGAGGTCTATAAAAACACTGTAGAAGACCTTATTTTTAGATTTCCTGTTTCTGGGCTAACAGGTTTTGAAGCGACTTATGCCAATGTTGGGTCAACCAGTAATAAGGGGGTTGAAATCTCATTTTCTGGTGATATTATAAGAACTGAAGATTTTAATTTATCAGGTAGCTTTAATATCAACTTTAATAAAAACAATGTTGACCAGGTAGTTGATGCAGTTAGTGGACCTTATTCATCGGCTTGGGCTGGTGTGCGTTTACAGCCTTCCCAAGATTATTCCCTTGAAGTAGGAGAGCCTGTTGGTTTAATGAGAGGTTTTGTTTATGAAGGATGGTATACTACAGATGATTTTGATTATGATGCTGGTACCCAAACCTATACATTAAAAGCTGGCGTTCCAGATTTAGATAGTGGTATTCTTGGTCCTTTATATGGTACCGTAAGTAACAAACCAGGGGATCAAGTAGCTTATCCGGGTGTTCAAAAATTGCGTGACTCTAACGGTGATGGTATCATTAATTTTGATGATGTTGGAATTATTGGTGATCCCAACCCTGTTCATACTGGTGGTTTTTCACTAAATGGAAACTATAAAAACTTCGACTTCGGATTAGATTTTACTTGGAGTTATGGCAATGATATTTATAATGCAACACACCTTGAGGCTTATTTAGGTAACAAGGAGTCAGGCCTTTTTAGAAATAGAATTCAAGAGCTTGCAGGTCATTATAAAATTCACGATATTGTAAATGGTCAATTGACAAGAGTAGTAGAACCTGCGGCATTAGATGCCTTGAATGCCAATGCGAGTACATACTTGCCTTATGGAGAGTATGCCGCCATGTCATCTTTTGCTATAGAAGATGGCTCATACCTTAGGTTAAATACGGCAACTTTAGGGTATACATTGCCTCAAGGTATAGTGGATAAATTTGGAATAAACAGGTTCCGCGTATATAGTTCTATTTTTAATGTATTCACATTAACAGACTATAGTGGTTTTGACCCGGAGGTTAACGTAAATGAAAAACAAAATTCTACGAGTTATCCTACGCCAGGATGGGATTATGGAGCATATCCACGTTCACGTTCATTTACGTTTGGTGTTAATATTGAATTTTAAAAAAAAATATTATGAAAAAAGTAATTTATTTAATGCTTACGGTATTTGTTTTGGCAAATACGTCATGTAAGAAAGATTTTTTAGACACTGAGAATCCTTCTAGTGTTGATGAAGATTTCGTGTTTGCATCACCAAGTGAAGCGTTTAAGGTGTTGGCCGGAATGTACGATGTTTGGCATGATTTAGACAGGTTAATGTATTATGAAACTGAAGTAGTAGGGTCTGATGAAGGGCGTCACCCAGAAAATTATAGTTCGCAAGGGCGTCACATCCCAGAAGGTTTGTTTGCTACAGAATATACTATTAACGCAGAAAATGTTAGTGAGTGGAATGAATCATATCTGATAATTAACCGAGTTAACCTAATGTTAGATGCTTTAGAAGGTAAGCAAGAATATCAGTCTGCAGTTGCTAAAGGTGAAACTAATGCTTGGACACAATTATATGGTGAGGCATTAGCTTTCCGTGGTACATGTTACAAGTTATTGGTTCGCTACTTTGGTGATGTACCTTACTTTGATTATCCAATTAGATCAACATCACAAACTGATACATTAGGTTTAACTTCTAGAGATGTTGTTTATGAAAAAGAAATTGCTGCCCTTCAAGAAGCTGTTCCGTTAATGTACAGGTTAGGTGAAGGTGGTTTAACAGCAGAACGTTTTTCTGGTACGTATGTTGATGCCCTTATAGGCCGATTGGCTTTTGATGCTGCTGGTTATCAGTTACGCCGAACAGACGTTGATTATGGAAATGTAACCTTAGATCAAAAAGGTATTGAAAATTCAACTTGGCAGGCCGTATATGCAAGACGTGCAGATTGGATGGATTTTATGGAAATCGCTAAAGAATATTACTTAAAAGTAGTTAACAACCCAGGTTCGGCAATGTTGATTGAGACAGATGATCGGGGAGCAGGTTTTAATAATCCTTTTCAAAGAAACTTCCAATACTTAATGGATTTGGAGGTGAGTCCAGAGTCTATTTTTGAGGCAGGTTACACTAGAGGTCAAAACTCAGATTTTCCTTATTCGTTCGGTCGCCCTTCTGGTGGTGGTGGTAGAAATGCTTATCCATGTAAAAATTATGGGCAAAGCCGTGTGTATGTAAGTTTTTATTATGGTGATTTTATGCCAAGCGATAAACGTCGCGATGTAACAGCTTGCGTTACAGCAAATTCGGGTGCCGCATCAGAGGTATTAATTAACTTTCAACCTGGTAGCCGTGAAAAGGGAGGACTAGCTAATAATAAATTGGACGAATCGCGTTTTGAAAGTCCATACACTACACGCCAACGTCAATCAGGTTGTAACTGGCAACAGTTAAGAATGGCTGATGTAATGTTAGATTTAGCTTACGCTTCTGCCGCAACAGGTGATGAAGCTACTGCTAAAACATATTTAACTAAAGTTCGTAGTCGTGCGTTTTCGGCAGCAGATCAGGCAACTCATGTTACAGGTTATGTTAATGGGCTTTCAGGTCAGGCATTGCTTGATGGGATAGCTCAAGAACGTAAATTAGAGCTAGCTGCAGAAGGTAAAACACGTTGGGATATGACGCTTTACGGAACTATGCCTGAGCGAATTGTTAAACTTCGAGACAGACAAATAGAAATGGTTGAAGGCTTAAAAGCGAATGGATATTATACATTTGCGGAAACTGGAGTAACCATATCTAACTGGGTGTGGACCAAGTATGTTAATATCAAAGAGGATGTAGATCCTTCTTTAAACTTATTGACTACTCAAACACCAGATGGAATTACTACCGCAGACCCAACATATCCGGTGTTAGTGCCAGGATGGAGAGGTACTAGTGATTTGTGGACGGATTATATTGCTACGCTTAGCAGTGATAAAGTTAATTTGGCCATTAGAGGTTTATACGAATATATAGACCCAGATGGTGCAGTTGCTGCTGCTTTAGAAGCTGATGGTTACGAAAAGCAACCTTGGGGACAAGGAATTATCGATAACGAGAGTCAATATACTTCAGATATTTTTAAAGGCTATCCAGATTCTTACTATGCAGAAGGGCAACCACCTCGATATGCTAGAGCTATTCCTTTTGAAACAATTGCTTCTTCAAATGGAAATATTACGCAAGGATACGGTCACGCATCTGAGTAGTAAAAAATAGAAATTAATATAACTAAAACAGCCCGCAATTTGCGGGCTGTTTTTTTTAATTCAATATTTAAAACACTAAAGCTTCAAATAAAAATTATTATCGTGTTTTTCGTTGTACTTATCTTGGTCAAACATGTGAAGAAAAGAGCCTTTGGTAGAAGAGGTCATATCTTTTTCATCCAACTTAATTAAAATATCCATAGACCGTATCTTGTTAACAAAGTTCCTTTTATCTAGCTTTTTATCCAATATGGCTTCATAGAGTTTTTGTAATTGCCGCATGGTGAATTTTTCGGGTAATAACTCAAACCCAATGGGGTTTATGGAAGTTCTTCTTCTTAGCCTTTTTATGGCCTTGTCTAACATAGCATCATGGTCAAAAATAAGGCTAGGCACTTTTGAAAGGCTAAACCATTTCGCGTTGTGGCCTTCGACCAATTTTTCATTTTGGTTTTCAATATTTACAATAGCATAGTACGATGTAGAAATGGTACGCTCAACCGGGTCTCTATCAATGTCACTAAAGGAGTATAGCTGCTCCATATAAATATCGCGCATACCGGTTAACCTGTAAAGAATTCTGGCAGCAGCATCATCTAAGGTTTCCGATTGTTTTAAAAACCCACCCATTAAAGACCATTTGCCTTTTTCAGGTTCAAAATCTCTTTGAATGAGGAGTACTTTTAAATCGTCATCATCAAATCCAAAAATGATACAGTCTACAGCAAGAAAAACTTTATCTTCAGGAATGTAACCTTTATACATGAGTAATTGGTTTTGAGCGAATATACAGTATGTATATGTTTAATATTTGTTCAAATATACAGAATAAGTGTTAATTATACATTTATTTAAAAAAAAAATTTGCGTATGTTAATTTTTTGTTATTATTTTACAAATGTGTAAATTACACTTATAAAATTAACTAAAAACTAAATTAGTATGATTACAACTAAACTACTATTTTTTAGTCGCAAATGCGATTGGCTGTACAATAAATGGCTAATGGCGTTTGTGATTATGATGGCTTGTGCAAATTTTGGTTTTGCGCAGCAAACAATTTCAGGAACGGTTACTTCCGAAAACGAGGGCATTCCTTTACCTGGTGTAAACGTATTGCTTCTTGGTTCATCTCAAGGGGTGGTAACAGATTTCAACGGTAATTATTCCATTAGTGCATCAGCTGGTGATGTATTGGAGTTCTCTTATCTAGGTTACCTAACTCAAGATATTACTGTGGGAAGTTCAACAACAATTGATGTTGCTTTAAAAGAAGATTTAACGTCGCTAGATGAGGTTGTTGTTGTTGGGTACGGTACTCAGAAAAAATCGGATTTAACAGGAGCTGTTAGTCTTGTGGACACCGAGGAAATGACAAAGCAAGCAACTAATGATGTGGCCCAAATGATGCAAGGGCGTGTTGCCGGTGTATCAATTACCACTGACGGTCAACCAGGGGCAAGTCCTAATATTCGTATTAGAGGTGTCGCTACATTTGGACAAGGTGCTAGTGCTGAGCCCTTATTTGTTGTAGACGGTTTTACCATTACTGGTGGAATACGTGATATTAATCCTAACGATATTGAGTCAATTCAAGTATTGAAAGATGCCACCGCTGGTGCTATTTATGGTAACAGAGCTGCAAATGGGGTAGTTATCATAACTACAAAGAGTGGTAAAAAAGGCAAAAAGTTTGCTATAGAACTTAATTCGTATTATGGTATCCAAAATATTACGCAAAAGTTACCCGTTTTGGATAGAGCAGGTTACCAAATGATTAACGCTGAGTTATTGACCAACGCTGGACAACCGATTGTGCCAGGTAATGATCCTAACTCACCTCTTTTTGTTAATGATGTTGATACTGATTGGCAAGATGCAGGTTATAAAGATGGTTACATTCAAAACCATAATATAAACTTTTCTGGAGGAACAGAGAAAACCAACTATTTTGTTTCTTTAGATTATTTAGATAACGAAGGAACTTTAGTAGGTTCTGGTCCAGACTATAAGCGTTACTCAATGAGGGTAAATTCAGATACGCAATTGGGTAGGTTTAATTTTGGTGAAAATTTATATTTGGTACATTCTGATGAGAATCCATTGTTTTTCACAACAACAATTAGTCTTCCTGGTGGGCGTCCATCATTGGTAAACGACTTGTTACAAGCCGCGCCAACTATCCCAGTTTACGATCCTAATCGTGTTGGTGGTTTTGGAGGGGCCGATTCTACAATCCACCAGTCTATTACGTTAAACGTACCTGGTATTAATACCTTAATTGAAAACGAAACCAAAGTAACTAGAGTTTTAGCGAACTTCTACGCTGGTTATGAGTTGGTTGATGGCCTAACTTTAAAAACAAGTTTACAATACGATAACTCAAGTATTCAAGATCAATTGTTTGTGCCTCAGTACGATTTGGGGTATTTCTTCCCTAATCCAACAGCACAATTACAAGTTGGTAATAGAAACGCAAGCTCTTTCTTAATTGAAAATACGATAAATTGGGAGAAGGTATTTGGTAAACATGATTTAAAAGTTTTAGTAGGGCAAACCTATCAAAAGAATACTTTTAGAGAGGTAAGAGTTACAGGTGCAGGGTTGGAAGAGCCTTACATTAAAAGTTTAGGAAATGCCACAGATTTTAGTGTAACAGATTTCTTAGGTCCAAATTCTTTAAGCTCTTTATTGGGTAGAATAAACTATAGCTTTGATGATAAATATTTGTTAACAGCTAATATTAGACGTGATGGTTCTTCTAAATTCAGAAAAGAATTGCGTTTTGAGTATTTTCCTTCTGTTGGTTTAGGGTGGAAGTTGCACAACGAATTTGAACTTCCAGATTTTATTAATGAATTAAAGTTAAGAGGTGGTATTGGAGAAGTAGGTAACCAAGAAATTGGAGATTTTAGATATCAAGGTACCGTGAATAGAGGGATTCCTTATAGTTTTGCCTATGGTGGACGTGCAATTGGAGCTGCAGTTTCTCAAGTGGTTAATAAGGATATTAAATGGGAAACTCGTGTAACCAGAAGTATTGGTATAGATGCTTCTTTTTGGAATGGAGGCTTAGATTTTACAGCTGAATACTATTCCAATACATCTAATGATGTACTTACTTCTGTAAATATTCCGTTTGTAGTTGGTTCATTACCAGCTAATATATTTACCAATGCTGGTTCTTTAGAGAATTCAGGTATTGAGCTATCAGCAGTGATAAGAAAACAATTTGGAGATTTCAATTTAGAAATAGCTCCTAATTTCTATACAGTGAAGAATGAAGTAATAGAGATTGGAGGACAAACAGGAATAATCAATGGGGTAGGTTCTAGAACTGAAGTTGGAAGATCTTTAGGTGAACACTACGGATGGATTTACGATGGCATTTTCCAATCAGCCCAGGAGGTTGCCGATGCGCCTTTCCAAACACCTGGAACAGCAGCGGGAGATATCAAGTTTAAAGATCTTAATGGAGATGACGTTATTAATGATGATGACCGTGATTACTTAGGCAGTGGTTTGCCCACTTATTATTATGGTCTTAACATTACGGCCAACTACAAAAATTTCGATTTTACCATATTTGGTCAAGGTAGTGGCGGTAATTTAATTAACAGTAACTTATACCGTGGGTTAATGCCTACGTCTGGTTATACGAACTGGCATGAGGATATTTTAAACCGTTGGACACCAACCAATACGAATACCGATGTGCCACGAGTAGTGTTCTTAGATCCTAATAACAATGGTAGAAATTCAAACAGACCAGGATGGTTGCAAAAAGGGGATTACTTTAGGATTAATACCATTTCTTTAGGGTATTCTTTGCCAGATGACATTATATCTAAGCTACATTTATCAAAAGCTAGATTTTATGTAACTTTACAAAACGTGGCTGTAATTTCTAAATACAAAGGATATAATCCAGATTTCCAGGCAGGTATATTAGAACCTGGATTTGATTTTGGTACATTCCCGAGACCAATGACCTCAATGTTAGGTGTGCAATTAAAATTTTAAATGTTACGAAAAATGAAAAAATACAGAATAAAAATAGTTTTACTAGCGGTTACTGCAGCCTTATTTTATGGGTGTGAAAAGGAACTGGAAATAGTAGACCCAAACCGATTGGCTGCTGAAGCCTATTATACCAATCAAGATCAAGCTATAGCTTCAGTTGATGCTATATATAATGCGTTGATAATTGATGGTTTGTACAACAGAATGACACCTGCTATTAATGATAGTAGAAGTGATGAAACTCAATCGAGAAGTCCTTGGCCTTTTCTATCTCAAACAGCTAATTTTACGGTGCCAGCTACCGATGGTGCTGTGGGATGGTGTTACGAGGGTTATTATGTGTTAATTAATCGTGCTAATCAAGCTTTGGAAAATGTGCCTAATGTAGAAGAGGTAGAGTCTGGGTTAAGAGACCGTTTATTGGGACAGGCTTATTTCTTAAGAGCTTTTGCATATTTTAATGTAACCAATCTTTTTGATAATGTGCCATTGTTACTTTCGGTACCTAAGTCAGGAGAAGAGTTTTATCCATCTAATGAAGGCATTACCCAGACAGATATCTATGCACAGGTTGAGGCCGATTTAAATGAAGCGATAGCTAAACTTCCTGTTAATTACAATAGTGTTAGTGGACCTGATACAGGACAAGTTGGAAGAATTACAAAAGGTGCTGCGCAATCATTAATGGGTAAATTGAAGTTGTATCAAGGATTGCATAGCGAAGCACTGCCTTATTTCAAAGCTGTTGTAGATTCGCAAGAATATGATTTATCAGATAATTATGGTGGTTTGTTTTCTCAGGATCCAAGCATAGAAGCGGCCAACCCAGGAAGAATATTTTGGGTAGAGTTTACCCAAAGTCAAAATTCAGATTTTAACTGGGGTGGTGATCCAAACGTAAACTGGAGACAGTTTAGTGCCTTGGCTCCAACTTATTCAGGTGCGGATTTCTATGATTATTTCCCAACTCAGTATTTGGTTGATGCATTATCAATGGAAAGAACGGTTGATGATAAAATTGATCCACGCTTTCCAGCTACTATTTTATCGTATCAACCAGATGAAGGTTTAACTCAAGCCTACGGAAGAGATTATTTCTTAGATCCAAACTTGTACTATATTGCCAAATATACGTTGGCAAACGAAGGTGGTGATCCATTTACATGTGGTATCAATTATCATGTTATACGTTTTGCAGATGTTCTGTTAATGTATGCAGAATGTTTAGCTAACACAGGTAATGTTCCGTTAGCGGCTGCTCAAGTGCAACGTGTAAGAGATAGAGCAAATCTTCCAGATAGAGAAACCGAATTTGCAGGTTATTCTGTAAGTCAATTTATGAATCAATTGGCGCACGAAAGAACTACAGAGCTTGCCATTGAAGGTTCAAGATATCAGGATATTAAGCGTTGGGGTTGGTTAGATGACTCAACTAAATTAGATGAGTTAAAATCTCACGATCCAGAGTTCAATACCTTCGTGCCTAATCGTAAATACCAACCTATCGTTCAAGAAGAGTTAGATCGTAACCCGAATATGGTTGGTAACAAAGCAAACGAAGGATAATATAAATAGAGTTTGAGTTAGTTTTTTAAATAGATTGATGCTTGAAAGTTAAAAACAATATTATTGTTTTATTGGTCGTTATTTTTATGACCGGTTGCGCCAAGGAAAATGCCGAGAATAATAAATTATTTGAGCGTATTAGCGCTGATTTTTCAGGCATCAATTTTGAAAATAAAATTACTACAAACGATTCAGTTAATATTTTAAACTATGAGTATCTCTATAATGGAGGAGGAGTTGGTATAGGAGATTTTAATAGAGATGGCTTGCCCGATGTCGTTTTTTCTGGAAGTTTAGTAAAGAGTAGAATTTATATAAACAAAGGTAATTTAGAGTTTGATGATATAACAGAAAGCTCTGGTATAGATACCGAAGGAAAATGGTGTACGGGTGTTAATGTCATAGACATCAACCAAGATGGGTTTGATGATATATATTTAAGTGTTGGTGGAATGGGGAACAAAAGTATGTTCCCCAATCTACTTTATATAAACAATGGAGATTCTACATTTACAGAATCAGCAGCAGCATATGGGTTGGCCGATCAAGGAGAATCCATACAATCTATTTTTTTTGATTATGATCTAGATGGTGATCTGGACATGTATCTTCTAACTGGGGGCGGGTTTGAAAAATCTGCTATTAGAATTAGGCCCATTTTAAAAGATGGACAAGGTCGCAATACAGACCGCCTTTACAGAAATGATTTTAATAAAGAATTAGGGCATCCAAAATATACTGATGTCTCGGCCGAAGCTGGTATATCCATTGAGGGATTTGGTTTGGGAGTTTCAGTATTTGATGCCAATAATGATAAATGGCCAGATATTTATGTGTCTAATGATTACCTCTCTCGCGATTTTTTATACATAAATAAAAAAGATGGTACGTTTCAGGAAGATGCCTCAAATTACTTTGGTCACACGAGCCACTTTTCTATGGGTAATGATGTGGCCGATATTAATAATGATGGTTTGTTGGATGTTATAACCGTTGACATGCTTCCAGAAAATGTGAGAAGAAGAAAACTTATGTCTGGTGCACACTCTCACGACATATTTCAAATTGCTTTAAAATTTGGTTATGGGCACCAACACATGCGAAACATGTTGCAACGCAATAACGGCAATGGAACATTTAGTGAAATTGGCCAGTTATCTGGTGTTGATAAAACCGATTGGAGTTGGGCACCTTTAATGGCCGATTTTGATAATGATGGTTTAAACGATATTTATATAACAAATGGTTTTGGTAAGGATATTACCGATATGGATTTTGTTAAGTTCAGACAAAGCAAAGCTTCGGCATTTAAAGATGTTGATGAGCTAAAAAAATCTGTAATAGACTGCCTATATACCAGACCTACTATAAAAGTGCCTAACTACGCATATAAGAATAACGGAGATTCAAGCTTTGAAAAAGTAACCAACGATTGGGGTTTTAACGAGGAATCAATATCTAATGGAGCAGCTTATGCAGATTTGGATGCCGATGGAGATCTTGATTTGATAGTTAATAATATCAATCAGCAGGCCTTTATTTACAATAATACGCTCCGTGAAAAGGATACCATAAATTCTAATTATGTAAAAGTTAACCTTCAAGGTGATTCAAAAAACAAAAAAGGGATTGGAGCGAAGGTGTTGGTTTATAGCGCTTCGAATCAAAAAATAAGATATAATCAACCGGTTAGGGGGTTTCAAAGTACGGTAGAAACGACGCTTCATTTTGGACTAAAGAATCTGGACAAAATTGATAGTTTAAAAGTGGAATGGCCAGATGGAAAGGTTAATACCCTTTTTGATTTAAGTACTAATCAACTGGTTACCGTAGCATATAATGATGCGGCTCAACAAGACATGTCAATGACTTCTGGAGAGCTGATGTATTTTGAAGCAGATTCAACTTTTCAGCACACGCATCAGGACAAAAGTTATAACGATTTTGCCTCGCAATCATTACTCATGCAAAAATATTCAAATCAAGGGCCTGGGATGGCTGTGGGTGATCTTAATGGTGATGGTTTAGAAGATATTTTTATTGGTGGATCTTACGGTTATAACTCAACCATTCATTATCAAGAAAAAAATGGAAGATTTAAAAAAGTTGAGTTAGACGATACCAAGTTGTATGAAGATGAAGGTGCTTTAATTTTTGACGCCAATGGCGATGGGCTCAATGATTTGTATGTTGCAAGTGGAGGTTCAGAACGCTTTGCAGAACACGATGCTTATCAAGATCGAATTTATTACAACAATAAAGGAACGCTGCATCAAGGTGAATTACCTGAAATGCTCACGAGTACTTCGGCAGTTTCTGGTGGGGATTTTGATAATGATGGCGATATAGATTTATTTGTAGGAGGCCGCCTAATTCCAGGTAAATACCCAACAGCACCAAAGAGTTATATTTTAGAAAACAATTCAGGTAAATTTGAGATAGCTACCAATAAGGTTTGTCCAATTTTAAACGAAATAGGTATGGTAACTTCTGCTATATGGACTGATTTTGATAATGATGCTAATCTAGATTTAGTAGTTGTGGGAGAGTTTATGCCAATTACTTTATTAAAAGGAGATGGCAAACAACTCACCAATATCACTGAAAATTCAAATTTAAATAAGAGCTCTGGGCTTTGGAACAGCATACAATCTGGAGATTTTGATAACGATGGTGATATTGATTTTGTAGCAGGAAACCTGGGGTTAAATTCAAATTTAAAAGTTATAGATAACCATCCAATTAGGTTGGATTATGCCGATTTTGATGATAATGGAGCAGTAGATCCTATATTTTCAAAGTTCGAGGAGGGACAATATTATCCATTGGCATCGCTAGATCAATTGATTCAGCAATTACCTAAGATAAAAAAGAAGTTTCTTTACTATAATAATTTTGCTAAGTCCTCAACAGAAGATATTTTAGAAATGTTCAGTTTAGATGAATACAAAACGCTTGAGGCATACGAATTACGTACTGTATTTATTGAGAACTTGGGTAGTGGTAAGTTTAAAATGAGCCCACTTCCTTTAGAAAGTCAGATAGCTCCAATTAATGGTTTATTAGCTGAAGATCTTGACCATGATGGTTATTTGGATCTTTTGATGGTGGGTAATAATTATGCTACTGAAGTTGGGGCAGGAAGGTATGATGCATCTGTTGGTCTTATTTTGAGGAATAAAGGCGATGGAACTTTTAAAGTAATCAATAATAACGATTCTGGTTTTTTAGTTATTGGAGATTCAAAAAGCATTGTAAAAGTAAATACTCCTGAAAACTCTTTGGTTTTAGTGGGCAAGAATGATGGTGCCGTTGTAACTAATGCAATTAAACAGAGGGGTAAAACATTTGTAAAACCCAATTCAGATGAAGCTTTTGCTGAAATCAATTTTAAAGAGGGTTCAAAAAGAAGACATGAATTTACACGGGGTGGTGGATATTTATCACAATCTTCCAACATTATAGAGGTCGTGGAATCAATAAAATCCGTAGCGTTTTATAGTGTTTCTGGTCAACAAACCCGTAAGCTAAGTTTCGATTGATTTTAAGGTGAATACTACGGTAATAAAGGGTCTTAGATGTTACTATTCAAAGTAATTCATAAATTTGTGAAAAGCTAAACCGGCAGGAATTCAAATATTAAAAATTAAACATGTTAGATTTTAAACAGGTATCAATAAAATATGTAGTCCTAAAACGAGCTTTCTTGTTAGTAACCATGTCGTGGCTATTGATATCAATTTCAGGATGCGAAGAAGATACTCGCTATAAGAATGATTTGAATAATCCAGAATTGTTTCGAATGGCAATGAAAAAATTAACGGATGTCATTGTTTATGATATTTTTTCGCCACCAGTGGCATCTCGGGTTTACATGTATCCCAGTTTAGCTTCATACGCAATAATTCAAAAAAAGTATCCTGAAAAATACAATAGCTTAGTTGGGCAGGTAACAGATTTTAAAGATATACCTGAACCTTCCAATAAAAATATCGATTTAAATTTGGCTTCACTACAGGCATTTTTTAGGGTTGGGAAAGCACTTGTTTTTTCAGAGGACAAATTAACTGAGTTTCAAGAAAGTTGTTACGATAGTTTAAGCCGAGCTGGACTGCCTGAAAAAGTATTGGAAGCTTCAATGGACTACGGAGATAAAGTGGCCGATCATATTCTAAAGTGGGCAGACACCGATTTTTACAAACAAACCCGTACATATCCGCAGTATATAATTCGAGAAGAACCGCAGTATTGGAAGCCTACTCCGCCGGCTTACATGCAGGGCATAGAACCACATTGGAATAAAATTAGAACTTTGGTGTTACAAGCACCCAACCAATTTGTGGTTAAGCCACCTTTTGAGTTTGATTTAACCGATGGTAGCCCTTTTAAAAAGCAATTAATGGAGGTTTATGAAGTGGGCGGGAAGGATAACTGCAAAGGAGCCGATATTGCAAAATTCTGGGATTGTAACCCATATGTAGCACATCATCAGGGGCATACCATGTTTGCTACAAAAAAAATTACACCAGGAGGACATTGGGTGGGGATAACATCTATTGCCACCAAAATTAAGGGGTCAACCTTTGATGAAACGGTTAATGCCTTTACTAATGTATCGGTGGCATTATTCGACGGTTTTATTAGCTGTTGGGATCAAAAATGGAATACGCTTGTAGTGCGCCCAGAAACCGTAATTAATAAATCGATAGATGAAGATTGGGAGCCTTTTTTGCAAACACCTCCTTTTCCTGAGTACACGAGTGGACATTCGGTTATTTCTGGGTCGGCCGCAGTAGTTTTAACGCAACTGTTTGGCGATAATTTTGGTTTTGAAGATACCACAGAAACGGAGTATGGTTTACCGGCTAGAACATTTACGTCGTTCATTCAGGCTTCAGAAGAGGCAGCCCTTTCTAGGCTTTATGGGGGCATTCATTATAATATGGCCATTACCGAAGGTTTAACCCAGGGTAAGTTGATAGGTCATTATATTGCAGATAACCTGAAAACTTTAAAAGTTTCGGCTTATTAAAACGCTTTTTTATAAAACTTCACACGAGTATTAGCAATTAGTTAAAAGTTAGGGGCTTTAATTGTTAATCTTATTAGTAAACCGTTTTTTTATGGTTATATTAATAAAATTAACATTAGTATTTTTGGAAGTCTCAATTCTTTTTAATTAATTTGTAAGTGTATAAATTACACTTATAGGTTTTTATTCAGGATCTTTAACAATTATATAAATTAAATAATACAAATAAGTTTACGGCTATGTTTAAAACTAAATTAGTTTTTTTGAATTTTATTGCAATCTTTTTTATTGCAGCTTCAAGTGTTTATTCACAGAACACTACAATTATAAAAGTTAGTGAAGATGAATCTGCACCAATAATTAGCAAACATATTTATGGCCATTTTACGGAGCATTTGGGTAGGTGTATTTATGATGGTATTTATGTGGGGGAGGATAGCAATATTCCTAATACTAATGGTATGAGAAACGATATCATAGAAGCATTAAAAGGCTTAAAAACGCCTAATTTACGCTGGCCAGGAGGCTGCTTTGCTGATGAATACCACTGGAAAGATGGTATAGGACCGAAGGAGGAAAGACCCAATATACTTAATACACATTGGGGTAAGGTAGAAGAAGATAATGGCTTCGGTACTCATGAATTTTTACAATTGTGTGAGTTGTTGGGAACAGAGCCGTATTTAGCAGGAAACGTTGGAAGTGGAACCGTTGAAGAGCTTAATGATTGGGTTGAGTACTGCAATTATGATGGTAATACGGCTATGGCAAATTTAAGAAAAAGTAATGGTAGGGAAGAGCCTTGGCGCGTTAAATATTGGGGTATTGGTAACGAAAGCTGGGGATGTGGTGGAAATATGACTCCAGAATTTTTCGCAAACTTATATAGACAATATGCAACATATGCTAGGGATTATCCTGGCACACCAATCAAAAGAATAGCGTCAGGAGCTGATGCCGATAATTATCACTGGACTGAAGTTATGATGAGGGATGTGCCACATAGAATGATGTGGGGGCTTTCAGTTCACTATTACACTCGTACTGGATGGCCACCTACAGGTTCAGCCACGAAGTTTGATGAATCTGATTATTTCCTTTTCATGAAGCATTGTCTTCATATGAACGAGATTTTGGACAAGCATATTGCTATTATGGATAAATATGATCCTAAAAAGAGAGTGGCTTTAGTTGTTGATGAGTGGGGAAGCTGGTATGAGGTTGAAGAGGGTACTAACCCAGGTTTTGCTTATCAACAAAATACCATGAGAGATGCCATGATAGCTGGTGTAACATTAAATATATTTAATAGTAGAGTAGATAGAATTAAAATGGCAAATCTGGCACAAGCAGTCAATGTTTTGCAGGCGACAATTTTAACCGAAGGTGAAAAAATGTTGTTAACGCCAACATACCACGTAATGAAAATGTACGCGGCACATCAAGATGCACAGCTTTTACCCCTTTCTTTTGAATCTCCAGAATATACGTTCAACGGAGAATCGCTTTCGGCTATATCGGCTTCAGCTTCAAAAAAGGACGGTAAGGTTAATATTTCTCTAGTAAATATTGATTCAGAAAAAGAAAATGAGGTTGAACTTGACTTAGGTGATTTGGGATTAAAGGAATTTACAGGGACTATTTTGGCGTCAGACAAGATTCAAGACCATAATACTTTTGATAACCCTGATAAAATTAAAACCACCGAATTTAAAAAATTCAAGTTTAAAAAAGGAAAATTGACGGTAACAATTCCAGCGTTTTCTGTAATTATGATGGAAGGAAAATAAAAATTTATAAGCTATGAAGAAAGAAAATATAATGACCAAATTGAAACTGGTGGTACTGTTTTTTCTGCTAGTTTTTGTTGGTACTAGTTGTTCCAAAGACAGTCCCGTAAAAGAAGAACAGCAACAAGAGCAGGAAGAAGAGGAAGAGGAAGAAGAGGAAGGACCAACATCAAAAGTTTATACAGTTGATAATATAGAGGATACGTATTATGATGTTGCTGGTGTTCAGAACGTAAGGGATTGGGGGCCATACAATGTTCACGACCCTTCTGTAATAAAAGTGGGCGATACGTATTATTGCTATAATACCGACGTGTCCTTTGGGTCAGCTGTTCGTCCAGGAATTCAAATTAGAAAATCACAGGATTTAGTAAATTGGCAATGGGTTGGTTGGGCGTTTAATACATTGCCTTCAAAAGGAGCTAACTTTATAAGAAGCAAGGGCACAGAGCCATTTAATTCGCTTTGGGCTCCTTTTATCATGAAAGTAGGTGATGAATACCGATTGTATTATTCGCTGTCCTCAGAAGTTGGTCGTCTCAGTGTTATGGGCTTGGCAACTTCCGATAGTCCTGAAGGGCCCTGGTTAGAAAAAGATTTGGTGGTTACCTCAGAGGCCGATGGTACCAGGCAAACGAATGCCATTGATCCTACCGTTGTTGTAACGCCATCTGGAGAGCATTGGTTTTATTACGGTTCTGCTTGGGATGGTATTTATAAATTAAAGTTAAACCCAACTACAGGTTTAGCGTTGGTTAATGGCAATAAAGGAACACGCATTGCGCAACGTGGTTTTACCGGAAATTCAATAAATGGAAATATTGAAGGCCCAGAAGTTATATACAATGCAGATCAAGGAAAGTACTATATGTTTATTTCTTACGATTGGCTTCAAACAAAATATAATGTAAGGGTTGGACGAGGTGATACACCTGACGGACCGTTTTACGACTTTAATGGTGTAAATATCAACACAGAGGTAGACAATGCGCCTATGATTTTAGCGCCGTATAAGTTTAATGGTCATTCTGGTTGGCAAGGGGTTTCCCATCCAGCTGTGTTTAATGATGGCAATGGCCAATATTACATGGCACATCAAGGAAGACCTGGGATTAACAGTTTTTTTATGGTTTTACATGTTCGTAAAATTCATTGGACCGAAGATGGTTGGCCCATTGTGTCTCCAGAGCGTTATGCGGCGGTTAATCAATCTGCCATTACTGATGCGGATCTGGTTGGAACTTACGAGCAAATTATTTTGGGGTATTCAGTAACACCCGGTTATGCTGAAGAGCAAACCTCGGCCGATTTCCAAACCTCGATTGATTTGGTGCTAGGAGCGGACGGTTCTATTAATGGTGATACTAATAATTCTTGGGCCTTTAGTGCACCTTGGTTAACCTTAACTTGGGCAAATGGTTTTACCGATAAATTACACGTTGAGCGCGGTAGAGACTGGGAGAACAAAGTAGCCTCCACAATTTTACTTTCTGGTTTAAATAATGACGGAACTGCCATTTGGGGTAAAAAAGTCAATTAAATTTTATTTACATGAAACACTTATTTAAATTTTTATTTCTCTTTATAGCTTTAGTTGCCTGTAAAGAAGAAGTTAAGGAAAAGAATTCTTTAGAAGAACGAGCTGAAATTTCAAAAAAGCCTTTAAAATTTAATAACCCGATTATTACGGACAAATATACTGCTGATGCTGCAGCTATAGTGCATAATGACAAAGTATATTTATATGCCGGTCATGATGAGGCTCCCAACAATGTTAATGGCTATAGAATGTATGAATGGTTAGTGTTTTCTTCATCAGATATGGTTAACTGGGAAGAACATCCAGTGCCATTAAAACCTTTAGACTTTGAATGGGCCAAAGGGGATGCCTGGGCTGCTCAAGTTATTGAACGAGATGGGAAATTTTATTGGTACGTTACTGTAGAACATGATGATTCTCACCATGGTAAAGCCATTGGTGTGGCAGTAGCCGATAGCCCTATAGGGCCTTTTAAAGATGCTATTGGCAAAGCCTTGATAACTAATGATATGACTACGCATACCAAGATAAGTTGGGATGATATTGACCCAACAGTTTGGATTGACGATGATGGTCAAGCTTACCTGTTCTGGGGAAATACGGTTTGTAAATACGCCAAGTTAAAAGATAATATGATTGAGCTGGACGGCCCGATTATGACGGTAGATCTGCCAAACTTCACCGAAGCACCCTATATCCACAAAAAAGGAGATTGGTACTATCTATCTTATGCTTATCAATTTCCAGAAAAGATTGCCTATGCCATGAGTAAATCCATTACTGGGCCATGGGAATTTAAGGGTATTTTAAATGAGGTGGCTGGTAATAGTAACACCAATCATCAGGCTATTCTTGAGTTTAAAGGCAAAGATTATTTTATCTATCATAATGGTTCAATTCCTACGCATGGCGGAAGTTTTAGACGCTCGGTTTGTGTGGATAGATTGTATTACAACGAAGACGGTACTTTGAAACGTATTATTATGACATCAGAAGGAATTCAAAATTAAATACCATGAAAATATTAAAGCATTTCACAGCATTATTTGTTTTTTTTATATCCATTGTTTCATGTGCTCAAACCGATAAACCAATAACACATGATCCTGTTGTTGCCAAACAAGGAGATACCTATTATTTGTTTTGTACAGGACCAGGCATAACAAGTTTTACATCCAAAGATTTAAAAACATGGACAAAAGCAGACCGTGTTTTTGCAGAAAGTCCTAAGTGGGCTAAAAAAGTAGCCCCAGGCTTTAACGGTCATATTTGGGCGCCGGATATTACGCTTCACAACGGAACATATTATTTATATTATTCAATTTCCGCATTTGGAAAAAACACATCGGCAATTGGATTGGTAACAAATTCAACTTTAAATCCAGAAGATGAAAATTACAAATGGGAAGATCAGGGTATTGTTATTCAATCCGCACCTAATAGGGACTTGTGGAATGCCATTGACCCTAATTTGATTTTTGATGAAGACGGTACGCCGTGGATGTCATTCGGTTCGTTTTGGTCTGGTTTAAAAATGGTCAAATTAGAAGACGATTTAAAAACTCTTGCGCAACCGCAGGAATGGTATCCTATTGCAAGAAGGGATAGAAGTCCAGATCTACCTGATGCCGATGCCGGAGATGCGCCGTTAGAAGGTCCTTTTATCTTTAAAAAAGGCGATTATTATTATCAATTCCTATCATGGGATTATTGCTGCCGTGGAGAAAATAGTACTTATAAATTAGTGGTTGGTCGCTCAAAATCAGTTACTGGCCCCTATGTTGATAAAGACGGAAAAAAATTAAATGCAGGTGGTGGGAGTTTAGTTATCGAAGGTAACAAGAACTGGTATGGTGTTGGACACAACAGTGTATTCACTTTTGAAGGTAAAGATTACACCTTTATGCATGGTTATGATGCCAGCGATAAAGGGTTGCCAAAACTAATCGTAAAAGAAGTGAATTGGGTAGATGGTTGGCCAGTTGTAGAACCAATGGATTAAAAAATGAAACTATCAAAGCACATACTGATTTTAGCAACCGCAATTGTTTTATTCAACTGTAAAACAGACAAAAAGGACATTGCTAAAGTAGAAGAAAAAACGGGCTATCAGATAGAACCTGTAGATATCCAAAACGTAAAAGTTACCGACGAATTTTGGTTACCTATCATCAAACGCGTTCAAGAAAAAACCATTGAATATGCCATTGCCAAATGTGAAGAAGAAGGCCGTTTGGATAATTTCTTAATTGCGGGTGGAGAAATGGAAGGTAAAGTAAAAGGCGCTATGCCTTTTGACGATACCGATGTTTATAAAATTATTGAAGGTGCTTCGAACTCATTAATAAGTGCCCCAAACAAAGAGTTAGAAGCCGTATTAGATTCTTTGGTCAACATTATAAAAATAGGTCAAGAACCTGATGGTTATTTAACAACTTGGAGGACCATTAATCCTGCAGAGCCACCAGCGCCATGGGTTGAGGTAAAAGAAGGTAAGCGTTGGGAAGCCCTATTTATGAGTCACGAATTGTATAACGCTGGCCATTTATATGAAGCTGCAGCCGTGCATTATAAAGCCACGGGAAAACGTAACTTTTTGAATATTGCTTTAAAAAACGCCGATTTAATGGTAAAAACCTTTGGTGAGGGCGAATATAAAATTTCTGCTGTTCCTGGGCATCAAATTATTGAAACGGGGTTAATAAAATTGTATCAAATAACAGGAAAAGAAGATTATATCAACCTTGCAAAATACTTTTTAGATAACCGCGGAAATCCGAATAATCACAAACTATTTGGTCCATATTCTCAAGACCATGTCCCTGTTGTCAATCAAGAGGAAGTTGTGGGACATTCCGTTAGAGCAGTGTATATGTATGCAGCCATGACCGATATTGCAGCTATTCAAAACGATAGTTTATACGAGGCTGCAATTAATAAATTATGGGACAATATGGTGAGTAAAAAAATGTACATCACCGGTGGAATTGGAGCAAAGCATGATGGAGAGCAATTTGGTGCAAATTATGAATTACCAAACCTTACTGCTTACAACGAAACCTGTGCTGCCATTGGCGATGTATACTGGAACCATAGATTGCATAACCTTTATGGCGATGTAAAATATTTTGATGTTATTGAGCGTACGCTGTACAACGGTTTGATTTCTGGACTATCTTTAGACGGAACCAACTTTTTCTATCCAAACGCTTTAGAATCTGATGGTGTTTATAAATCCAATCGCGGTTCTTGTACCCGTCAAGCTTGGTTTGATTGCTCTTGCTGTCCAACTAACGTGATTCGTTTCGTGCCCTCAATTCCCGGATTGATTTATTCAAAATCAGACAAAACCATTTACGTAAATTTATATGCTTCAAGTCATGCCGACATTGATTTGAATGGTGAAGAAGTTAAGGTTTCTCAAGAAACATCTTATCCATGGAACGGTAACGTAAAATTGACCATTGATGCCAATTCAGAAATCACCGTTAAATTCCGTGTGCCTGGATGGAGTAGAAATGAAGTATTACCCAGCGATTTATACAGTTATGCAGACATTTACAAATCGCAACCAACCTTATCCATTAACGGAGAAAAAGTTAATACTTCCATTAAAGAAGGTTATTTCGAAATTACTAGGAATTGGAATCCTATAGATAAAATCGAAATCAATTTCCCAATGGAAGTGCGAACGGTTAAAGCCAATGAAAAAGTAGAAGAAGATAGAGGTAAACTATCATTAGAGTATGGCCCTTTGGTTTATGCAGTAGAAGAAGTGGATAATCCAAAATTTGATAAAATTTCGGTGTCATCAAACGACGAATTTACGGTTCAGAAGGAAGACATTTTAGAAGGTGTTAATACCATCACAAACCGTAAATTGAAAGCTATTCCTTATTACGCTTGGTCAAACCGAGGCGTAAATAAAATGAAGGTTTGGTTAGAAAACAAATAGATTTTTCCTAAAAATAAAAGTTATGTCAGACATCAAATTTATTTCAAAAAAAATACTCTTAATTGGATTAATCCTTTTTCAACTAAATAGTATTGCGCAAGAAAATGCTTTAGAAATAAAAATTGATGCCAGTGAAGAAATAGGGCCGATGAAACCCATATGGGCGTGGTGGGGATACGATGAACCCAATTACACCTACATGAAAGATGGTAAAAAACTGCTTTCTGAGATAGCGAGCCTAAGTCCGGTTCCCGTATTTGTTCGGGCTCATAGCCTTTTGGTGACTGGCGAGGGAACACATGCACTTAAATGGGGTTCAACCAATGCATATACTGAGGATGAAAACGGAAACCCAATTTACGATTGGACTATCGTCGACAAGATATTCGATACTTATATAGAGCGAGGGATGAAACCATTTGCTCAAATAGGGTTTATGCCAGAGGCCTTATCAGCAAAACCGGACCCTTACCGCCATTATTGGAAACCTGGTGCAGCTTATGAAGATATTTACACAGGTTGGGCTTACCCGCCAAAAGACTATGAAAAATGGGCAGAACTGGTTTATCAATGGGTTACACATTGTGTGGAGCGCTATGGTAAAGAAGAAGTTGAAAGCTGGTATTGGGAACTTTGGAACGAACCAAATATTGGGTACTGGCAAGGTACCACAGAAGAATACATAAAATTATATGATTATAGTGCTGATGCGGTAAAAAGAGCGTTACCAACAGCTAAAATGGGAGGTCCAGAAACTACAGGGCCCGGATGGGACAAGGCAGCAGAATTTTTACGCACCTTCTTGGACCATGTTAAAAATGGAAAAAATTACGTAACCGGTGAGATTGGTTCGCCCCTTGATTTTATAACTTTTCATGCTAAGGGAGGTCCAAAAGTGGTCGATGGCATGGTTCAAATGAATATGGGCACGCAGCTTAGAGATATCAGTAAAGGCTTTGAAATTGTAGCATCATATCCGGAGTTTAAAGACTTACCCATTATTATTGGAGAGTCAGACCCAGAGGGTTGTGCCGCATGTTCCGAAGCCGATTATCCACATAACGCCTATAGAAACGGCACCATGTACGCGAGCTATACGGCAGCGTCATTTGCTAGAAAATATGAACTGGCCGACCATTATGGGGTGAATTTGTTAGGTGCTGTAACCTGGGGATTCGAGTTTGAAAACCAACCTTGGTATGCCGGTTTTAGAGACATGGCCACTAATGGAGTGGATAAACCGGTGTTAAATGTATTCAGAATGTTTGGCATGATGGAAGGGGAGAGAATAAAAGTAAACCAGGATAATCTATCTTATGATTTTATAAAAGTTAGGAACGAAAGTGTACGAGGGGAAAATCCCGATATTAATGCCATTGCTTCTAAAGGCAAAAATTCTATTTCCATCATGGTTTGGAATTATCATGATAATAATGATTTAAACGTACCATCATCATTGGTCAAACTCATTATCAATAATATTTCTTCGGAAAAAGTTTTGGTAAATCATTACAGAGTCGATCAAGAGTTAAGCAACTCCTATACACTTTGGAAAAAAATGGGGTCGCCCCAAAACCCAACTAAAAGTCAAATAAAAACGCTTGAAAAAGCAGGACAACTGCATTTATTTACATCACCCGAATGGAAGCAAATTAATAAGGGACAAACAAATATCCAAATAGATCTACCTAGACAGGCTATATCTTTAATAAAACTTGATTGGTAAAATTATAAACGAATCACAAGTACATAAATAACTAAACATAAATAACTGTTGGAAGTCATATTGCTTAATGATCAAACTTCTAACCATTTGAACTAAACTTATGAAATCAGAAAACCAAAAGTTAAGCGTCCTTGAAAAAATAGGATATGGCTCAGGAGACGCTGCGGTAAACGTTGTAATATCTTCCATGTTTTTAATTATAACGTTTTTTTACACCGATATTTTTGGGCTTAAACCCAAAGATATGGCGGTGTTATTCCTTTTGGTACGTTTGATTGATGCCATTACCGATCCGTTAATGGGAATGATTACGGATAAAATTACTACAAGGTGGGGGAGATATAGGCATTATTTTCTATTCTTGGCTGTCCCTTTTGGTTTATCGGTATTTCTTACTTTTACAACACCAGACTTTGACTATGCTGGTAAAATGATATACGCCTATGTTACCTATATTTTTGTGACCATAATGTTTACTTCGGTAACTATTCCTTACATTTCAATAATTGGTGTATTAACCAGTGATCCACAAGAACGATTATCAGCTAATGGGTACAGATTGTTCTTTGCTAAAGTTGCAGCCTTTTTAGTGTCGATTGTCGTGCCAATTTTAGCAGAAAAATTAGGTAAAGACGATTTAGCTAGAGGCTACCAGCTCGCTATGGGGTTGATGGCTTTTCTAGGCACGTTGCTCTTTATATTCTGTTTTTTCACTACTAAAGAACGTGTAGAGCATAAAATTGATAAAAAACCATTATTAGAACAATTCAAATTATTAATGCAAAACGGCCAATGGACACTGCTGTTTGGTGTGTGTTTTACAGGAACCGTTGGGTATGTTATTCGTGGTTCGGTAGCAATTTTCTATGCTAAATACTTCCTTGGTGGCGATGCAACGGTACAGTCTACCTTTATGGCAACAGGTGTGACTGCTGCAATTTTGGCTATGCCAGCTTCAACATATATTACCAAACGTTACTGTAAAGTAAAACTCTTTAAATACACACAATTGGCGGTCGGTGCTATTAGTTTGGTTATGTATTTTGTGGTTAAACCAGGTGATATGGTATTGGCTTACATTCTCTATTTTATCCTGTCTTTCGTAGTCGATTTACATGCACCAGTATTCTGGTCGGCTATTGCGGAAGCCGTAGATTATGGTCATGCAGAATCCGGTAAGCGAGTTTCTGGATTATCTTTTGGAGGTATTTCATTTGCCCAAAAATTCGGCATGGGAATCGCGGGAGCAGTTGTTGGATATTTATTGGATTTTTTCGGATATATTCCAGATTCGATTCAAACCGAAACGGCATTAGTTGGTATCGCTTTGATGCTTACGATCATTCCAGGTGTATTTCATGTTATAATGGGGCTTTTGATGTTTCGTTACAAGATTACAGATTCTTATTACGAAAAAATAAAAATTAAACTAAACATATAAAAATGGGTAATTCAGATAAAAATGCACCAATTGTAGAGCAACGTGCCGATCCCTTTATCTATAAACATACCGATGGTTACTATTACTTTACAGGTTCGGTACCTACTTATGACAGTATTGAACTAAGAAAGGCAAAAACCATTGACGAATTGCAAAATACTGAAACCTATAACGTTTGGCAAAAACATGAAAGCGGGCCTATGAGCCGACATATATGGGCACCTGAAATTCATTATTTAGATGGGAAATGGTACGTGTATTTTGCCGCAAGTGAAGAGGAAGATATCTGGAAATTAAGACCGTATGTAATTGAATGTACAGGTCAAGATCCTTTAAAAGACGAATGGATTGAATTGGGGCAAATGCAACCAGCCGATGGCGACAACAAAAGTTTTATCGATTTTTCTTTAGACGGAACTGTTTTCGATCACAACGGAAAGCGTTATTTCTGTTGGGCAGAAAAAACAGGTGGACAGTTTGCAGCATCCAATTTGTATCTAGCAGAAATGGAATCGCCTATTAAGCTAAAAACGACACAATTCATGCTAACTACACCAGACTATGATTGGGAACGCATCGATTTTTGGGTGAATGAAGGACCAGCCGTGATAAAAAACAAAGGCAAAATTTATATAACCTTTTCTGCTAGTGCAACAGGGGCTTGTTACTGCATGGGATTAATGGAAGCCGATGAAAATGCCGATTTATTGGACAGGAATTCTTGGGAAAAATCAAGATATCCAGTTTTAGAAACCGATTATGAAAAGAACATTTACGGCCCAGGGCACAATAGTTTTACTGTAGATGAAAATGGAAAACCACTAAGCATTTATCACGCTAGAGATTACGAAAAGGCTGTTGGTGACCCCACGGTAGTTCCTGAAAGTGACAAAAGACCGTTGGAAGAAATTATTGCCGATCCATTATACGACCCAAACCGTCATGCTAGAATGATGGAAGTAAAATTTGACGTCAACGGAAGACCAATTTTTGAATATTATTAATATGAAACAATCATTTTTTAAATACATAGTTATAGTCAACTTAGTTTTAGTTGCTTTTTTAAGTTGTAAAGATAATGGTGAAAAAGGAACAAATTCTGAAGTTAATTCAACTACAAGTGAAACAGCTAACTTAGTTTTAGATTTAAAGGATACGGGTATCAAAATCCAGCCAACCATGTATGGTATTTTCTTTGAAGATATCAACTTTGCTGCAGACGGTGGTTTGTATGCCGAAATGGTTAAAAACCGTTCATTTGAGTTCACCTTGCCAAAAATGGGGTGGTTAGAACCTAATAGCAATAAACATAAGCATAATGAAGAGTCGGGCTTTTTAAGTCCCGTAAAATATTCTGGTGAAAATACCAACCATACTTATGCTCGAGCTGAAGTTAAAGGTCCAAAATATGAGTTAATAAACGAGGGTTATAGGGGTATGGGCATAAAGAAAGATGCCAAATATAATCTGACCATTGATGCTAAAAAAGTAAGTGGCGACATCCAAAAAATCAAGTTTCAATTTATAGATTCTTTGCAGAATGTTTTGGGTGAAACAGTTGTTGTTCCTAAAGGACATGCTTGGGAAAATTACGAAGGGCAAATTACGGCTACCAAAACCGAAATAAAAGCGCGGTTAAAAATTACTTTTGAAGGAACCGGTGTTATCGATTTAGATATGGTTTCCCTCTTTCCAGAAGATACCTGGAAGGGCAGAAAAAAAGGATTACGCAAAGACTTAGTTCAATTATTGGATGATTTGAATCCAGGTTTTTTAAGATTTCCAGGTGGATGTATTGTGGAAGGGCGCACTTTAGAAAGGCGTTACCAATGGAAAAAAACCGTTGGTGACATTGAAGACAGAGAGGTTTTGGTAAACCGCTGGAATACCGAGTTTAGACATAAATTTACACCAGATTATTACCAAAGTTTTGGCATTGGTTTTTTTGAATATTTCCAATTATCAGAGGATTTAGGAGCAGAGCCTTTACCAATTTTAAGTTGTGGAATGGCGTGTCAATTTAATACTGGCGAGTTGGTGGCTATGGAAGATTTAGATCCCTATGTTCAAGACGCTCTCGATTTAATTGAGTTTGCCAATGGAAGTGTTTCAAGTAAATGGGGAAATCTGCGTGCAGAAATGGGGCATCCAGAACCTTTCAATTTAAAATATATTGGCATAGGAAATGAGCAATGGGGCCCGGCATATATTGAACGTTACCAAGTATTCCATAAAGCCATAAAAGCTAAATATCCAGAAATGCTTATTGTTTCAGGAAGTGGCCCATCCCCAGACGGAGATTATTTTGAATACGGTTGGGAAGAACTAAAAAAGATGAATGCAGAAATTGTTGATGAGCATTATTATCGTCCACCAGCATGGTTTTTGGAGAATGCAGCAAGATACGATAGCTACGACAGAAATGGGCCAAAAGTGTTTGCAGGCGAATATGCGGCACATCCTAGAAATGTAAAGGACGGCCCTGCCGAAAACAATTGGGAAGGTGCACTCGCTGAAGCCGCCTTTATGACAGGTTTAGAGCGAAATGCCGATGTCGTTACCCTAACATCTTATGCGCCTTTAATGGCACATGCTGATGCTTTTCAATGGGCGCCAGATTTAATTTGGTTCAATAATCTGGAATCTTACGGAACACCTAATTATTACGTTCAAAAGTTATACGGAAACAATCCAGGAACCGATGTGTTGACACTAACAGAAGGAGGAAAACCGTTAACAGGTCAACACAATTTATATGCCTCAGCGGTAAGGGATAGCAATTCAGGTGAACTAATTATTAAAGCCATAAATACGAGTTCCTCGAATCAAATAATTGTAGTTTCTTCAAAAGAAGAACCGTTCAAAGAGAAAGGAACAATTACCGTTTTAAGAGGTGATGACTTAGTTGCACATAATACTTTTGAGAATCCAAAAAACATTGGTTTAAAAACTACTGATTTTGAGATAATAAATGGAAAAATTGAGATAGAACTTGTTGGTCAATCTTTTAATGTGATTAAAGTAAAAATTTAAAAGTGTGTACGTCACACTTGTTAAATATAATTCCTATATTTGTGATATTTTAAATTTAATTACTCCATGAAAAAATATACAATAGGAATGGATTTTGGTTCCGATTCTGTAAGAGCCTTGTTGGTAGATATTAGCTCTGGTGAAGAATTGGCAACTGCAGTTCATTATTATGCCAGATGGAAAGAAGGGAAATATTGCGAACCCTCAAAAAATAAATTCAGACAACACCCTTTAGATTATATTGAAGGTATTGAAAGCACCATTAAATCTGTATTGAGTCAGGTTGATGACAGTATTGCAAAGAATGTTGTTGGTATTGGTGTTGATACAACAGGTTCTACACCAGTGGCCGTTGATAAAACAGGAACGCCTTTGGCGCTTTTAAATGGTTTTGAAGAAAACCCTAATGCCATGTTCGTTTTATGGAAAGACCATACGGGAATTAAGGAAGCCGACGAAATAAATGCGCTTTGCCAAAAATGGGATGTTGATTATTCGCAATACGAAGGTGGAATTTATTCCTCCGAATGGTTTTGGTCAAAGATATTACATGTTTCAAGAGCAGATAAAGATGTTTATGAGGCGGCATACTCATGGGTAGAGCATTGCGATTGGGTACCTTTTTTATTAACTGGAGGTGCCGATGTATCGGAAATGAAACGTAGCCGATGTGCTGCTGGTCATAAAGCTTTATGGCATGAATCTTTTGGTGGCTTACCACCAAACGACTTTTTTGTTGCATTAGATCCGCTTTTAGATGGTTTGACCGATAGATTGTTTGAAGAAACACATACTTCAGATGTTTCAGTAGGAACCTTATCAGCTGAATGGGCAAACAAACTAGGCCTTTCAACAGATGTTGAGGTAGCCGTTGGGGCATTTGATTGCCACATGGGTGCGGTAGGTGTAAACATTGAGCCTTACTTTTTAACTAAAGTTATGGGGACTTCAACTTGCGATATTTTAGTTGCTCCAAAAGAAGAAAAAGAACATTTGGTAAAAGGTATTTGTGGCCAAGTAGATGGTTCTGTTGTTCCAGGAATGCTGGGGCTTGAAGCTGGGCAATCAGCTTTTGGTGATATTTACGCATGGTATAGTCGCATGTTGGCATGGCCAATCAACGAACTTGTAGGTAAGTCTTCCATTATCGATGAAGCCACTAAAGAAAGGCTAGTTGATGAAGCACTTTCAAATTTATTGCCAAAATTAAGTGAAGAAGCGGCTAAAGAACCTATTGGTTCTTCCGGAGAATTGGCCTTGGATTGGATGAATGGGCGACGAACCCCAGATGCCAACCAAAACTTAAAAGGTGTTATTTCAGGAATAAATTTAGGAAGTACCTCACCTAAGGTTTTTAGGGCCTTGGTAGAATCTACTTGCTTTGGAGCCAAGAAAATTGCTGACCGATTTATAAATGAAGGCATACCTATTAAAGGCGTTATTGCCATTGGGGGAATTGCTCAAAAATCGCCGTTTGTGATGCAAATGATGGCCGATGTTTTAAACGCACCAATTAAAGTAGTGAAGTCTGAACAGGCCTGTGCTCTGGGTGCTGCTATTTTCGGTGCCGTAGCTTCAAAAGCCCATAAGGATACTTTTGAAGCCATGGACGCCATGGGAAGCCCCTTTGAAAAAGTGTATAGCCCAATAGCTGATAACGTTTCAGCCTATCAAAAAGTTTACGAAGATTACAGTAAGTTTGCGGTGAACATTGAGGATTACATAATGAAAAATATTTAAAATGAGTATTTATAAAGATTTAAAACAAGAATGCTACGAGGCCAATATGCAACTCAATGAGTTGAATTTGGTGGTTTATACTTTTGGCAACGTAAGTGCCGTAGATAGAAAAAATGGTGTTTTTGCCATAAAACCTAGTGGCGTGGCTTACGAAGAGTTAAGACCAGAAGATATTGTTATAGTAGATTTTGATAATAATATTATTGAAGGCGATATGCGTCCTTCGTCTGATACCAAAACACATGCTTATTTGTATAAAAACTGGGATGATATCGGTGGTATTGCTCACACTCATGCTACATATTCTGTAGCTTGGGCTCAAGCACAAATGGATATTCCAATTTTTGGAACTACGCATGCCGATCATTTAACGGCTGATATTCCGTGCGCACCACCAATGCGCGATGACCTAATTGAAGGTAACTACGAACATAATACCGGTATTCAAATTATAGATTGCTTTAATGAAAAAGGCATTTCACACTCTGAAGTAGAAATGGTACTTTTGGGAAATCATGGGCCGTTTGCATGGGGCAAAAATGCAGCCAAAGCAGTTTATAACAGTAAAGTTTTAGAAGTTTGTGCAGAAATGGCTTATTTAACCAGACAAATTAATCCTAATGCACCACGACTAAAAGATTCATTAATAAAAAAACACTACGATCGGAAGCACGGAGCAAACTCATACTACGGTCAATAATAAAATAACAAGTATTTAAAAATGATAGATATTTCAAAAAAGGAAGTTTGGTTTATTACAGGGAGCCAAGATTTATACGGTGAAGAGACGTTAAAGCAAGTGGCTAAAAACTCAACCGAAATAGCAAAAGCTTTAAACGATTCAAAGTTAATACCCGTAAATGTGGTTTTTAAGCCAACCGTAAAATCATCTGATGAAATCTATGAAACCCTTACGGCTGCCAATCAAGAGAAGAATTGTATTGGTATAATTACGTGGATGCATACCTTTTCACCTGCAAAAATGTGGATTAGAGGGTTAACGGCACTTCAAAAACCGCTATGCCATTTGCATACACAGTATAACAGAGATATTCCTTGGGGTACTATCGATATGGATTTTATGAATCTAAACCAAGCGGCACATGGTGACCGTGAATTTGGGTTTATGGTAAGCCGTTTACGTAAAAACAGAAAAGTAGTTGTTGGCCATTGGTCGTTGGATACTGTACAAAAGAAAATAGGAGATTGGACGCGCGTTGCTGCTGGATGGGACGATTGGCAAGGTGCCAAGTTTGCCCGTTTTGGCGATAATATGCGCTTTGTGGCTGTAACCGATGGAGACAAAGTGGAAGCTGAAACTAAATTTGGCTTTTCGGTGAACACCTATGCTGTAGGCGATTTGGTTGCCGTTATCAATTCTATTTCAGAGGATGCAGTAAATGACTTGGTAAAAGAATACGAGGCATCATACCATATGGCGGAATCACTTTTAGAAGGTGGGGAAAAAAGGCATTCTTTGATTGATGCAGCACGAATTGAGTTGGGGCTTGAAAAATTCCTTGTTGATGGAGGTTTCAAAGGCTTTAGTGATACGTTCGAAGATTTGCACGGTATGAAACAATTACCGGGTATTGCTGTTCAAAGATTGATGCAAAAAGGATATGGTTTTGCTGGTGAAGGTGATTGGAAAACAGCTGCCCTAACAAGAGCCATGAAAGTTATTGGTTCAGGACTTGAAGGTGGAAATGCATTTATGGAAGATTATACTTTGCATTTAGACCCAGCCGACCCTAAAATTCTGGGGTCACATATGTTAGAGGTAGACCCTGTTTTGGCAGTCGGAAAACCATCTTGCGAAATTCATCCATTAGGAATTGGCGGAAAAGAAGATCCCGTTCGTTTGGTATTTAATGGAAGGGCAGGAGATTCTCTTGTCGCGGGCTTAATGGATTTTGGTAACCGTTTCAGATTACTGATAAACAAAACTGTTGGTGAAGAGGTTACCGAAGCATTACCAAAATTACCGGTTGCCCGAGTTATGTGGAAACCATTACCAGATTTTGAAACGGCTTGTACAGCTTGGATTTTAGGAGGTGGTGCTCACCATACCTGTTACAGCGAAAATATTTCGGTAGAGCAAATGGAAGATTTTGCAGAAATGGCGGGTATTGAAGCTTTAGTTATTGATGAAGATACAACCATTAGAGATTTCAAAAATACTATTAAAGCTAATGAAGCATATTACATGTTTAAATAGCCACTAACAAACTAAACAACAATTTTATGAGAGTTTTAAAACGTTCTTTTTTTGCTATTTTGCTCGTCGCTTTGGTCGGGTTAAATGTGAATTGTAAAAACAATAAAAAAGAAAAATTAACCGAAACAATGGAAGTTCCAGCTGAAGAAAAATCAACGATTACAAAATCCGAATACGGAAAAATGCCAGATAGCACAACGGTAGAAGCGTATGTTCTTAAAAATGCCAATGGCGTTGAAATGAATGTGATTACATTTGGTGGAAGAATAACATCTCTAAAAGTTCCAAATAAAAATGGCGATTTTGAAAATGTTATTTTAGGTTTCGATAATTTAGAAGATTACTTGGAAGATAATCCGTTTTTTGGTGCGTTGATTGGCCGTTTTGGAAACCGTATAGCTAATGGGAAATTTTCATTAAATGGTGAAGAATATACATTGGCTACTAACGATGGCCCAAATCATTTACATGGTGGTGTAGATGGTTACGATCGTGTCGTTTGGAATGCTGAAGCAATTGAGGACGACAAAAATCCAGGATTAAAATTAACCTATTTAAGTAAAGATGGAGAAGAAGGCTATCCTGGTAATTTAAATATCACTGTAGTTTATACATTAACTGAAGATAATACTTTAGAAGTTGATTATAAAGCTACAACCGATAAAGCCACTGTAATTAATTTAACCCAGCATGCTTACTTCAATTTAACAGGTGATTTTAACAATGATATTTTAGGGCATGAAGTGGTAATCAATGCAGACGCATTTTTACCTGTTGACGGAACGTTGATTCCTACTGGTGAAATTAGAAAAGTGGAGGGTACGCCTTTCGATTTTACAAGTCCGAAAATAGTTGGCCAAGAAATTAATTCTGAAAATAACCAATTGGAACTTGGTAAAGGTTACGATCATTGCTGGGTGTTAAATGGAGAAAAAGGTAGTATGCGAATGGCGGCTTCTGCCTATGATAAAAATAGTGGGCGTTTTATGGAAATTTATTCTACAGAACCGGCTATTCAATTCTACACTGGAAACTTTTTGGATGGTACGCTGCCAAACCCGGCAGGAGGAACATATGCTCATAGAACTGGTTTTTGCTTAGAGACACAGCATTATCCAGATTCACCAAACCAAGAAGAATTTCCATCGGTAGTTTTAAACCCAGGAGAAACCTATAGCACAAAAACTTCCTTTAGATTTTCTGTGAAAAAAGCAGAATAAGTGTATCTTGTGAGCCGATTTTAAAATTTACTAACTAAACTAATTAAATTATGGCATTATTATCTTTTGCGGCCTTTACCCTTTTGGTGGCCGTTATTGCGTGGTGGTCTACAAGAAAAACAGACGAGACGTCTTCTGATGGATATTTCTTAGGTGGAAGAAGTTTAACAGGCCCAGTTATTGCTGGTTCTTTGTTACTTACTAACCTTTCGACCGAGCAAATTGTAGGGATGAACGGTGTATCGTTTAGAGATGGAATACCTATTATGGCCTATGAGGTTGTTGCTGCAATAGCTATGGTTTTTACGGCCTTTATCCTACTACCAAAGTATTTAAAGAGTGGTATTGCTACGATTCCACAGTTTCTAGAAAATAGATATGGCAAATCAACAAAAACCATTGTGTCATTGTTGTTCTTATTGGGTTATGCCATTTCAATGTTACCTACAGTGTTGTATTCAGGTGCGTTGGCAATTAACACGATGTTCGATATTCCTGAAATGCTGGGCATGGGGCCAAAAGGAGCCCTGTGGGTTACCGTTTGGTCAATAGGTATTATTGGTAGTATCTATGCGATTTTTGGTGGGTTGAAAGCGGTTGCCGTTTCTGATTCCATTAATGCTGTTGGTTTGATTGTTGGAGGTTCTTTAATTCCCATTTTCGGTTTAATGAAAATTGGTGATGGTAATGTGTTTAGAGGTTTAAAAACTTTAACTACTGAACTTCCAGAGAAGTTTGATATTATAGGAGGGCCAGATTCTGATGTGCCTTTTTGGACACTCTTTACTGGTATGATTATCGTGAATTTTTATTACTGGGGAACGAATCAAGCCATTATTCAAAGAGCCCTTGGGGCCAAGAATTTAAAGGAAGGGCAAAAAGGACTTTTATTGGCAGCCTTTATTAAAATATTGGGACCATTTATAGTGGTGCTTCCAGGTATTATTGCGTTCTACATTTTTAATGGAGATTTAGCTAATGCTGATGAAGCTTACCCAATGGTGGTAAAAGCAGTATTGCCTTTAGCGTTTATTGGGTTCTTTGCGGCCGTATTGTTCGGTGCCATTTTAAGTTCGTTTAATAGTGCCTTGAACAGTTCGGTAACCTTATTTGGACTTGATTTCTATAAAGCGTATTTTAAACATGATGCAACCGAAAAACAGGTAGTGAAGGCTGGTAAAACATTCGGTATTGTACTGGCTCTGTTTTCTATGGCAATAGCTCCTTTACTTTATGGTGTGCAAGGTGGTATATTTACATATTTACAAGAACTAAACGGTACGCATAGTGTACCGATTTTAGCCATAATAATTGTTGGGATATTTACAAAACGTGTTTCAGGAAAGGCTGCAAATATTGCCATTTTATTCAGTGCAGTAACGTATTTAATTTTATTGTATGTGGTAAGACCGATGTGTATTGAGTCTGGTACTTATTTTCCGCACTTCTTACACTTAATGGGAATGCTATTTGCTACTGTTGTTATTATCATGTTTGTTGTTAGTAAGTTTTATCCTAGAGAAACAGATTATTCACAGGAATACACCAAGCAAGTGGATATTACACCTTGGAAATTCTTAAAACCTGTTGGTTATGCTGTTGTTGCAGCGGTTATTGGACTTTATATATACTTGTCATAAGAAAATGTAATCGAATTAAAAAAGGGGAGCAATTTCAAATTGCTCCCCTTTTTTATAGTATAAACATCAATTTTAAAACTTCATTACAAAACCGCCGTAAGCTTTCATCGCAACATTTACTGCAGAAGATGTTTTAATAGTGTTTTGAATAAACCCTTTACTATTGTCAGCAATAATAAATCCATTGTTTTTTTGAATAAAGGATAAATCTATGGTAAAATCTTTCGATTTATTTTCACCATTAATGCCAACTATAAACCATGAATCATTTTTTCTTCTGGCTATAATCACATCTTTTCCTGGGAAACCGTCAATAAATTTAGATTCATCCCAGTTGGTGGGGATATCTTTAAGATATTCAACAACAAAGTCTGGTTGTTTGGCCATGCCCATTGGTGTTTCGGCAATATGTTGAATACCCGAAAGAAAAAGTACGGGCAAGGCCAGCTCAAAGGCATTCGTGGTTACTCTATTTATGTTTGGAATTGAATCCAAAACCATTGGTGTAAAATCCATAGGGTCAAAAACATTTCTGGTGAATGGTAACATGGTGCAATGGCTTGGTTGCAAATTGGCATTGACTTGTTCAAACGTTATAAATTCTTCACCTTTTATGGCTTCTACAGTCATTAAATGCGGGTAGGTGCGTTGCCATCCACGTGGAAGAGTGGCTCCGTGAAAATTAACCAAAAGCTTATGCTCGGCAGCATCTTTTAAAATATCGTGGTAATAGGCAATCATCGATTGGCCATCGCCTCCAAAAAAATCTATTTTAACCCCGGAAACACCTATATCATTCAGTTTTTTAAATTCTTGTTTTCTGCCGTTTTGGGTCAAAAGTTTGTCTTTTGGTGTGTAAGGCGTGGTATTCCAACTTCCGGCGGAGTTATACCAAACCAGTAGCTTTACATTTTTTGATTTGGCGTAATTTGTAAGTTCATTCATTTTTTCGTAGCCAATTTTACGGTCCCAATCGGCATCAATTAAACAATAGGGCCAATTCATTTTGGATGCATATTCAATAAATTTAATCGATGTTTCATAATTAGTAAAATCGTCTTTCAGCAAAACCCAGCTCCATGATGATAACCCACTTTTAATGAACGACGTATCCATATCAATGGCATTTTCGGCTAAGTCGGTACCTAAAGTACTTTCGGTAATGGTTTTTAAAGATCCGATGGTAATAATTCGCCAAGGGGTGTACCATGGGAGTTGAGATTCTGGGTTTAAAGTGCCACCAGGAAAAACTTCCTCTTTCTGCGGAAATGTAACCTGTAAAGCACCAAGCTCGTCATTGTATTTTAAGCGGGTTCCACAGTAATTATCAGCCAATGAGGTTTCCGAAATAAGTGTCCAGATATCGCCCGTTCTAAACAAGGCAGGATAAACCCAACCTTCTTTGATAGATGATTTTTTATTGACTGAAATCTCCATTTCATAATGCTCTTCGTAAGACGGATGCACTTGTTCCCAGCCCGTTTTTGCTCGAGACATGGGTTGTAACCAACCCTTGGTATTATCATTAAAATTATAAGTGGTTTTTTCCTCAGTTATTTTTTTGATATCGGTTGAAGCCTCCGGAAATTTATATCTAAAAGCCACACCATCATCTGATAATCGAAAAATGATATTCATTTTATTGCCGTCTTTATTTTCGGTTTGAACTATATATTGATTGGCTTGATAAGTGATGTTTTTTTTCTTTCCTTGGAGCATGGTATAGGAATCGGTCACAAATTCGGCATCTGAAACATTGATGATGTTTAAATCGTTATAAAAATTACTATCTGCCCTTAATATACCTAACTGTGAAGAATCAATAACGATTTGATTATCCTTTAAAACTTGGTAAATAATGGTTTTATTTGGTGTAACTTCAATGTTAACCGCCAACGAGCTATCAGGGTTTTTTAGAATAAATGACGTTTTGTTTGAATTGCACGATAATAACACAAAACAAGTAGCAAAAAGGGTGAAAATGGATTTCATATATAAGTGTTTTTATTACACTTGTGAAAATACAAAAATCTATTGATATTATTCAAAATTTTATCGTTACATTTGCATACCAGAACAGAACAGAACAGTTTGCGGATTTTTGACTTCGATTTTAACAGTGAGATTCCAAAGTATCAGCAGTTAGTTAATGCTATTAATGATGCTTTAGCCAACAACACGATTACCATTGGTGACGCTTTACCTTCGGTAAATAGTATTTGTAAAGATTATAGTTTGTCGAGAGATACCGTTTTTAAGGCCTATTCTATATTAAGGGAGAATGGGGTAGTGGAGTCTGTGCCCAACAAAGGCTATTATGTGGCGGGCAACACCCGAAAAGTGCTTTTGGTTTTAGATACCTTTAAAGCCTATAAAGAAGTGCTTTATCACGCTTTTGTAAATAATTTACCCAAAAATATTATTGTTGATGTTCAATTTCACCATTACAAAATAGGTAATTTCAAAACCATTTTAAACAATAGTAAAGGCCGGTATTATAAATATGTGGTAATGACCTTTAATCACAAAGACGTTCCGCAGGTGTTGTCAGATTTTGACAACGACGATCTATTGTTGATTGATTGGGCGGTTCATTCTAAACCATCCCATAATTATGTGTTTCAAGATTTTGGAAATGCATTTTATGATGCTTTAAGTAAGGCTATCGTTCCGTTTAAAAAGTATAAAAAATTGGTTTTTGTTTATCCAACGTTCACCAGTCATCCAACTGAATCGGTTTCATACTTTAAAAAATTCTGTGAAACGCATACAATTAAGTACAAGGTAATCACGAATCCTGATGAATTTATAATCACCAAAGGAGAAGCTTATATAAGTGTGAGCGATCGGATTTTGGGATTTTTTTTGGAACAGTGCAGAGCCAATCATTTTGAGCCTGGTACCGATGTGGGCTTTTTATCATATAACGAAACACCAATGAAACCCTTTATTTATAAAGGCATTTCGGTAATATCAACAGATTTTAAACAGATGGGTGCTCAAGCCGCCAGTTTTGTTACAAATAACAATTTATTACAAACCTTTATACCAACAAATTTAATATTAAGAGAATCATTATAAACTATGTATTATTTAGGATTAGATATAGGAAGCTCCTCGATAAAAGCAGCTTTAGTAGAAATGGCTACAGGAAAGAGCCTTGGAGTAGCACAGGAGCCTGAAAAGGAAATGGGCATGGATGCTCCTAAAAATGGGTGGGCCGAACAACATCCGGACGATTGGTGGCTGCATGTTTGTAATGCTATAAAAAAGTTGAAAATACACCATGGTATTGACGCGGACGAAATAAAAGGAATCGGTATTTCCTACCAAATGCACGGTTTGGTAATTGTTGATGAATCAGGCAATCCGCTTAGAAAAAGTATCATTTGGTGCGATAGCCGTGCCGTTGAAATTGGAAATAAAGCTTTTGCTGAAATAGGTGAAGCCAAATGCGCTTCCAGTTTACTCAATTCACCAGCAAATTTCACGGCATCAAAGCTAAAATGGGTAAAGGAAAACGAGCCAGAAACGTTCAAAAGAATTCATAAATTTATGCTTCCTGGTGATTACATAGCATACAAATTTTCAAACACTATTAATACCACTATTTCTGGACTTTCAGAAGGTATATTTTGGGATTTTGAAAACGACTCCATAGCTAATTTCCTTTTAGACCATTATGGTATCGATGGAAAATTAATACCTGAAATTGTTGATACCTTCGGAAAACAATCTGTGGTTGACAAAAAAGGAGAGGTGGAGAGTGGCGTAGCCGCCGGGACTCCTATTTTTTATAGAGCGGGCGACCAACCGAACAATGCGTTATCTTTAAACGTGTTTAACCCAGGAGAAGTGGCCGCAACAGGTGGGACATCGGGCGTGGTTTACGCCATTACGGATAGTCTTTCAGTAAAGGAAAGTGCCCGTGTAAATAACTTTGCTCACGTTAATTACCAGAAAGACGCCGATGCCAGAATTGGTAAATTATTGTGCATTAATGGAGCAGGCATTCAGTACAGATGGTTGCTGAATAATTTAGATGTGAGCAGTTATGATGAAATGAATACTCTGGCATCGCAAATTCCTGTTGGATCTAATGGCGTATCATTAATCCCTTTCGGAAACGGTACCGAGCGAATGCTGAACAATAAAGAAATAGGAACCCGAATTGTTAACCTCAATTTAAACAATCACCACAAAGGACACCTATGCCGAGCAGCACTTGAAGGCATTGCTTTTTCTTTTGTTTATGGTATAGAAATCTTAAAATCCGATGGTATAAAACCTAGTGTAATACGTGCCGGCAACGATAATTTATTCCGTTCGGAAATTTTTGCAAATACTGTATCGACGCTTATAGAACAAGAAATTGAGATTTATAATACCACTGGAGCCATTGGCGCAGCTCGGGCAGCAGGTTTACATAAAGGCGATTTTGAAAGCTTCGGAAAAAACATTATTGATAATGATTACGTTATGACCTTTAGGCCTTTAAAAGATAAAACGACTTACTTAGAGGCCTATAATAATTGGAAAAACGAACTCGAATTAATTTTAAAAACAAAAAAGTAAAACTTTAAACGAATCAACAAAATAAATATTCAAAATTATGGCATTAATAGGGAACAAAGAATACTACAAAGGTATCAACGACATTAAATTTGAAGGCAAGGAATCAGACAATCCTTTGGCGTTTAAATACTACAATCCAGAACAGGTAGTAGCAGGTAAAGCCATGCGCGACTGGTTTAAATTTTCGGTAGCTTATTGGCACACCTTCTGTGGTCAAGGAAGTGATCCGTTTGGTCCAGGAACACAAAACTTTGAGTGGGACAAATCATCAGACCCTATTCAGGCAGCAAAAGATAAAGCCGATGCAGCATTTGAATTCATCACAAAAATGGGCTTCGGTTATTACTGCTTTCACGATTACGATTTAGTGCAAGAGGGCAGTACTTTTTCAGAATCAGAATCTAGATTAAACACCATAACCGAGTACCTCAAACAAAAACAAGCCGATTCTGGTGTAAAATTACTTTGGGGAACAGCCAACTGTTTTTCAAATCCACGTTATATGAACGGAGCAGCGACCAATCCAGAGTTTAATGTGGTGGCGCGAGCTGGTGGGCAGGTAAAATTAGCCTTGGATGCCACTATAGCTTTAAACGGAGAAAATTATGTGTTTTGGGGCGGACGCGAAGGTTACATGAGTTTGTTAAATACCGACATGGGCCGTGAGTTAGACCACATGGCGCAATTTTTAACCATGGCCAAAGACTACGCTCGTGCGCAAGGTTTTAAAGGAAATTTCTTTATTGAACCAAAACCTATGGAGCCATCAAAACATCAATACGATTTTGATACTGCTACCGCTATAGGGTTCTTAAAAGAATACGGGTTAGATAAAGATTTTAAAATAAACATTGAAGTAAACCATGCTACTTTGGCACAACATACCTTCCAGCACGAAATTGCTGTAGCTGCTAAAGCTGGTATGTTGGGTAGTTTAGATGCCAACCGCGGTGATTATCAAAACGGATGGGATACCGACCAATTCCCTAATAATATCCAAGAAACAACCGAGGCAATGTTGGTATTCCTTAAGTCTGGAGGTTTACAAGGTGGAGGTGTTAACTTTGATGCCAAAATTAGAAGAAATTCAACTGATTTAGACGATGTGTTTCACGCGCATATTGGTGGTGCAGATACTTTTGCAAGAGCATTGTTAATTGCTGATAAAATCATTTCATCATCACCTTACGAGAAATTAAGGGAAGAACGTTATTGCTCTTTTGATTCTGGAAAAGGAAAAGATTTTGAAGCTGGAAAATTAAGCATGCAAGATTTATATAAAATAGCTCAAGAAAATGGAGAGCTACCATTAAAGAGTGGAAAACAAGAATTGTTTGAGAATATTATCAATCAGTATATTTAGTCTTAATAATAACTAGAAAAAAAGGTTTAGCGAAAGCTAAGCCTTTTTTTGATTTTTTTAATTTTGCTGATATATCTATTATCTATAAGTAAATATATCATCAATCATGCACGGGGCTTTGCGTGCAAGGGCAGTTGCTGATGCCCTGGAGGAAATCCAGCCCTATGGTGACCACGTGGGTACCCGAGTTGTAGCCCGAAAGGTCGTTTGTGGTGATCTGGTAGGCATAGCCAAAATAGAAAATGGACTTTTTGAATCCGACCATGGGACCAATATTCAGTGGTTTAAAAAACTGGTCGTTCAAAAAGCGGTATGAGATGCCTGCCCAATAATAGTCCTCATTTCTGTTGTATTTCCTGAACTTAAAGTTTACATCGGTACTGGAACGCTTGTCGCTGGTGAACATCTGGAAGAACATGGACGGCTCGAACTCCAGGCCGCTTTTTTTAGGTCCCCTGAAAGTGTAGCCCGTGTACATTTGGTAGTTCAGGAGTAGGTTGGGTTCAAGCTTTCTCAAAGAACTGTCAAAATCCTTGTCAAGGACATTGTTTACGTTAAAGCTCAAAAAATAGCCCTTTAGCCTGAACAAGGCACCTACATCGAAATTATGGTTGGTGGTCCTTCTATCGTCAGTTACAGATGAATCAAAATAAATTGGAACTCCTTGGTCGTCGTATGACACAAAATTACTTGTATCAATCCTGAAATTATTTAAGTTATACGAAATCCCAAAGGACAGGTACATTTTGGAGTAATAGTCCAAAATAAGGTGGTGCGCGAACGAAAACTTGGCACCCGTTTGGATGGTGTTGCCGTTTCTATCGTTATATAAAGAGAGTCCAACGCCCGTACGGTCGGCAATCCTGATATCGCCGTAGAACGATTGGTTGTCGGGGGCGCCCTTGATGCCCACCCATTGTGTAAGGCCATTGGCCCTAAGCTTTAGGTTGTCACCAATTCCGGCATAGGTTGGAGAGACCACAAAATTATTGTCTGCCAAATATTGCGTGAATACGGGCAAGTTCAGTTCTTGCCCATAACTTTTGGTTATGGCCAGGAGCAGAATGTATATGGTTAAAGTTCTTATTCTCATAATATTATTTTTGAGGGTTCTTCCGCTAAACCATTATCTGTAAAGTGTAAAGTGTCCTACAAAATCTCGGTCGTCCTTAGGATCGTTAAGTTTTACGACGTACCAGTAATCACCAGTAGGCAACTCTTTTCCGTTGTATTTACCATCCCATTTTTCATCAACTTTAAGGGTCGCTATCTTCCGCCCATAACGGTCAAAGATATCGAAGGTCAGGTTTCTATATTGACTGGTACAACCAGGGCCCCAACCGCCATTTTCTGGTACAAAGTAATTGGGGATACATACATCAACATATTCGAAATACCCAGATGCAGTTGCTGTACAGCCATAAGCATCCGTTACGGTAACCGTATAGTTTCCGGATTCATAAATGGCAAACTCATTCTCGCTCCCAAACGACTCACCGTTCAGCGTAAATTCATAAGGCTCTGCTCCACCAGTTGCCATGGCTACGATTTGGTTGATTACGCCATCGCCAATAGCCAATTGGAGCTGTTCGTATTGTTCCACATCAAAAGGTGCCGTACGCTGTATGCAACCGTTGGTGTGCCTCACGTCAATATAATTACCTATTCCCGCAGGAACATCAATAAAAATATTACTGGACTGGTATGGGCCACTGTTTAACGAGTAATCCAAATCAGCTGGGTCGACGCTATCATCAGTCGTTACCATAACCATATTGGTCGATATATTGTTGACGCAATCAAACGTCACCTCAACCAATGGGTTAATGGCCACCGATTCCGGGAAGGTAATGTTCCATTCGGTTTCACAGCCCAAAGCATCGCGCACGTAAACAATGTGGTCGCCGCCCTCTAGGCCGGTAAAATCAAATTGTGTCTGGGTCGCGCTTCCCATTGTGTAGGTACCCTCGTAGTCATCCAGACTGACGCTATAGGGCATGTTGCCGCCCGAAATTTCAATGCTGAACATACCGTTTAAATCACCTGAACAAACTTCAGGAACAATAGAATTGGGTACAATGGTAAGTGCAACAGGTATAGCGTCGTTTATTGTGAAATCGTAGATTAAATAACATCCAAGTTGATCCTGTACGATAACCTGGTAATCGCCAGGTGCCAGTTCATCAAAAACAGGTTCTTCAAAGAACTGGTCCATTTGTGGCGAAATGGCATATTTTATGATTCCTGTACCACCAGAGGCTGTTATTTCCAACATACCGTTGTTGGTTCCTGGACAGGTAATGTCTGTAGTAACAAAGCTTGCTGTTAGTGGTGCTGATGGCTCATCGATATTGACTGGTTCACTTATTGTTAAACAGTCACCGCTATCAACTCTCACTTGATAGTTCCCAACCGGTAGATTTGTAAATATTCCCGGGCTATCTTGAGTTACGGGGTCAATGTCGTTTCCAGAGGTATCTTGAAGCGTATAGACATAATTGCCTAGACCGCCCTCGGCAACGGCCACGATAACTCCCGTGGTGTCTCCTGCACAGTTAATTGTGGCGTTGGATATATCTAGATTAACTATCAAGTTCGGTAACGGATCAATGGTTATTTCATTAGAAACATTAGCCGTACAGCCATTGACATCCCTAACGTAATAGGCATGGGTGCCATCGGAAACAGGGAAAGTTACAGATGATGCAAACGAACCCAGAACAGAAGTAAAAGAAGCCGTATCACTGTACTCATAACTTCCGGTTCCTCCAGATGCGCTCAATGTAAGTGATGCATCGGTCAAACAGGTATGGGAGGTTTCTTTGACCAAATTGGCCTGAATAGGTGATGGTTGGTCTATGGTGACATCCGTTGATATGAACTCACAGTTATAGCCATCGGTAACCGTCACATTGTAAGTACCTGCTCCCAACCCGCTGAAAACATTAGAGGTTTGAGGTCCAGAAGCGCTCACCGTTGGCGAAACCCTGTTTAGGGTATAGGTATAGTTGCTGCCCTGCCCACCTATAGCGTTGACCGTAATAATGGCATTGGTATCCCCGAAACAATCCAGTAAATTCGTACTGGCCGTAACCGTGGCGCTAATAGGTGTTGGTAAATCTAGGGTAATATTTTCTGAAACGACACAGCCACCGGCATCTCTTACGTTTACGGTATATGATCCTGCCGATAGGTTGGCAAAAGTTCCGTTTGGAGAATAGGCAACCGTAGCTGCTCCGGTTAGTTCGTATTCATAAGCTCCCCAGCCACCACTGGCAACTGCCGAAATGGTGCCTAGGCCGTCGTCACAGGTAACGTTTGATGTTTCATCAACATCTAAAGTCAATGCCTCTGAAGGCGAATTTATGACAACGCTTGATGTTGCTGAACAGAATGGATTGGCAGTTTCGGTAATCACTACCGAAAATGTGCCAGCTGTCATTCCGGTTACCACCGTTGGGTTGGTAGCTGTGTTTGCCGCCACGGTTCCCGTTATAGAAACACCCAAACTATCGAAAACTTCATAATTGTATGGTCCACTGTAACCGCTCACGTTGATTTCAAATGAGCCGTTATTATCGCTGAAACAGGTTATGGCTGTTGGCGTAGTTGTAAATGTTGGTGCCGGGGTCTGCTGAACAACTACCGTAGCCTCCGCCGTACACAAAGTTACGGCATCGGTAATCGTAATAGTATAGGTTCCCGAAGGGACTCCCGAAAATATATTCCCGCTAAAGCTTATCGAGGCCGTACTTGGACTGATGGCATAGTTGTATGTACCGGAGCCTCCTGATCCCGTTACGGTTATCTCGCCGTCATCGTCGTTACAGGTCGCCACGGCCGTTACATCTGGCACTAAATTAATCGGTGCTTCAATGTCTACCGTAACTAGATTGCCACATCCATTGGCATCCCGTACCTCAATAGTGTGGGTTCCCGAAGCTAGATTTGAAATGCTGAAAGGTGCAGTGCGCGTTTGGAATGCTCCGCCATCAACACTATAGCTGTATGGCGCAATGCCTGCAGATGATAAGGTTACATCAATGACAAAACTACCCTCAGTTGCCGTACATTGATTATTGGTTGATGCTGAAATTACGGGTACTGGGTCTGAATCCAAAACAACTACTGGAGTAGACCGAACACATCCGTACGCATCCTGTACATGGACGTAATAGCTGCCCGCATCCGCATTGAACGTACTGGCAGAAGCCCATAATGGGTCATTTGCCAAAGGTGGTGTGGCCAATGTGGTCATTTGGTACAGATATGGTGCCGTGCCGTTGGTGGCTACCGCACTGATTACTCCAGAAGTGGGGTTACAGTTTGCGTTTTGGTCCACCGTGGCATCAATATTCAAATCGATGGCAGATTCTGTTATATTAAAGGGTGTTTGCGTCACCACACTACATCCTTCATTTGCAGCACTAACAGTTTCTGTAACGAGGATAATATAGCTTCCAAAAGGCAGTGTTCCTAAATTAGATACCGATAAAGTGCCATTTGCAGGAATAGCCCCAGAACCGGAAACGCCTGTTGTTGATAAGTCTTGGGAATTCAGTACTTCATAATCAATATTGGTGCTTGTGCCATAAGTACCGTTGATATTAAAGCTAACATTGCCATCGGCGCTTCCAACACAAGTGATATTATTAGGAACAACAGAATCTACAGTTAATGTGGAATTTGTCGGTATAGGGGTGGCCACGGTTTCATAGTAATAGCACATTGTGTTTTCATCATAAACAATAAATGTATAGGTCGCCCCTGTAATTAAATTGTTAAAAGTTGTTTTTTCACTTCCAACGGCATCTTCTGCTTGCCATCCTGGTCCAGGATAGGTCATGCCTGATCCGGTATAAATAGCAAAATGGTATGGTCCTGAACCAGCTAGCGGTGTGCCTATACTAATCTCTACTGTACCACCTGAAACACAATCTGCTGTAGCGTTTATAGCAATATCAAGGTTGTCGGGTGGTGATGACACTAATATATTTTGCTCCATAAAAGAACAACCGTTGGTATCGGTAACTATAATTTCGTACAACCCAAAATCTACCACTTCAAAAACCTGCGTGCCACCCGTTTGATTGGTTATCTGGTTATTGTACCCATTCACGCTCGTTACATGATAAGTGTAATTAGGTGTTCCGCCGGTCACGCCGTCTATAATGATCCTACCCAACGATATACCTCCTGCTCCACAGGTAATTGGTTCGGTGCTGTAAGTGACATTTATAGGGGTAGGGTCTGTAATAGTTATGGTTTCAGTATCCGTACACGCATTGGCATCGGTCAGTGTTATGGTATAATCTCCAGCAGGTAGGCTTGAAGTTTGCGTACCATAGTTCATTCCTGTTGTATTATTAAATACATTTATTGTAAAAGACGGTGTGCCCACGCTGTTGTTAATAGTAACTTCAATTGCTGCATTACTATCACCATTACATAAAACAGGCTGTGTTTGGACCACAGATGTAATTTCAGGTAACGAAATGGCATTTATGGTTTGAACACCGGTTTCGAATGTACACCCATTGGCGTCTGTAATTAAAAACTGGTATGTACCATCCGATGGCGCATTATGGCCGAAAGAGGTTCCCGAAACAGCAGTTGAACTGCCGTAAGCGCCACCGTTAAAAGAAACTTGATAATTGAACGGGGCTGTTCCTTCAGAGATGGTTGTCGTTATGGTTCCATCCGGTGATGCGGTGCAGTCCAAATCCTTTGTTATCACAGTATTGGCCGTTAAATAAGGCAATGGAGCGATGGTAAACGATTCGGCATAAGAACAATCATTGGCATCTCTTACTTCAAAAGTATATGTGCCAGGTGCCAAACCTGTAAAAATATTTGATGCTTGGTATGCCGTTGCTGCCGGTGAAACGATTCTGTATTCTAAAGGTGAAGTTCCACCAGTCGAAGTCACCGTAACATCTGACGTAAGAGCCGGACAACTTAAAGCTGCTGGACTAAAATCTAAATCTGTTGGCGGGTCTAACGGAGCGATGGTTATCGGTGCCGTTATGAACGTACACCCACTGGTATCCCTTATGGTTATGGAGTAGGTGCCATCGGTCAACCCTGAAAAGGTATTTCCTGCTTGGAAATTAACGCCGTCAATACTATATTGGTAAGGGGCCGTTCCTCCTGATACACCTGATACCGAAATTTCTCCATTGCTTGTACAGGTAAGGGGCGAGGTTAACGTCGCCGTACCTGAAATTTGGGGAGCTGCGGTTATGGTAACCGTTTGTGGTGCTGTGGTACAGACATCTGGTCCCAAGGCGTACCTTACGATAACCTCGTAATCACCAGCTGTTAGTCCATTGAATACTGGCGATGCCGTATAGGTCGTACCGTTGTCTATACTGTATTCTAAAGTGTTTCCGTTCGGATTGGTCACATTGATGTCGATGGCCCCAGAAGTGGCATCATCGGTACACGTAATATTAGTCGGTGATACCGTAAAATCTGGTGCTGATATGGCATCAACTGTAATGGAGGTTGTTGCGCTACAGCTGTTAAGATCATATACTGTAATATCATAAACACCTGGTGCGTTAACTATATAAACTGGAGTATCTTGTGAAACAGTATCACTGTTAATAAAATACGTATATGGCGGCGTACCACCAGTAGGGTAAATGGTTATTTCTCCGTCTGTACATGTAAGTGGACTAGTCAGTGCAGCCGTGACTTCTAACAAAGGGGGTTGGATGATTTCGATGTCTTCTGTGTAAGTACAACCATCATCAGTAGTAGCGTTTACTGTATAAAACCCGGGGTTGAGGTTTTCAAACCTATAATCACTCCCAGCTATTGGGCCAACACTGTTTACTAAAGTGGCTCCATCGTAAATGCTAAAATAGTACTGTGGCAGGGCATCATTAACGGCTAAGAGAATGGAGCCTCTATCATCATAACATACAGGTTGAATTACTGTAGATGTTACTGTAAAATCTCTTTGTCTTATATAAACTTCTGGGGTTTCAAAAATACAAGGATTTGTATCAACACCTATTTGTTTGATGTATACCAAATAGTAACCTGGAGTATTAACTTCAAATACATTTGAGCTTTGCCATGGACCATTAGGGTCTAGGCTATATTCATAACCAGAAGGCACGCCTCCAACGGTAATTTGTCCTGGGGTAGTACATAAAATATCTTCAGCGCTCACAGTAGGCTCTAAAAGATTAGTGTACACATTAAAATAGAAAATGTTAAAACATCCCCCTGGATAGTTAATTACCAATCTAAATTGCCCCGAGGTGTTAGCAGTGTAATCTGAGCCAGAAGCCACTTGATTCCATGTACAGGAATCATTTTCGTTGGCACAATCTTCAACACCTACTTCTGGACAACTAGTTTCGTCTAATTGTTGCCAAATTATTGAGACAGCATCACTAACTCCTGTATTTATAACACGCTCATCATTGGCTCCACAAAGAAAAATATAGGGCAGTACTTTACCATCATTTGGACAAACAGGTAATAAGTCTGCGTATGGTATTACAGGATTTGTTATGTCATTACCATAAGTTATAACATTAAAAATCTCTTGGACTGATAAACAATTTGAATTTGTTGTATTGGTAACATAGTAGGTTCCTGTTTCGCTAGCGCTAAAAGATTGTCCATTGGCAATAACTGGAGAACCAGAAGGGCTTGTTGACCATGAGTAGGTATCATAACCTGCTAAAGCGGTAAGTGTTACGCTTTCGCCACAAAGTATTTCTGTTTGCTCAAAGTTACAGTCTGATATATCTACTAAAAAATTGGTTGGTCCTGGCTCGCTCAAGCATTCAAGCTGAGCATAACTTCCTTCTTCTTCAATAACGGTTGGGTTTAGGACACCTTGGTATGTGCCAAAGGCCTGATTTATTATTTCGTTGCTACAAGCTTGAGCCAATTCGTAGCAGTTTGAAACAACCTGCACGGCTAATCGAATAACAAACATTGGATCATTTATTTCTACAGAACTATCCGGAACATTAAAAATAATTGTTCTTGTTGTTGGGTCATAAGATTGTAATGTGGCCCCCCCTGCGTTGCTTAGGTCAATATCTGTTGCAGGGTCAAAAATAATATTTTCAGGTAAAACATCCTTAATAGTGAATTGCGTAATATTATCATTACCAATGTTTTGGTAAGTTATTTCGTAAAATACATTTTGCCCTAAAACAACATCGTCTCCATCAATATCATTTCCGTTTTCATCAAGTACAATTTTAGTCAATTCAATATCTGGTGCTATTATATCAACTGCAAAGGCTGAGAAAAAAGCAAAAATAGGATCGGCTTGACCACGCGCTACCTGCAGTCTAAAATCGGCTGAAGTATCATTATTTTTAATATACTCAGGTTCTGAATTTAAAATTTCAAGGAAACCTGTATCATACCCTAAAGTGTTTTGGCTATTTGGAACTCTTGGGTTATTGATACTAGGAGGGTTAGGGTTATGACCAAAACCAAGGTTTTCAATTACAGATCCAAAGAATTTATTAGCACTTCTGTCGTCTGTAGTAACCTCTTTGCCATTAATCTCTAATTTGGTTGCTCTTTTTGTTCTATCGCCATCAAGTGCTCCATAAGCAAATTGCAAATCAATAGGCCCTGCGGGAGGTGTAGTAAAACCAGTTACGGGTACCGTTTCTTGATGACCATCGAAAATATGACTAAAGCCATCAAAAAGTGTAAACGATTTAGTATGTAATTCAGGATCTTCATAAATAACAATTAAAGACCAACCCGCACTTAACCCTGTTGAATTATTGAATCCTTCACTCGAAACTACATTCGCCATGGTATAAGTTCCTTCAATATCTGATAATGACGAAACAATATCGGTTACATCGGCAAAACAGGCATATGGCGTATTTCCTGGTTCGTTATTTTCCGGTATAATTGGATTTACAATCGCGTCATAAATTAATTCACCAGAAATGTCGCTATACGATGTGCCACCAGGTATTTTAAACTTTACGTTGGTTATATTAGATCGATCTTCTCCATCATTTAAAAGTGCAGCCCAATATAATCCTGCAAAAGCTACACGATAACAGTCAGTTGAAGTTCCGTCCTGATGGTCTGCTAAAACTAAATCTGCACTACTAGAGCTAAAGGTAGAATTGTCTGCATCAATATCAATATATTGCATGGAGACATCTTGATTGTCACGTGTTAAATCGTTAAATGGCTGGTTGTCTTGTCCAATAATTGCGTTACCAATAACTAACATGCTGCCTTTTACATCCATTTTTTCTCTAATAGTAAATGGCTTGTAGGTTTGTGAAAAACTACCGAGGCTAAGTAATAATAGTAAAACAAAGACTATTTTAAAATAAGTAGGTTGTTTCATTGCAATATTTGGGTTGGTTTAAATTTTGAATTTTGGGCATTTATCAAAAATAAACTCAGTAATTAAAAATATTCATACATTAAATAATCAGTTTTTATTTTAACTGTGGTATTTATACCATACAATTAGAGCAAATGTAAAATAAAAATCGATAAAACGCTAATATTTTGGATGAAATGCAGTTTTTTGTTCAGGATATCGAAGTTTTATTTTTAAAAATTTGTTATCTTGTCCGAAGGTACTGTCATTTTTGTATATCATTCTTTTTTAATCTTTTATCTGACAGAAATAAGGCCATGCTTGATGGCAGGTTTTATAACCCTAGCCTAATATTCAGAAAAGCTTTTTTGTTTCGATTACCGTTTGGCAGCTGTTTTGCTGTGGTAGTAGTATATATATAGTGTTTGAGTAAGAATGAACAGCATATAGCACTTCTAAATTAAATCAATTTACTACTACTAAATTTGTTTATGACGTCGATATAATATCTTTGAACCTTTTCTATCTGTTCAATAGTGCTCATTTAAATAGCATAAAAACTGAAGAAGACATAAATGAACATCAATTTTGAATATATTTTTCATTTGTTTGTGTATTTAGTCCAGGATAATAAAAAATTCTGTATGAAATTTGTACAGATGTAGTAGTATATAACAGTCTTGGATAAACTACATTTTAATGCAGTTTAGGGTTTGTTGGCGGAAATTTTTACATCATATAATTGAAGTTTTCAGGAAACGTAACTGACGCTTTCCACCATTCCTTGGTGGTTTCTTCATCCACTGTGGCAAAATCCAGTTGCTCCCAGATGTAGGCATTCTCCATTTGAGTGCCTAAAGCCAGTAACCGCTTACCTGTTTGGAGTTGGATCTTGCTCCATTTTTCAAGCGCACCCTCCAAATTGCTACTTTCCTTAAGGCAATTGACCAGATCTTTAACGTTGTTGTAACCTTTGAATACACCCGAACCCGTGAAAGGAGGAACAAATATTCCGGCATCTCCAATAAGGCACATTCTATCTTTTCTGTAGGAGTCTAGATTCAGCGTATAAATAACTTGTATGTAGCTTTCTTTGGTTTTGTTAACCACCTCTGCATAGTGGTCGGGTATATTTTTGGAGAGAAATTTTTTCAAGCGTTCCTCATTTTTCTTGGTAAGGTTTCCTGGCGGAAGTGTTCCGAACCTAATCTTTCCTTCTTTATCCGTCATAAGTTCATCCAATTCTGAATTTGGTATTGCAACGTAAGCGGCCCAATTAAATACCCTTTCACCTTCTTTTATTGAACCATTTTCATTTGGAATAAAATAAACCACATTATGACCTGGTTCATTATTATAAGACAGTCTGAGAATTTCATCCTTTAACGGAGAAGTGCCATCGATTTCAGACTCTTGTAAAAGTCCTCTATAGAGCACATAGCCTCGATATTTGAGTTTCTTTTCAGGAAAAAGAATGCTACGACCCAACGAGTTGTATCCATCAGCAAACAGTACTAGGTCGAACTCCAGCCTGTCATTCGACTCAGTGGTCAGTTCCACTTTCTGGTCTGAGATTGTTTTGGCACCAACTATTTTGATGCCTGCCTGATAGCATTTATCAGGAACATTGGCCCGTAGGTTTTTCCAAAGTTCATTCCATTGGAAAACATGAAAGTTCATAGGCATGGCCCAAGCGGACTTCCCATAAGGTTCTGATGTCCTTATCTTACCAACGAACGGCATCTTATTTATTTGGAAAAAAGCAAAATCATTATTGATAAGGCCGTCCTTTCTAATCTGTTCCATTAGACTTGCTGTTGTTCCTATTCCTCCTCCACGACCTACCAAATCCTTTTTAGATCGCTCAAATACGGTTACCTCATGTCCTTCTTTAATTAGAAGTATGGCTGCGGAACAACCAGCAATAGATCCTCCTATTATTCCTATTTTCATAGTTTAAATTTAATTACCACCGACGGTAGGTAAAAAGAGTGTTTTCAATGCTCTTTTTACGGTATTTGTAAAGGCTTTTACTTGATAGCAATGATAGCACTTGACGGGCCGGTTAAAGGCATTACACTCGTTTGGCTAAATCCTACTTCTTTTGCCCATTGATTAAAGTTGGATGCTGTAAAATCAAAACCTTGGTCTGTTTCGATGGCCATATTTAATGACATCATTAATCCGAATGCATTTTTATTTCTTTGATCATCAATAATATTTTCAATAACTATAAGTGCTCCTCCTTCCGGTAAGGCTGTATAAGCTTTTTTTATTAACATTACTTTATCTTCATAGCCCCAGTCATGAAGAATGTTTCCCATTGTGAGTACGTCTGCTTGTGGTAATTCATCCATAAAAAAATCTCCTGAACGAATCTCTATTCTATCACTTAGTCCAAAAGTTTCGACATTTTCCTTGGCTATTGGACCCACGGGAGGAAGATCAAAAGAAATGCATTTCATATGGCTGTTATTTTTTGTAACATGTATTGAAAGATTAGCCCCTGAGCCTCCAACATCACAAAGAGTTTTATATTTCGAAAAATCAAAATCATGTGCTAGTTTCATAAAGTTCCCCGCTTGAACACCGCCCATGCCATGTATGAATTCTTTTAACCTTTCTTCATTGGCGTAAATGGCTTCGAACAGGGGTTTACCTCCATTTTTAGTCTCATTTTGGGGCTTGCCTGTTTTTAGACATGTCTCTAAGTCATTCCAAAAAGGATACAATCTATTGTTTGACATTTCTAAAATACCTCCAATGTAGGTTGGTTTATTTTTGTCTAAAAACAAATCTGAATCGTCTGAGTTACTATATACAGCATGCTCTCCTAACCCAGAACGGTACAAAAAGCCTAGTGCCACTAAAGTGTCTAGAAAATCGAATAGCGATCTTTCATTCAATCCCAATTTATTTTTAATTTCTTTACCTGATAATGATCCACTGGCGAGATGAGTAAACAACCCCATATTAACAGCTGTAAGTAACGTTTTTGATGCCCAAAACCCCATTCCAATTTGCATTATTTTAGACGGGTCAATTTGATTTTTGTTATTAGTTTCCATGATACAATTGTATTGATTAATAGTTATTATTTAATTTTTGTTAATGTCATTATATGTGAGCCGTTATTAAGTGGCTTATATTTCTTATTAGTAACGGTTAATTAGGATTGAACAGGTTAACGATTTTTTTGAGAATATCCATTCTAACCAGTATACTATTTTCTCTGCCATAAGCACGTTTTGTTTTATATGCAAGAACGACGTTCATAGCCGGAAAAACTGCTATGATCTGTCCCATTTTTTTAGGAGCAGCATAGGCATCTTTAAATTTATTGTCCTTCATATCTTCAAATAACCACCACATATATCCATACCCGAAGTTCACGCCTTTTTCTTTTAAAACGGGAAAATTTTTATGCACCTCTTTATAATTTGTTCTTTGTTTTATCATTTCATTTAACCATGCTTTAGATATTATCTGCTTTCCATTCCATTTATCTTTTTGCAACATCAATTGTCCGATTTTTGCCATGTCTCGGGTTGAAAACCACATGGGATGGGCCCAATATCTTAACTTAGTTGGATCGTCTGCTTCCTTGATCAGTAATGATCTATTCCAAACTTGCATACCCAAAGGTATTGCCAATTGGTTTTCAATTTCATCATAGATAGTCTTTTGGGTTTGCGTTATATTGCCATTCATTTTGAGCATAAACCGAAATTGTAGTAGATAACAATACGGTAAATAGTAATATAAAAATTTTCATAGGATTCTAGTTGTAATGATTCTCAAGTGATTTACGAAGTTTTTTTTAAGTAATGATTAATGTTTACTCCAATCCTAAACTTTCCATATAGGCCATGTTGTTAGTAGGTTTACCTAAAAACGCTTCCAATGTTTCATCAATTTCTTTTTGGGCTCCATTTGCAAAAATGAGCTTTCTATATCTTATTTCTGTTTTGGTATCTCTCAATCCATTTTTTTTTGAATACTGTAAACATATCTTGCGCATATACTTCTGACCATTAATATACACATAAACTGGGAAGCCATTTATATAAATTCAACTAGCCTGGCAATATGTTTCTCAGCATTGATACTTATAAACTTTACCTGCCATTAATAATACAAAATATTGTAAACAGTTTATTTTATTTTTTAGATAGCATCATAATCTTTTGCCAAACACTTTTGTTGACAATAATCCCATTTTTCAAATTTTCGGCTCTGGTAAGTGAACTGCGCTCTCCTGGATAGTAAATTTTGTCTCCTGGATTTATGGGTTCTACACCATGGGTAAAATCAATAATTTCTTCTATGAGTTTTTGCTGTAGTTCTTTATCGTTAAAAACCTCTGGGTAAATACAGATATACAGTTGAGAGATAGCTGTCTCAATTTCTTTTAAACTTATTTTATAGGTAGAATTTCCCGCAGCCATTAAAGTGGCCAGCATATCTAGAACTATGGAAAGGGCTGAGCCTTTCCAATAGCCGATGGGTAATCCCCGCTCTTTTGATAAAATTTTATCAGGATCATTGGAGAGTTCATTGTTGTCATCCCAACCGCCAGGGTAAGGTAACTTTTTACCTCTCAATTTATAATCGTTGATTTTACCGAATGCAAATTGTGAAATTGCCATATCCAATACAACATGCCCCTTTTTCCTTGGTACTGATATTACAAATGGGTTATTGCCGATGCGACTGTCTTTTCCACCCCAAGGTGGCATGTTTGGTTTAGTATTTGTAAAAAGGATCGAAATGCAATTGGCGTCTGCCGCTTGTTTTCCATATGTCCCCCCTCTCATCCAGTGATTGGTATTACGCAATGCCACCATTCCCATTCCATGTTGTTTTGCCAATTCTATGGCTCTGTTTGTACACCTTGTTGCATTGATAATACCAGGACCCAGATTACCATCCCACCGTTCTATGTTGCCAAAAGATTCTATTTTTTCTGCTTCGGCATCAATTTTAATTACTCCATTTTCAACATATTCAATAAAAAGAGGGACGCGGTTTATTCCATGAGAACTTACACCATTTAAGGTGCTTTCTGTAAAGACGTTAGCCATTAATTTTGCCTTTTCTTTGGTGAATTTATACTTAACGAAAAGTTCGTAAAGTACCTTCTGCATATTTTTGGCTGAAATTCGCATAAGTATTTCTGGCTCTATTATAATTGTTTACACGTTTATGTATACGAATGGTGCGGTTTTGTGAGCGAGGATTTTCCGAAAGAAAACCAGAAGACAGCAAAACTGCACTAACTTTGATTAAGTACTAAACTAAGCATTATTTTTATACGAAGTAAGCATTAGTGGTTTTTGTCTGATTTTCACATACTCTAGTATTCTGTTTTTGTTTTAAAAATCTGCTCAAGTATTATTATAAAATCATATTCTCGATATTGGTAAAAAATTGTGTTTCAGGACAAATCTAAAGATTTTCGTATATTTAAGTATGAGTATAACAGATGAAGCATACGAGATAATTATTGCGATCATTTTAATTTCTGTTGCGATGGTTTTGGTGAGCTTCTTAACTAGAAAAAGCAGGAATTTCAGAAGTAATAGAAACAAAAAGGCGAGGAAGCAATTTCCAACTTCTAATTGGATATAGACTATTACATAGTTTCTTTTTTCAGTCAGTAATGCGTTTGGTGTTATTTTATATTCTTTACGTCTAAAAATTCCAACGTGTTCCTTTTCGGTTTTCGTTTTGTAAGATATTCCATTCATTTTTTATTTATCCTCGCCCAAATTTTTTACGGATTATTGGAAGAATTAAGGTGTAAACATGACAAAAGTCATTGGATATTAAATAATTAAGGGTTTAATTAAAAGAGTAAAAAATCCGTTCTTTTTTTTATCAAATATTAATTAATTCCCTTCAGTCATGAGACATTATAAAAATATATTTTTGTTGGTTGTGCTAATAGGATTGTTTTTAAATTCATGTTCTAAAGACATTGAATATAGCAATATTGAAAGTTTCGATCTTAAAACTAATCTTGCTAAAAAGCAAGCGAACATCGCACTAACACCTATTCAAACATTGGGAAAGGAAATTTTCTTTGATAAGATTTCTAGCCCTGGATGGATGGCGTGTTCTTCCTGCCATGCACCTTCTTTCGGTTATTCTGGTCCAATAGCAGGAATCAATATTAATAATGCGGGTGTATATCGAGGAGCAGACCCGCACCGTTTTGGTAACCGAAAACCGCCAAGTGCAGCCTATGCGACGTTTAGTCCTGTTTTTCATTATGACGAACAGGAAGGACTTTTTATAGGGGGAAATTTTTCAGATGGTAGAGCCACAGGTGAATTATTAGGAAATCCTGCCGCTGATCAGGCTTTAGGGCCATTTTTAAATTTTGTTGAGCAAAACAACAAAGAAAAAGAAGATGTTCTAAAAGTTATTGAAAATTCTAAATATGCAGATCTTTGGACTGAGGTCTGGGGCGAGCCTATTGATTATTCTTCAGACACAAAAACTGAAGAAAATTATGGTCGTGTGGGATTGTCCATTGCCGCTTTTGAAGCTTCACCTGAAGTTAATTCTTTCAGTTCAAAATATGACCTTTATCTTAAGGGTGATGCAGCGTTAACACAAAAGGAGGAATGGGGTATGCAATTGTTTAATGACGTAGAAAAAGGAAAATGTTTCTTATGTCATATAAGTGAAACAGGCCCAAATGGAGAACCTCCGTTGTTTACCGATTTCACATTCGACAATATTGGTATTCCCAGAAATCCAGACAATCCGTTTTACGGTATGAACGAGGTTTATTTTGAAAATGGGAAACCTGTTAACCCAGATGGAGAAGATTGGATAGATTCGGGATTGGGAGGTTTTTTGGCAAAACATGAAAATCCTGCATGGGTTGCGATGGCCACCGAGAACATGGGGAAACATAAAGTGCCTACTTTACGAAATATTGATAAAAAACCAGGAAATGGAAGCATAAAAGCTTATGGACATAATGGCTATTTTACCTCTTTAAAGGACATTGTACATTTTTACAATACACGGGATGTTGAAAATTGGCCAATGCCAGAAGTTGCTGATAATGTTAACCACGACGAACTCGGAAATTTAGGATTGACAGATGAAGAGGAAAGTGCCATCGTTGCATTTTTAGGCACACTTTCAGATGGTTATAGAGTAAAATAGGTTGAGTATTAAAATGTGCAAAAACGTGTTCACTTCTGTGTTCAAATGTAAGAAATTCATTTAATAAAGACATAAAAAAACGGTTTAGAGTGAACTAAACCGTTTGTTTTGATATGATTACATTATGTAGCGAGAGGGGGGCACGATCCCCCGACCTCCGGGTTATGAACTCAGCATATGCGTTTTTAAAAACGTATTTACTGGGCTCACAAGCTATAAAATTACAAAATCGTATGCAAAATCGTATGCAGATTTAACCTTTGCGGTTAAAATAATTTAATTCGAAATTACAAAAAATTATTTTTCTAGTAAAATATAAGATGACCCCTAATTTTGTAATTTGCATTGACTTGGAACGTGCCCACGCCTTTTTTATTAAACCTGTATTAAAATCAACAAAAAATCACAGTTGTTGATGAGGTAAAGAACTGTTTTTCAATATTTTTATTTTTTTGGAAAATACTTATTTAAAATTCAAAAAAAATCGAAAAAATAAAACTAAGCAGTTCTAATTTGGGGAAGCTTACACATTTGCTATATCAAAAAGCGGATTACCTTATGATGAAAACTTTGTCTCTAAATTAGCTTAAATTTACTTGTTTTTTAACTCAGACCTTCTTAAGTGTGTAGTTTTTATAATTTAGTCATATTCGGTTTTATAAAATTCCAAGTATTTACTTGTGAATATTTCCATTTCCTTTTTCCCTTTTATTTTAAAACTAGTTACGATTATCAAGCCAACAACAATCAGTAAAATTGGGATTATCCAATTTCCTTTTATCAACATTACAATTGAGAAAATAACTCCAAGAATCAATGCAATTTTCGCGTGAATACTCATTAGGTTCTCAAAGTCAAATTTGATTTCATATTTCTCTTGCTCATTTAAAATTCCTATTATTCTATGATTGTTAAGAAAATGATTTCTTTTCAATTCAAACTTTTCAGATTCAACATATCCTTTTTAAAATCCATTTACAATTAATTTATTCAGAATTTTTAATGATTTTTCGTTTTTGGTAATTGTTTGTTTCATCGCAATCAGCAATCAGTCGCAATTATTAAATTCGGTTGCTCTCCAATTTCTGTTTTTCTATAATTAACGAATGCTCCACATTCTAAAATTGCACTAAGTAATTCAGGGGCATTCTCTTTCAAGAAATTACCATTCTCAATTTGTAAAAGAGTTGGCTTTTCAGTCAATTCGTCAGCACAATCAATCCAAGCATCCATATTTTCTCCATAGTAATCAGGAAAATTCATTTTGGCTTTAAATTCAGAGTGAAATGAATTCCAATCAGTCATTTTTTTACCATCAATTTTGATTTTTATCATTTCGTTTCTCAAAATGTTGGGTAACGGTTGGGCTATGATTTCGTTGTGGAATTTCACGCAGTGAACATTCCGCCCGAAATCTAACCTTAAAATAAAAGTAAGGATTTCCGTTTAGGAAATCCGCCACAATGAATTATAGCCATTGTGCCTGTTGCACAACCTTTCAAATATAGTTTAAAATTTCAATTTCTGCATGAAACTTCTTATTTT
>NZ_JBJJBQ010000011.1:0-106840 GCF_045446075.1 Flavisericum labens | reverse complement strand
GTACGTTTGATATACCCATCGTTTTCTGGTAATTCCATTACACTAAGGTTTTAGTGTATCGCTATTTCAGGACGGGAAAATTATAAAAAAAGAGCAGCTATTTATGGTTGCTCTTTTTTTGTACTTTATTTTCTCCTTTTTTGGGCATGGGGCCTCTTAGATGAATTACTAAACCATTCAAAAAATTCCTTAGTATTTGATCACCACATTCCATATATTTTGGATGGTCTTCACGTCTAAAAAATGCACCTAGTTCACTCTTAGAAATTCTAAAATCAACCAATTCTAAAATCTTCACAATATCGTCATCGCGTAGCTTAAGGGCTACTCGTAATTTCTTTAAAATATCATTATTTGTCATGCTATTGTTTTTCACTTTTATTAAAGCCGCATTTCATCGATTTTGGCTTTGCAACTTTTCAGAATTAACGTTTTTGGCCTCAGCAAAGATACCTTAAAAATTGAACAACAGAATTTGTTCTGTAAAATTGATTTTATAAGTGGTAAATTATTGAAAATCAATCTTTTGTTGTATGTGTGTTTTTGTTTGATAATTTATTTGGAAAATGACAAAATGCAAATTTTTTAGTTGAATAAAATTGATTATTGATGAAATAAATAAAATATACGATTAAATGAGTGCCCTTTTTCGATAAGCTACATGATATCTACGATTATAAATGTGCCTTTTGTCCGTAACTTTATGATATATTAATTAATCCCTCTGACAAATGATTAATAGAGTAGAAAAATTGAGTCTTTTATCAGAAATGATTGCATTTGCAAAATTTGATAAAAACATAAGGCGAATAGAATATAATTTTTTGCTGGGTGTAGCAAAACAACTTGATATAGCGCGCGAAGATTTCGAATATTTATTAGAAAACCCAGTTTCATATACACATCTAAAATCGCACAGTGAGCGGATCGTTCAGTTTCATAGATTGGTATTACTAATGAATATTGAACAGAAATATGAGGGTGAAGATAATTCGGCAGGAGTTACAAAACTTTATAATTTTGGTTTGCGCATGGGGCTTAGTCATGAGTCTATTACCAAAGTTCTATACTTAATGGAAAGTTTTCCTAATAAAATTGTGCCACCAGATGTTTTAATCGATATTTTTAAAACCCAATATAATTAGAATAATGTACTTTTTTCTAAGTACGAATTAATAGTGTTGATTATTTAATGCAACTAATTGTTGCTTATTAGAAAGGCTAAAAGTTTAAACTTTTAGCTTTTCTAGTTTATTTTGATATTTTTTTATTTCATCACGGAGTTTGGCGGCCACAACAAAATCTAGGGCTTTTGCAGCTTCTTCCATAAGCTTACGTTTTTCCCTTATTTTTTTCTCCAGTTCTGGTTTGCTTAAATATTCGCTTTCTGGTTCGGCAGCTTTAGCAGCTTCTAATTCGTAACTATAAGTGCTAACCGAGTTTTTTGAAAGGGCATTGTCTAAACTTTTGTTTAGGGCTGTTGGCGTTATATTGTTAGCGGTGTTATAGGCTACTTGTTTTTCGCGTCGGTAATTAGTTTCATCAATGGTTTTTTGCATGCTGTTTGTGATTTTGTCGGCATACATTATCGCCTTTCCATTAAGATTTCTGGCGGCTCGTCCAACCGTTTGTGTTAAAGAACGTGTTGAACGTAAAAAACCTTCCTTATCGGCATCTAAAATGGCTACTAACGAGACTTCTGGCAAATCCAACCCTTCACGCAATAGATTTACTCCAACCAAGACATCGAATAGTCCCTTTCGTAAATCCTGCATAATTTCAACACGTTCTAAAGTATCCACATCACTATGGATATATCGGCATCGAATTTGGATTCTATCTAAATACTTAGTTAGTTCTTCAGCCATGCGTTTGGTAAGTGTTGTTACCAAAGTACGCTCATCTTTCTCAACGCGCTGTTGTATCTCATCTATTAAATCATCAATTTGGTTTAAACTAGGGCGCACTTCAATCTCTGGATCCAACAAGCCCGTAGGACGAATAATTTGTTCCACATATACCCCATCTGTTTTTTGTAATTCGTAATCGGCTGGTGTGGCACTTACATAAATTACCTGATTTTGTAGTGCTTCAAATTCTTCAAATTTTAACGGACGATTGTCCATCGCTGCCGGTAGTCTAAATCCGTATTCCACCAAATTTTCTTTTCGGCTTCTATCGCCTCCATACATGGCGTGTACCTGTGAAATGGTTACATGGCTTTCATCTACCACCATTAAATAATCGTCTGGAAAATAATCCAATAAACAGAACGGTCGGGTTCCAGGTTGGCGTCCATCTAGATAGCGTGAGTAGTTTTCTATGCCCGAGCAGTAGCCCAATTCGCGAATCATTTCCAAATCGAATTCAGTGCGTTCTTTTAGACGTTTAGCTTCGAGGTGTTTACCGATTTCTTTGAAGTAATCATATTGTTTTACCAAATCGTCCTGAATGTCTTTAATGGCGTTTTGAAGTACTTCAGGAGACGTAACAAACATATTGGCCGGATAAATATTCAGTCGGTCGTATTTTTCAACGATTTGATTGGTTTGAATATTGAACGATTCAATATCTTCAATTTCATCTCCAAAAAAGTGAATTCTGAAGGCATCATCTGCATAACTTGGGAAAATATCAACCGTATCGCCTTTAATTCTGAAATTTCCATGGTTGAACTCACCTTCAGTTCTTGAATATAGACTCTGGACCAATTGATGCAAGAGTTTTGTTCTTGAAATAACTTGGTCTCGTTTTAGGGTAATGACATTTTTTTGAAACTCCACCGGGTTGCCTATACCGTACAAACACGATACCGATGCCACCACCAAAACATCGCGCCTCCCGCTCAGTAACGAGGACGTAGTACTTAGGCGCATTTTTTCTATTTCCTCATTGATAGAAAGATCTTTTTCAATGTAAACACCAGAAACGGGAATGTAGGCTTCGGGCTGGTAATAATCGTAGTAGGAGACGAAGTACTCTACCGCATTATTCGGAAAAAATTGTTTAAATTCAGAATATAACTGCGCTGCTAAGGTTTTGTTGTGCGCCAAAACTAGGGTTGGTCGTTGTACTTCCTCAATAACATTGGCAACAGTAAAAGTTTTACCGGAACCGGTTACACCAAGCAGGGTTTGGTACTTTTCCTCAGAAACAAGGCCACTTGCCAATTGTTTTATGGCTTCGGGCTGGTCGCCGGTCGGTTTAAATTCTGATTCAACTTTAAATTTCATCCTGCAAAATTACGCAAAATAAATGGCTATCGCTTTAATGTGAAATGGCCTTTTATGTCGAATGATTCACCGTTTTGAATAATCTTGGCGATAAACCAATAATCGTCAGAAGGCATATTTTGGCCATTGAAAGTGCCATCCCAACCAGTGGAAGTATACGGAAGTGATTTTAAAAGTTTGCCATATCTATTGTAAATATGGACTATGGTACCCGGCAATTGGTTAGCGCCAACAATATGCCAAGTATCATAGACGCTATCGTTGTTTGGGGTGAAAAACTTAGGAATATCGAAAACAAAAACGTTTTTTGTTATATCTAGGCATCCGTTTAAATCCCTAACGGTAACAAGGTGTGGTCCGAAGGACACGTTGTCAAAAACATTGGATGTTTGTGGTTCTCCATTGTCTAAAATATAAATATAATCACCAATTCCCGAAACATCTATGGTAATACTATTGGGGTCCGAAAAATCTACTGTTTGTGTAAAGTTGATAATCGCACTGTCAGATTCAACCACGCTAAAATTATGGGTGTATGAGCAATCGTTAGATAATATATTTGGTCTAGTAACCGTAACGCTATAATCGCCAATTTCGTCGGGGCCCAGTAAAATTTCTGGAGATGTACTTCCTGTTGACCATAAATAAGTATCGCCAGCAATGCCCGTTTCTGCACTTACAACAATGGCTGAATCGTTGCATAAGGGTACAATATCTTCAATTGGGACAATGGGCAACGGATTAATCCTGATGTTAAATTGCGTGGTGCTAAAACAACCAGACATGTTATTTTCAATTCTGGCATAGATTGTTTCACCATCTTGTGCAGGATAACTCATTTCAACAGGGTTGGTTGCATTCTCAGCATTTGTTAAGTTGGTATAAAAAGTAACTGTAAAATCAGATGCATTTTGGGCGCCTCTAATGGCATTACTTGTTGAGCTGGTGTTTGATAAATCAAATGGTCGGAAACCATCATAATCATCATCACAATCAATTAAATCAGGAGGTGTGTTGGCTATGGGATTCGGACTGATTATTAAATTGAAAGAAGTGAATGCAGGACATCCATCAATTAGGTTTTCAATTCGAGAAAAAATTGTGTAGCTTCCTGGTGAAGAGTAATTGTAAACTTTATTTTGGAAAGCATTGGTTTCTGAAGCAGCCTCGACAGAAGAACTGTAATAACTTATTGACACATTATTAACGTTATCTACCAAAAAAGTATCAACCTGCGACAAATCATAAGTATCCGTATTGCTGTCACAATCTGATACAGATGCGATTGTATTAATAGATGGCGGTAAATTAACCTCTATTGGTAAGGGAGCTGAATCATAGCATTGCGTTGAAGAGTTGGCTATTTTAATATAGATAATCTTATTGCTAGCAGCGTAATTGTTATATTCTGACGAAGGAATTTCTATAGTTAAATTTTGGTCTTCAAAATAAGAAACAGTGACATCACTAAATCTTACATTAGTGACTTGGTACACGGTTGTGTTTAGGTCTATGGTTGTATTTCCGTCATAATCTGTGTCACAAACAGGGGCAATGTTAGCTGATGTGATTACAGGGGTTGGAAATGTGATGAATCTCACTTCTTCAATTACAGTACAGCTGTTGGATGTATTTTCAATTCTCACATAAAATTGACCCTGTAATGTTTGCGAGGTGTATAGATCAGGAAGGTCGTTGCTAGTATTATTCTGTGCTTCAGATAAAGTCGCATAGAATTTTATGCTTAACGCATCGGTACTTCCTTGTGCAATTTCTTGTCGTTTAGCATCTAAATCGAATGTGTGGCTACCAGCACCATTTTGACATACTGGCGGAAAGTCTGAAAAATTGGTGTTATACGTTGGATTTGACCCAACTTCTAATGTAAAAGACGAGGTGCTGTTGCAATTGGGGTCTGTTATATTTTCTACTCTAACGTATATAGTTTCTGCCCCGGAACTAGAATATGGATTATTTTTATCTATAGGCATTGTAAAACCTTCATCTTGGAAGTAAAAAACTTCTTTTCCTGTTTGTCCATTTAAAATTTCAGCATCTTTATCTGAAAATATAAAATTAGCAGACGAAACACCAGAATCTACACACATTTGGAATGGAGCAATGTTGGGGATAACTGGTAAGGTATTTACCATTACATTAAATGAAACAATATTAAAACAAGCTGAAGCTTCAGTGGTCTGAACCCTTATAAAAATTGTTTGCGTATTGGAATTGTAGTTGGTTGTGTTTGTTATAGGGCTGGTATTGTTATTGGCATTATTGAAATCGTTAAAGAAATCGATTATTAAGCCATTAGTGTTTGAAACGGCTTCAGAAATTTTGTCGTTCAGGTTTATTTCGAAAAATCCATCTTGATCGTCATCGCAAATGGTAATATCGCTAGGTTGCATTACAGCAGGGGCGGGCAACACATTGATTTGAAACTCATTCACCGTATAACAATTTGTGGTGTTATTTTCAATTCTAGCATAAAATGTTCCCGAGCCTGTGTCATAAAATCTAGGTAATTGATTGGGACCTGCATCAGCATCGTTTGGATCTAAGTAATAACGAACATTAAAATCAGTATTTCCACCCGTTATGGTTGCGTCGAATGAGTCAAAATCTACTGTTGTAAACCCATCAGAATCGGTATCACAATAATCTATGGGCGCTACAGGTGTAAAAGTCACTACGGGGTTTATACGCAAAATGACTTCAGAAACTTCGCTGCAAAAACCATTGTCTAGATTGAGATATATGGTTTGTGGTCCTGTTAAAGGATAGGGGTTAGACGTGTCAATTGGCATAACACTATTGTCCCTATTGCTTTGAGTTTCGTAAAAAGTAACATTGATATTTGGTAAATTGTTTGCTATAACACTTGCAATCTGATTAAAATAAATATCAACACTTCCGTCATTGTCGTCATCACAAAAAGCAAAACCAAGCTGAGGAATATTGGTAGCGGTTAACAATAAGTTAGTATGGAGCTCTAAGGGTACAATGGCATGACAGCCTGTAGAACTATCTACTAACCTTGCATAAACAACTTGCTCGTCTTGGACTGTATTTTGAAAATTTGTTGGATCTGGTATGGGATTGGCCCCAGATTCTGCATCAGCCGTACTGGTATGGTAGGTGGGAAGTAAGAAACCGGTTTCCCCATTAAGAATGGTGTTAATCCTTTGGGTAATATCAAAATTGGCAAAACCATCATGCTCTTGGTCGCAGGCATCAATGAATTGAGTGTTTCGGATAATACCTGTATTTCCATTGGTAACATTAATGGTTAGTGTTGCACCTGAATTGGAACACCCAGTAACCAGGTTCGTAACTCTTATATAAAGTGTTTCTGAAGAATTGGTATTTGAATATGGGTTTTGTACGGCGTTGCTACCATTGTTAGCTTCTAAAGGCGTGCTATGATAAGTTACAAGAAGATTGGTTTGTCCAGAGGTTATTTCATTGTTTTTTTGACTTAAATCAATCAAAGTACTACCATCTGGATTATTGTCATTATCACAAACATTTAAATCACTAGGTTGGGTTATTGTTGGTAATTGATTGACAATCAATTCAAATTCACCATAGATTAAACAACCTGAATCCATGTCTTCTACGCGAACATAAACTGTTCTCGGTCCACTAGATATCGGCGAAGTAATATTGCTAGAATTACTTTGTGCATCAGCATCCGTTAAATGATAAGATATGCTATAGTTTGGTGGTAAGTTTTGGATAGCATTTATGACATCAGTGTTTTTTGTGGAAAGATCAAAAGTTTCCTGCATATCACCATTTGAATCACATAATTGATAAGGGGTGATAGGGGCAGTAGTCAACTCAGTGTCAATAGTTACGGTTACGTCATCTTGTATGATGCAGCCATTTATACTAATTTCAACACGATAAAGTCCACTTTGGGTAGCGGTTAGTATTGGATTGGTTTCGCTTGAAAGTAATGAGCCATTTCTATACCACGAATAGCTAGCTAATGGATTTTGTATTTCTCCATTTAAAATAACGCTTCCAGAACATGTGTTTATGTCTTCACCCAATTCAAGTTCTGTGAAAGTGTTCGCTTCAATAAATACAGCTGTATCTATTGATGGATCTCTTGATGCTCCTTGGTCTGCTACAATTATTTTAACGTGGTATTGTGTGTTTGGTGTTACAGAGGCTCCTGCAGAAAGTACTGTTGTCCTTCCGTTGTAATTAGTTTCTGGAAAGCTATAACCGTCAAAATATTGTTCATTAGCTGCTGGACATTGTGTGATTATTTCGTCATGGATGTTACTTATTGTTACCGGAGTACTCGTCCCAGGAACCAAGGCTATATTTTGGTATGGACCAGTACTGCTACTTTCTCTAATTAAAAAAACAAAGCCATCAGATGAATTACAGGGGTAATTTGCGAAATACTCTTCTGAAGCTATTAGGTAATTAAATATAACCGAATCTGAAAGAGCAACAAAATCAAACTCAATAGAGGTAGCGTTTACGGTGTTGCTTACCCCCAAAAACGTTTCTATGTCGGGGTCTGTACCCCAAGCGAGTGTACCATCGCTTAAGTCGGTCCCATTTGAAACATTTCCTCCGGATGCAGCATTTCCTGTGGAAATAACAATACCATTACTAAGGGGGAAATTAGTGCCAGAACCTTCAAAAGAACCAAAGCTTCCGATACCATCTAAACTACCATTTATGGAGGAACTAACATTTGAAATTTCCACACAACTGTTAGCCAAATTATTTTCAATAAGATCTTGGAGAGGGACTGAATTATCTATGGTTACTTGCTGCGAAAATAGGGTGTTAAAACTAAAAATTAGCAGAATGAATACGCAAATATAGTGTAGGCTTTTCTTCACTTTGTTTTTATTTGGGAAAAAAACAGTTAATGATTTGGTTTTTTTAGGAGCGTAAATTAGATTTATTTCAGATAAAAAGCAAAAAAAATCGGATAAAATGCACTTTTGTCTGTTTATTTTACCTCTTTAATGTGAAATGATTTTTAAAAACTCTACCATCTTCAAGCAATACGTAAAACCAATAATCATCGTTTGGAAGTTTTTTATTATTTAGCAAACCATTCCAACCCGCGCCCAATGGGTCTAATTCATGTATAAGTTTACCATACCTATCAAATATTAAAACTTTAGAGTTAGGTTGAAACATCTCGTTAACTCCTTGAATTTGCCAAGTGTCATTTATTCCGTCATTATTTGGGGTGAAAAACTTAGGAAACCCAATAACCGAAATTTGCTCACTCACCATACCACATCCATTTTTTACATCTTTTACATAGAGATGGTATAAACCTGGAGGGACATTTTCAAAAGTAGGTTGGTCTTGATATGGAAAAACAACAAAGCCATTATTGTTAACCAGATTATATTGGTAAGCACCCTCTCCAGATGTTATTACGGTAATTTGGTTGTTTTTAGCCCCATCTTTTACTTCAATATCCATTATCTTGGCTATGTTAGATGGTTCTACCAAAATGGTTTTAGTTTTTGAACAACCATTGGCATTTGTTACTGTTACCTTATAAACACCTGGGCCATTAATTTCGGTTTGGTAATTATTTTCACCGCTACTCCAAAGATATGTATAGTTCTCTGGGTTGTCATTTATAATACCGGCATTAATGGCAATTGGTTCAGGGGCTGTATTAAGACAATAATAGGTTGTGCTTGTATCGTTTATATTTGGTAGTCTAAGGACTTCTAGATTCACCTTACTAATTCCATAACAATTATTGCCGTTTTTAACTCGAGCATAAATAGTTTGTGAATAGGGGATGGTATTGGTGAAATATGCTCCAAGAGTATTGTTTTGTAATAGCGCATCGTTATAACTTTTGTAATATGAAACAAATACACCACTTGGCAGCCCATTAAGAATAATTTGGTCTGCGTCCCTCAAGCTAAACTGGCGAAAACCATCTTCAACGCCGTCATCATCGCAAAGAGCAGGAAGCATAACATCATCAGTATCGGTATTGCTCACTCCAATTGTGAGTTCAGAAAAATTAATACAGCCAGTGATATCATTGATTACTTCAACGTAAATAGTTTGCGGGTTACGAGTATTTTGGTATGAGTATCCATTTATTTCAACTGTTCTTGCTGCATTCGAATAAAATTTCAAGGTTCGGTTAGTATTTGTGCCGGTAATTTCGCGGCTGGCCCTTGTTAAATTAAATAGAGTCCTTCCATCTGTATGTCCATCTTCATCGCACTGATATAATGTTATGCTGTTGGCTTCAGGTTTTTCATTAAAAAAAACAAAAGCTTGTCCTTCAATAATACAGTCACCATTATTTGGAGTAACCGTTACCCTGTAATGGCCACTTTTAGTTACAATCAAATTGTAATCAGAATTTGGTAGAGCAATATTGTCACGAGTCCAGCTATAAGTGGCACCTTCTATGTCTTCTGAAATTAATTCGTAAGCATCGCCATTACAAAGCGTTAAGTTCAGCTCGCTTTTTCCATTTTTTATAATATCTATTTGTACGTTGAAAATGGATTGGATAAATGGCGGCAGTCCTTGGGCAGATTGGTTTGGTGATAAGTCTACCGCATCATGCAAGTAATTACAGGCTAGACCTACTTTGTTGGGTTCGTTTATAACTCCTAAATTGGGCAATCCCGTGTCGTAAGTGGCAGATAGAGCTCTGTATATTTTGCCATTAGGAGCGAGTTGTAATCCGCCACGGTAAAGTTGTCTCTCATCAATAGTAATCATTGACGATTGGATATTTTGAGCGTTAAGGTTAAATTGTACCAAACTAGAGGTGTGATTTTCAGGATTATCTCTGTCGTCATCAAAATCATCCCCGCGATAATTGTTGTATGAATGAACATAAAGAAATTGGCTGTTTGGCGAGAACTCTAGGCCATAAGGGTTGTGATTGTTGCCGAAGATTTTCAATTCAACAGCGTTTGAAACTTTTCCGTTAGTTGTGTCAAAATCATATAGGAATAATTGATGGTTGGTTGTGTTGTTGTCGTCGTCGGCACTTAGGTTGGCACAAGCCATTTTATCGCCGTCTGGTGATAGTTTTAAATAGCCTCTTGGGTCGGTAATATTGATTGGGAAACTGGTTTTTACGCTATTTGAGCTTACACCATTCGTACTCACTTCAAAAGCGTGGAATGTATTGTAAGTAGCAGCATTTCCTTCTTCTGAAGCAAATGTAACCACCCACATCGATTTGGTGATACAGTCTTTTAAAACGGCCGTTATTTTTTCTGAGCAAAGATTTAAAAGCCGAGCGTTTCTCTCAATAACTTCGCCGAGACCATTTTCTTTAGACATGTCAATAACGGAATAGTGCAAACCGGTATTACTCCGATTACTACCTACAGTAAACACGTAGTAGATGTTGTCATCTTCAGGTTTAGGGACAATTATGGCTGATTGGGTGCTCGATCTATCCCCAAGTAATCCGGAACCACTTTTCATCACTTTATGGACTTTGTTCCATACATAAGATCCGTCGGTGTAAAATAGTAAATTTCCAGATTTGTCAGACATAGATGTACACCCTTCATTTGTAAACAAAAGTCCGTTATCTACACTATTAGGTGTTCCTGTAAAAAGATTGAATTTTATTCCGGCACCATAACCAAAATACCAATTGGCGGCTTCACCTTGTCCCAAAAGGGATAGGCTTGTAAAGCACATTAAAATTGGTATTAAATATTTCATTTTGGTTAAAATATTTAATTATTGATTTACACTTATTAATGTTTCAGTGTAAAATGGTTTTTAAATATCCTTCCGTCCTGTAATTTTACCGAGAACCAGTAGTCATCGTTCGGTAATTTATTACCGCGGATAAGTCCGTTCCACCCTTCACCCAAAGGGTCTAATTCCTTTATAAGTTTACCGTAACGGTTATAGATTTGGATTTTGGTATTGGGTTGAAAAATCTCTGATATACCATATACCTGCCAAGTATCGTTCATCCCGTCATTATTTGGTGTAAAAAACTTGGGAAAACCAATAACGGAAACAGCTTCGGGAATTGTACCGCAATCATTTTTAATGTCCTTAATTTGAACTGTGTATAATCCTGGGTAAACGTTTTCAAAAACTGAACTTTCTTGATAAGGGCGAACCATTTGGTTGTTAGAATTTACCAAAGCAAACTCATAAATACCCTCGCCAGAAACCATAATCCTGATGATATTGTTTTCAGAAACGTCGGTTATATGAACATCGATAATTGTTGCAATATTTGAGGGGTCTACTGTAACAGTGCGTTCATCTGAACACCCGGCTTGATTTGCAACGGTAACCCTATATATGCCTGTTTCATTAATCTCAATTTCATGGGTAGTTTCTCCGGTGGACCACGAGTATGTATAATCATCTGGAACCCCTTCCAAAGGACCAGCGTTAATAGTAATGTGGTCTGGGAAATGATTTAGGCAATAAAAAGTAGTATCTGTTTTTATGATATTAGGTAGTTTTTCAACGGTTAACTGAACTTGGTTAATGCCATAACAAGCATTGTCGCTATTGGTATCTACTCTATAAAATAACGTTTCGCTGTAAGGTATTTTATTTTGATACTGGGTTATAGGGTTTACTTCTAGAAGCGCATCGTCTTGCGTTTCATAAAATGTTATTTCAATATCAGTTAAAGGTAAATTCAAGTTATTTGCAATTTCTGTTTGATATGAATTAAGGTCAAAACTATTTATTCCGTCTGGCGAATCAATTTCATCGCAAACCGGAGTAGCATGGTATATAGGGGTTATGGTATTGCTAGCCCTTAAATGAATGGTAGCTGTGCTGGAACAATTACTGAGCAAGTTTTCTGTGCGGGTGTAAAGCATTTCGTTAGCCAGGACATTTTCGTAGGATTCTGGATTGGGAATGGCATTAACCCCATTTATCGCATCGTTCTGCGTTTTGTAAAACGTTATTGAATAGTCTTCGCTATAAGATGGAAAAATCATTGGGTTGGCTTCAAATAAATTGAAGGTTGTAATTCCTGCCGAACTTAAATCGGTATCGCACTGAAACAATTCGGCATTAAAAACCTCTGGATATTCAAAAACTTCCACCCTTGCTTCTCCTTGAGGAAAGCCACAGTTGGTTGTCTGTACTTCTCCTGGTGGATCAATAACCACTTTATAAAACCCGGTTTCAGATACCTCTAGGTAAAAATCATTCTCACCTGGTAGGACTTCTCCATCTTTTGTCCAAGTATAAGTACCCCCAATAATCTCATCGGCAACCAGCGTATATGATTCGCCTTCGCAAAGCGTAAGAAAATTGGTGTCACTTCCATTTTTTACAATGTCAATTTGTTCGTTAAAAAAAGAAGCTATAAAAGGCGGTAGCCCTTGCGTGGAATTATTGGAGCCTAAATCGACGGCATTGTGTTGATAATTGGCAGATGTTCCAATGTTATTAGGATTGTTTATCACACCTAACTTATTAATACCTAAGTCGTAAGTAATACTTAAAGACCTGTATATTTTTCCATTTGGCCCCAATTGTAATGCACTTCTGAAGTTGTTCCTGTTGTCTAATATAACTTGACTGTCGGAAATGTTAACCGCATTCAAATTATATTGTATTAAAACAGATTTGTGGTTCGCAGGGTTGTCGTTTTCAGACGGATTATTTCTGTTAAAGTAGTCGTTTGATGAAGTAACATACAATAGATTACTGTCGGGTGAAAATTCAAGCCCATAGGGTTTGTCGTTAGGATTATTAATGCTTAAAGGTTGTGGATTGCTTACTATGCCTGAATCAGAATTAAAATCAAATAAATATAAACCTGATGAATGAACACTGGCACAAGCTAATTTTAAACCACTGGGCGATAACTTTAAGTAGCCTCTTGAATCAGTAAAATCAACAGGTAAGGTTGATTTTACTGGGCTGGAGTTTATTCCTGTTGGGCTTACTTCATAAGCATAGAAGGTATTTAAACTTGGAGGATTTCCAAAGAAGCCATTTGCCGAAGATAGTGTTACAATCCAAATAGAACGAGTTTCGCAATCTTTAGCAACGGCAGATATTTTTTCAGCACATTGTGACAACAGATTTATATTTTTCTTCGTTACTTCACCAAGCCCGCTGTCTGAAGACATATCAACAACAGAATAATTGAGTCCAGTATTTGTTTGGTTGGATCCAACGGTAAAAATATAATAAATATTGGGGTCATTTGGTTTGGGGACAACAATGGCCGATTGCGTACTGGATTCATCACCTAGTAAATTTTGACCGTTGGGCATAACTTGGTGTTTGGCGTTATATACCGTCGTTCCATCTGTGTAAAACAATAGTTCGCCATTTGAATTGGAAATAGAGGCGCACCCTTCGCGAGTAAATAATTCTCCGTCGTCAAGTGCGGATACGGCACCGGTAAAAATATTAAATTCTATACCTGCGTTTTCTCCAAAGTACCAATTAGAAGCTTCTGCCTGACCGAAGGTGTAAGCGCTGGTCAAGATAGAAAATATTAGAATGAGGGCTCTTTTCTTCATCTTTTTCAATAGCAAATGCTACCAAAGATATCATAAATCGCGCATTTTTAATAATCTATACGATAAAAAGATAAATAGTACTGTCCAACCTAAAACGATGATTATTTCAATAGGGCTTACTGAATAATTATACATTAATTCTGCCTTTTCAGGGAATTTCGTCATAGCAATTCGCTGAAAGGGCTGGTCTATAAGTTTGTACATCGATTTTAAAGGAAAAAAGTTCTGAATTTTCTCGGCTATACCTGAATTCCATTTCCATGCAATCAACCCAAAAGTAATCCATTCCAAAATGTAAAGTACAAATAGAAAAGCTAATGCGAATGCCGAGCGTTTCACTAACATACCAAAAAACAAGCATAAACTAAAAAAACCAACCAGTTTGATAAAGTAGGACAGTAAAAATTCGGTTTCCATAAAGATTATGGAGGCTTCGGTGTAGCTTGAATAATAAAGACCGATACACAGAGAAATAATCCCAATTAATATTGTTGAAACTAAAGAAAAGAATACAATGGTATAAAATTTTGATAGAATAAATTCCTTTTTGCTCAAGCCATCAATTAAATTTTGTTTTAAGGTTTTGTTGCTGTATTCGTTTCCTATCATGCTTACAACCACAATGGCAAAAAAGAATTTGAACTGGGATGCAAAAAAGGTAGTTAAGTGCCAAATAATGGGGAAGTTGAACACCCCCAGTTCACCTAATTCTAAAGTAAAAAAGCCAAAAACGTTAATCTTTAAAGAAGATAAAAGTATTATAAAAAACGGCAAAATAAACGATATGAATATGAGTACTTTACTGGTTCGGTTTAGCAGTAGCTTTTGTAATTCTAAATTTAAAAGTCGTAGCATTAAAATTAGTTTTCGTTGTTATCGGTCAATTGTAAAAATTGTTCTTCTAAACTTTCTTTACGTTTAACTAAATGTGTGAGAATAATGCCTTTTTCAAAGAGTTGTTTATTGAAAGTTTCGGTTTCCATGGGTTCGTTTAAAAAGGCAGTAACCAAATTATCTTGAATCTTAATTTTTCCAAAAGCAGGGTTGGTTTTCAATAGTTGAATTAAATCATCTTGCTTGTTTGATTTTAATTCGAAAAATCCATAGCTGGAAATCATTTCGTCTACACGGCCAGAATATAATTTTTCACCCTTTCTCAACACAACTACATGCGAACATACTTTTTCAACTTCATCTAATAAATGCGAGGCCAATAAAATAGTAGTGCCATTGGTGGCAATTTGTTTAATTATTTCACGAATTTGATGGATGCCCTGTGGGTCTAAACCGTTTGTGGGTTCATCAAGGATCAAAATTTCGGGGTCGTTTAATAGTGCAGAGGCGATAGCCAATCGCTGTTTCATACCCAAAGAGTAGGTTCTGAATTTGCTATGTTTTCGTTCTAAAAGCCCGACTATTTCCAGTTTTTCATCAATTTTTTCGTACTCTACACCTTTAATTTTGCAAACTAGTTTTAAGTTTTGTGTTGCGGTCATATAAGGATAAAAATTTGGACGTTCTATAATGGCTCCCACCTTTTTTAAGGCTTCATGTGTGCTGGTGTTACCATCAAACCAATGAAAACTTCCATGAGTCTTGTTCACTACGCTTAAAACAATGCCTAGAGTAGTAGATTTTCCGCTACCATTAGGACCTAAAATACCATAAACATTGCCTTTGTTTATAGTAAACGATAAGTCTTTTACGGCTGTTAAATGGCCAAAATTTTTAGTGAGCTTGTTAATTGTTAGTATAGGTTCCAAACTGTGATTTTTTATGTGGATTATTTGAATTGGCGTGTATCGGTTATAATTGTACGACGACACATTTTAAATTTTGTTACAAGTCCTTTTTCAAATGAATTAAATTTGAAAATAATTGTTCTCGCTTTTTTAAGTTACATTCCAATGAAATGCTATATTTATAACGTTATAACCTAAATGGAGAAGCGAAAAACAAAAACTTTTGAATAACTTTACAGCATGCAAGATTTAAAAATTTCTAAGAAAAAGCCATCTTTTCCTATAATGCCGAAGCTTCACGAATATCTTTCTGAATATAATCGCGAAATTCAAATTCCTATTTTTTATGATGATTTGTTGAGGTTCCAGGGGTCTATTGTGGTTTATGATAAAGACGATAACGATACCCTGTGGATTCGTGTTTACTATAATGATTTTGAGCGGGAAGAAATTGAACAGTCTTTAAAAAAAGTATACACTATCCTTCATTCAGATGGGAATGATAGTATATTGCCATTCTTAAGTGTTGATGCCATTGACTATTGCACCTTTGGGAATTCAAAGCCATTTCGGATAAAGGTTAGGAATATTTTAAATGATAATTATACCTATTTTTATGTAAAAACAGCTGATGCATCACGGGTTTACGGTTTGGAATTAGAGCATATGCTTTCACCATACAATTTAAATTTCTTGGTTTATAAAGATACTCTAATAGAGGAGCACATTGCAGGTATTCCGGGAGATGAGTTTATCAAGAATTTTTTACCAAAATGCGATAAGTCTGAAAAATCGCAAATAGCGAAAGAGTTTGTAAAGTTTAATGAACGTTGTATGATAAGGCTGTTAGGCGATATGCGTTCGTACAATTATGTTATCGTGCCAACACATGATTTTGATCAAGTAATTTATAAGATACGGGCTATAGATTTCGACCAACAGTCTTATGAAGGTAAGTTTAATATTTACCGTCCCCAATTTTTTAAAGAGAATTTAAAAATGGTGCAACTGGTTTCTGATGGGATGCAAAAATTATCGATCAATCAATATAAAACCGAAGAACGCTCTATTTTGGTAAAGCGTTTAAAAAGTTATACAGAACGTATAAGCCTTTTGTTGAATTGTATGCAAGAGGACGATATTTCAACTAAAGCGCATGTAAAGCTCTTAAAGATGAAAATTTTTGAGTATACCCAAGACGTGAAATTTAAAAAATGTAAAAATATGGGTGAGGTTCTGGAACGTTCGTTAGAGTTTTTAACGCGTAACTACGAAAACGTAAATCTAGAAAAGCTAAAAACAAATAGGCTTTAGTTCCAATTTTCCTCAAAATCCAGATTGTCGTAGTCGTCTAAATCCAGTTCATCATCAAACTCGGAAAAATCATCATCTTCATCTGCTTCAAAAACACGATCTGGAGCCGTATCTGGTACTTGCCCTTTAACGAACATAAGGTTGGGGTAATCGAGGCCTTCGGCTTCTTCAACAATTTCGGCCAATTCTACATAAAATGTCCACATGCTCAAAAAATCATAGACATAAATAAGTTTTGTCTGTGCTTCGTGAACTACACTGTCTAAAGATGTTTCGTTCATCAAACGCGCAGAGTTATCTTCGCTTAAATCGAACAATGAAATTTCTTCACCTTGATCCCATTGGTCATTACTAATATAAAATGAAGCCATTTCGGTGCCATCAAACCCAAAAGATTGTGTAATGATATTATGAAGGTCTTCTAATGTATCGGTTTCACGAATTTCTAAATCGCGAAAAATATCTTCGTCTGTATCGTTGTCTAAAATAACTCTAAATCTATAAATCATTGCTGAAAAATTGTGCTACAAAGGTAGTTAATTAAATTATTTCGTAAAACGATGCAGCGTCAATGTCATAGCGTTCAGTAAGAAAAACGCTCCAACCTGATGTGCTACGCCCAACCAAACAGGTACTTGTAACAATATGGTAAATACCCCTAATACAAACTGAATGCCAACTATGACCAAAAGAAAATGGATGGATTTAGATTGTATGCTCGTTAAGGTCATTTTTTTAGTTTTTAAGTAAATAGCAATTATAAAACCAACTACAAAAAAGGCTAAAATTCTATGAACAAATTGAACGCCACTTTTGCCCTCAATAAAATTTTTGAGCCACGGTATTTGCTCGGAATAAACAGTTTCATGTATAAACTTGCCTTCACTCATCATGGGCCAATGATTGTGAATGAAACCGGCATCGAGTCCTGCTACAAAAGCACCGTAAATTATTTGAAGCAATAAAACGGCTAGTCCTAACCTAATAAAATTTCTGAATTTCTTATCGATTTGTTTTCTGTTTGGGAACATCAAATCCAGAGCCACCCAAAAGGTGTATGCAAAGGTTATAAATGCCGTTGTTAAATGCGCCGCTAGACGGTAGTGGCTCACATCGGGGTTGTCAACCAAGCCACTTTTAACCATATACCAACCCAAAAAACCTTGAAAAGCTCCAAGACCTAATAGGATAGTAGCTTTTTTAATTGTGGGTTTGGTAAGTTGTTTGGTAATCAAAAAATATAAAAACGGAAGAAAAAACACAACGCCAATTAACCGGCCAATTACACGGTGCAGCCACTCCCAAAAATAGATGTCTTTAAAATCCTGTAAATCGAAATGGTTGTTCAGCTTCTGGTACTCCGGATATTGCTTGTACAAATCGAAAGCTTCTTGCCATTCGATTTCGTTCATGGGCGGAATGGTTCCCGAGATGAGTTTGTAATTGGAAATGGATAAGCCTGAATGTGTAAGCCTAGTGATACCGCCAACAACTACCATGATAAAGATAAGTAGACAGCCTGTTAATAACCAATAAATTACTTTCTTATTGTCTTTTCTTGATTTAGCCACAAATACCCGAATTATATAATTTTATTACTGCTTACTTTTTTCAACCCTAACTGTTCTCCTTTTTTTAGCATTAATTCGTGCGCTGCATGATATTCGTTAGGGATATCTCCTTCTAAAATAGCCTCTTTAATGGTTTCTTTAATAATTCCAATTTCTTTTGAAGGCTGAAGGTTAAAGGTTTTCATAATTTCTTCGCCAGAAATAGGCGGTTGGAAATTTCTAACATGGTCTCGCTCTTCAACTTCAACAATTTTGTCTCGAACAATTTTAAAGTTATTATGGTATTTTTTAAATCGCTTAGGGTTTTTTGTGGTGATGTCGGCTTCACACAAGGTCATTAAATCCTCAACGTAATCACCAGCATCAAAGACCAATCGACGCACAGCTGAATCGGTAACGATATCTTGAGATAAAACAATGGGGCGTGAACTCATCAATACCATTTTTTGAACAAACTTCATTTTATCATTCAACGGCATTTTTAACCTTTTGAATAATCGATATACCATTTTAGAGCCTTCAAATTCGTGCCCATGGAAAGTCCATCCAACTTTTTTACTGAATTTTTTTGTTGGAGCTTTGCCAATATCATGTAGCAAAGCGGCCCAACGTAGCCACAAATTATCAGTGTTTTTGCAGATATTATCCACTACCTCTAGGGAGTGATAAAAATTATCTTTATGACGCTGACCTTCAATTTCGTCAATGCCTTTTAACGCGGTCAATTCGGGTACAACGTATTTTAAAAGTCCAGTTTTTTCTAATAATAAGAAACCAATGGAAGGTTTTTTACTTTCTAAGATTTTATTTAATTCGGTAACAATGCGCTCGTTAGTTATAATCTTTATTCTTTCAGCGTTTTTGGTAATAGCTTCAAGGGATTGTTCTTCAATCTTAAAATTTAATTGTGTGGCGAACCTGATGGCGCGCAACATTCTTAATGGATCGTCGCTATAGGTTATATCTGGGTTTAACGGCGTGCGAATGATTTTTTTGTTTAAATCTTCTATGCCTTCAAAAGGGTCGAGTAATTCACCAAAATGATTTTCATTTAAATTTAGAGCCAAGGCATTTATGGTAAAATCGCGACGGTTTTGGTCATCTTTTAATGTGCCGTTTTCAACCGCTGGATTTCTGCTGTCTTCGGTGTACGATTCTTTTCTTGCTCCAACAAATTCAATTTCGATATCATTATGCCTAAGCATGGCGGTTCCGTAGGTTTTAAAAACCTGTACCTTTGGTGTATTTGGTAAGTTTTTTGATACTTGTTTTGCCAATTTTATACCATCACCTATGGCAACCACATCAATATCTTTTGCTGTGCCACGATTTAAAAAAAAGTCGCGTACAAAACCGCCAATAACGTAGCTTTCTAAGCCTAATTCTGAAGAAGACTTAGATATGGTTTTAAAAATATGGTGTTTAAGAGCTTCCTTGTAATTCATCAATCAATTGCCTGTTTTTGCCACGAATGCACGAATGTTTTATAGCACTATTCTTTTATGGTCTCGAAAATCTTTATGGAAATTTGCTAATATCGATAGTTTACAACCAGATACTTTTAAATAATTTATGCATTGTGCTGCGTGTTTGTCATTTAGTAATTCGACCGACTTAATCTCCAAAATAATTTTATCAAAGACTACAAAATCAGCATAAAATTTATGTCTTAATATGGTGTCTTTATAGGTTACCAAATATTCTTTTTCTCTTAGAAATGGGATGTTTCTTAATTTAAATTCATATTCAATAGCATCCTTATAGACAATTTCTAAAAATCCGCTTCCGAGATTATTGTAAACCTCGAATAAAACACCAACAATTTCATAACTTTCGTCTTTATGAACAATTTTAGACATTAAATTTAAAATTATAGCGTTTTTGGTTTTTCCTTTTTATTCTGATTGGCCACGAATACACTAATTTTGTTAAATCGTTAAAGTTTCGTTTAAGTATAGAGCATAACCTTTAATCTTTTTTGTTTTCTAATATTAAGAGGCGCAAAATAAAAATTATTCGTGCATTCGTGGCCATTTTATTCCCTAAACACTTTTACAACCCCATCATTACTTAACTTAATGATTGATGATGGTTTATCGCAAATTTTTTCGCGTTGCAAATTTACAACATAGTCCACACCTTTTAAAACCTCTGGCGCTATTTCTTTAAATGATTTTGGGGTGGGTTGGCCACTGATATTTGCGGAAGTAGAAACAACGGCGCCGTTAAATTTTCTAGATAGCCAGTAGCAAAAATCGTCATTAGGAATTCTTATAGCAATTGAGCCGTCGTCTGCAATTAGATTTGATGCTAAGTTTTGAGCATCATCGTAAATTATAGTGGTTGGTTTATCTGTAATGTCAATAATATTTTGAGCTGCCAAAGGAATTTGTTTAACATATTTTTTTAGCATCCTGTCATCAGCAACTAAGCAAATTAGTGCCTTATTGTCTTCACGTTGTTTTAATTGAAACACCTTTTTTACAGCTTCTGGATTTGTAGCATCGCAGCCAATGCCCCAAACGGTATCGGTGGGGTAGAGGATGAGGCCACCTTTTTTTAAAGTTACAATTGCCTTTTGGATTTCTGCATTTTGATTAGACATCGTTAAATACTTCTTTGTAAACTTTAACTGTATTTTGTGCCATTTGGCTGGTAGTGAAATTTTCAATGAGCTTTTTATAGGCAGATTCAACGAATTTTTTCTTCATTTCTGAATCCTCAGCAAGCTTTAAAGTTAACTGGGTAAGTTTTTCGTCGTTGTGCATTGGCGCAAGTAGCCCATTGGTTCCATGCTTTATTATTTCAGGAATGCCTCCAACATCGGTACTCACCACGGGAATTTTATGATACATAGATTCATAAATAAATTGTGGAACGCCTTCACTTTGTGAAGTCATTAAAGATAAGTTAAATTGTGGGATAAAATTTGACGCATTCGGGGTGTATCCTAAAAATACCATGTGATTGGATAAATTCAATTCCTTAACACGGTCAATTAATGGCTGAGTACGTTCAGTAAAAGTGCCAATTTGAATAAAAAAGAAGTTAGTTTTATTTTCTTCATTGATGATTCGATTGGCTACATTAACCCAGGTATCTAAATGTTTTGCCCTAATATGATTGGCCACGTTACCAATAATTATATTATCGCTTCCAATTGCAAATTTTTCACGTAATTTAAAAGGAGTTTCGTCGCCTTTGGTTCTTAAATTAGTGCCGTGATATATGGTTTTTAGTTTGGTGTGGTCAACAATAGCTTTTTCTGAAACTCTTTGTGTTTCCTTCGATACGCAAAGTATTTTCTTAATTTTTGGGTAATTGTATTTATATAGTGTTTTTTTTCTTTGCTTGATTTCGAACGAAGTTTTTTTACTAAAGATAAAAGGGGGTAAATTATAGATTTTGTCTGCAATAATAGCCAGTTGAATGGCCGTAGTATCATGTATGTGTATCAGGTCAATTTGTTCAGATTTACAAACTTTACCAAGTTTAAATGAAAACCTTAAATCCACCTTAATGCCCAGCGGTGCTGTAATGTAGTTGATGTTTGTTGTTTTTAACCGTTCATGAAATGGTCCGTTTTTTACACAAAACACTATATTTTTTATTTCTGGATTCGTGGCGGCCAATTCAGCGCATAGATTTTCAATGTGGTTTTCACCACCGCCCCAGTTTGAAACGGCCGATAAGTGTAAAATATTCATGCCTCTAGTCTGTAATAACTTGTTTTTGTTTTAAAGAAACACTTATAGGAGCGCCTCTTAAAAATAATATGAATAGTGGAAAACTTTTTGGTTTGATTAATGATTTTAACAAGAACTTTAATGTAAGCCACCATCTTAAAATTTGATACGCCAAATATCCTGAATTTTTCCTTAAAACATATAATAACGAAATTTTCAGTTCCTTTTTTATGGCAAAACTTTTTTCGGTACTTTGCCCTTTAAAATGAGTGAACTTAGCTTCAGGAACTAAATAGGAATCGCCATTTTCAGAATTTTTAGATATTCGATAGCTCAAATCGGTTTCCTCGTAATAAAGAAATATATTGGTGTCGAAGCCTCCGACTTTATGAAATTGTTGGGCTTTTACAACCAAAAAAGAACCAGGAACACTCTGCACTTTTAAAGGGGTTTTGTAAATTTTTTGTCGCTTTGGGTATTTTTTAGGGTTGGTTTTTTCTAAAAGAGTTCTTCCAAAGAGTTCCCTTTTTAAACTTAAAAAATGGTCGAACGATTTTTGGACTTCGTTATGTTCATTGTATTGTTGGGGACAACATATAGCTGCGTTATTATTCTTTTTGAAAAATTGTAAAATAATGCTAAGACAGTCGTTTTGTAAAATTGTATCGTTGTTTATGAAGGCATAATGTTTTCCATTAGCATATTGAACGCCATACATGTTTCCTCCACCAAATCCAGTGTTGTAACGACTCCTTATCAATTTTAAATTAGACAGATTCAGAGTGTCTATCGCCACTTTTAGTGTTTGAAAATCTTTAATTGTAGAAGCATTATCAACCACGATAATTTCAAATGAAATTTCATCTGAAGTATTTGTTAAAATAGATTTTATACAATTGATAGTAAAACTAGAGGAATTATAGTTTATAATTACGGCTGAAATATCGTTCATATACTTGACGTGTTACCGGTCAAAAATACAGGTTGGTAATTGATAAAGCAAATCAAAATCGTGCTATTCATTATCTAAGAATTTTTGGGGATGCTTTGGTTTACTTTTTATTTGGATATATTTGTGATGAATTAAGTGTTTTGTTGAAAAAACAGCAATTAAGTAGATGATTGTTGATTCGGTTAAAAATAAACAATTTACAGTATCGTGAGTGAAAGGTTGGTGATATCTGCGGGATATAAATTAAAATCAAATGAGGTTAAACATGCTATTAGCAACTTCGACCTACATAAGGAAGTATTAGGGGCAGCTGAGCGTAACGTTATTAAAATTGTGGAGATTGGTGGCGAAAAACATACCATAAAATCTTTTAAGGTTCCTAATGTTATAAATCAAATTGTATATCGGTTTTTTAGAAAGTCTAAGGCGCAACGGTCTTTTGAATATGCGACTAAATTATTGGATTTAGGCATAAAAACCCCAAAACCAGTGGCATATCAACTAAATACAACTACTTTGTTGTTTAAAAAAAGTTATTATGTTAGTGAGTTAATAGATTGTGATTTGACATATCGAGAACTTACTACGGATTTTAGTATTCCTGACCACGAGGCTATTTTACGAGCATTCACCAGATTTACATTTAAGTTGCACGAAAATGGTGTCAATTTTTTAGATCATTCTCCGGGAAACACTCTAATCAATCGAACAAAAGAAAAGGGCTATGAGTTTTTATTGGTAGATTTAAACCGAATGGTGTTTGGAGTAATGAATTTTGAAACGCGAATTAAAAATTTTGCTAAACTTACCATCCATAAACCGATGATTAAAGTAATGAGCAACGAGTATGCAAAATGCTCGGGTGAGGATGAACAACGGATTTTTAATTTAATGTGGCAAAGTACAGTAGATTTTCAAGACCAATTTTATAAAAAAATAAGATTGAAAAAGCGTGTTTTATTTTGGAAGAAAAAGTATAAATCGCGGCCAAGTCGGCCTCCCATTCAGTAAAACTTATCTATAATGAAAGGCAATTTAAGAGAAAAGGTTTACTTTACATTGGTGCATAAGTGGAAATATTTATGGGCAATGTTGGTGACGAAATTTATGGCGCAAGCAGCAAAAAGAATTAATGATGTGGTTTTTGTTGCCCGCGAACTGGACAAAGAATGGATTTTTGGAGCAAAGGTTCGCAGGCTTTCCCGTTTCTCTTCACTCAACGCCAAAACACATTACCATAATAAACTGCGTAATTTGCCCGATGCCGATGGCTACTTTTTTATTTACCAAAACTATTTTTGTCGCTGTATTAGAAGTAAACCCAGTATTCTAAATAAAAAAAACATCGTTATGTTTACGCACCCAAATTGGGATAAAAAATATTCAAAAACACATGTGGTATGGTGCTTAAATAAGGCCGATTATATTATTTGTTTAAATTCTGAAATAAAAGAATACTTAACAAATATAGGAGTGAAACTCGAACTTTTAAAAGTGTTGCATATTGGAACCTCTTCAAAATTCTTTCGTTGTCATGAGCGCGGTAATGGAGATGTTGGTTTTTGTTCCAGTTTTCACGTGAGGAAAAACCCAAAACTTATTTACGATATCGTCAAAAATATGCCACAAAGAATGTTTCATCTTATCGGTCAAAATTGGGATAACTATGATGGGTTTCAGGATATAAAAAACCTGCCTAACTTTATATATCATAAGCAGATACCATACGAAAAATATCCAGAGATGTATAGTAAAATAGATGTTTTTGTTTCACCATCATTATTAGAAGGGGGCCCCGTGCCAGTGCTTGAAGCTATGATGTCTAATTGCGTACCTGTGGCTTCAAAAACGGGCTATTGTACCGATTTGATTAACCACGGTGAAAACGGTTTTTTATTTAATGTTGACGCCAGCTACGAAGAAGTGCTCCCGTTGATTGAAAAGGCATTTTCGTTGAAAGTAAATGTTAGAGAAACCGTAATGCCATATACATGGGAAAATTGTGCTAAAACGATAGACGAATTGTTTTTAAGTTAGGTTTTTTTACGATAGATTTCACGTAATTTAGTGTATTTTAAAAATGTGATATTAGCCGTTTGTACGCAGATTATAAATCCGTTAAGCCCATCTAAAAAGCCTAATTTTAAAATATAAGATTTAAAAAAGGCCCAAGTTGGATTAAATATTATTTTCCAAATAGTCGCTTTTTTACCAAGGTCGTAATAGGCTTTGGCGGCAATTGATGAAAAATGCTCGGTTTTTAAGTTGAATTCAGAATAAGTTTGGTACGTCCAATGTAGAATGTCCCCCTTTAAATACCCTATCTTGTTGTTAGGGTTGTTCAAAATCACGTTGTCATGAGGGTTAATGCCTTTCCATTGCGCTTTTCTTCTATCAAAAACGCGTAATTTTTTATTGGGATACCAGTCAGAATGTTTAATCCATTGGCCACAAAAATTATTAAATCGATTGGCATAATACCCTTCGGATTTCCAATCTTTTTTAAGTTCGTTAATAGATTTTTGAAGTTTTTCCGAGAGTGCTTCATCGCCATCAAGAGAGACGATATAATCATATTTGGCCTGGTTGAGAGCAAAGTTTTTTTGCTCGATATAACCTAAAAATTTCTGTTCAATAAATGTTGTATTGTACCTTTTACAAATCTCCTTGGTGCTATCTGTGGAAAATGAATCAACAACGACAATTTCATCAACAATGGGCACCAATGACTGTAAACATTTTTCAATGTTTCTTTCCTCATTATATGTGATGATTACTCCAGATAGTTTAATCATTGTAGTAAGCCTTTGTTTGGCAAAAATAGCTATTTTTGTTTCAATGGATACATTAAAAGCTTCGGTAATTATTAGTACATACAACCAACCTATATGGTTGAAAAAAGTGCTATGGGGGTATGCCATTCAAACGGAAAAGAATTACGAAATTATTATAGCTGATGATGGGTCTACTGTAGGTACAAAACAACTTATTGATTCGTTTAAGGCTTCAGTAGATTTGAAAATTGTTCATATTTGGCAGGAGGACAATGGTTTCCAAAAGACAAAAATTTTAAACAAAGCCATTCAAGTAGCTAAATCCGATTATTTAATTTTTACTGATGGCGACTGCATTCCGAGAAAAGATTTTGTTTCTACCCATTTAAGAATGAAAAAAGAAAATTGCTTTTTGTCGGGGGGGTATTTTAAGTTGCCAGAGCTGATTTCCACTAGTATTACAAAAGAAGATATTGAAGCCCAGCTATGCTTTAATTTGAATTGGTTGTTAAAACGCGGAGTAAAAAAGACTTTTAAAACTAATAAACTAACAGCAACTGGCCTTAAAGCATGGTTTTTAAACACTTTTACCCCAACTAAGGCAACTTTTGATGGTATGAATGTTTCCGGTTGGAAAAACAATATTATTGAGGTAAATGGATTTGATGAGCGTATGCAATACGGAGGTGAGGATCGTGAGTTGGGTGAGCGATTAATAAATTATGGCGTTAAATTCATACAAATTAGATACAGTGCCATTTGTTTGCATTTATACCACGAACGACCGTATAAAAATATTGAGGCTTTAAAGGTTAATAAAGATATTAGGAGGAAAACTCGAGTATATAAATCAATTTACACGCCTTTTGGAATTGTCAAAAAGTGATTAATCCCTAAGTCGTTTTAAAAAATCAATTAGCTTTTTCTCGAACAAATGAGGCGTGAAAAGTTGGTATATGTTATTGCTTTCCTTTTTAAAAGCTCTTTCAGGTTTGTCGTAAATATCAGGTTTAAAATCTTTTAAGTGAACGCTGATATTGTTGTCATTTTCAAACAAACCCCAAGTCTCTTTGTCAATCCAAGGTGAGAAAATGGCAAATGTTGGAACATTTAAAGCTTTGGCCATGTTTATAGCACCACCTTCATTCCCGATTAGAGCTTTGCAGTGTTGAGTTATAGCTAGAAATTGCCTCAAGTTATTGCCGAAAACATTGAAATAAATAGCTGATTTAGTTTTTTCTTTACAAAGATTTAAGATTTCTTCGGCTTCCTGTTTTTGATTAGGTATGTAATTAAATAAAATTTGACCATCGGTTTGAACATAAATAGTATCAATGACATTGGCCATATATTTTGGAGGGTAAGTTTTGTTTTTACCACTACCTAAAACGCCAACCATATAAATAGGTTTGCTTAGATTTATGCCGAAGTTTAATAAAAACTGTTGACTTTGTTTTATTTCAATATCAGTTAGGTATATTTTTGGTTTTAAGCATGATGCTTCAATTCCTAAAGGTTTTAACAGTTGCAGTCTATTCTCAATAGCTAGACTGTCAGAAGCCTTTTTTCTTTTTACGTTGTAATTATAAAAAAAAGTAGTGTATTTTTTGTAATAGGAAATTTTGGTTTTGGCGCCAGAAAGAAAAGTTATTAAGTTGCTTGATAGTTTAGAGTAAACATCAATAACAATTTCATAGTTAGAACTTTTAACCTTTGTTGCCAATTTGAACAGCTGTTTTTTGCTGGTTTCTGCCTCTTTGGTAAAAAAAACAAAATGGTCTATAAATGGATTGTTCTGTACTACAGGGTAAGTATGCTCGTTAATTAAGTAGTGTAGTTGGGCATTAGGAAATTTATGACGAAGTGCTTCAAACAGAACACTGCTTGTAAGCACATCGCCAATCATTTTTTGTTGTATAACAAGTATCTTCACTTACTTACACCGCTACATCATGCTCACGAAGGGCGTCGTTAAGCGATGTTTTTTTGTTAGTACTTTCTTTACGCTTACCAATAATAAGGGCGCAAGGTACGTTGTAGTTCCCAGAAGGGAATTCTTTAGAGTAGCTTCCAGGAATCACTACTGATCTCGCTGGTACTTTGCCCCGGTATTCAACAGGTTTGTTGCCGGTTACATCAATAATTTTTGTACTCATCGTCAATACCACACCTGCGCCTAAAACAGCTTCGGTTTCAACGTGTACGCCTTCAACAACAATGCAACGTGACCCAACAAAAACATTGTCTTCAATAATGACTGGGGCAGCTTGTAAAGGCTCCAATACACCACCGATGCCAACACCACCAGAAAGGTGAACATTTTTGCCAATTTGAGCACAACTACCAACAGTTGCCCAAGTATCTACCATAGTACCTTCATCTACATAGGCCCCAATATTTACATAACTGGGCATCAAAATAGTTCCCGGAGAGATGTAAGCGCCGTGCCTAGCTACCGCATGCGGTACAACTCTGATTCCTTTTTCTTTATAACCCGTTTTTAAAGGAATTTTGTCATGAAACTCTAAAGGTCCACATTCAATAGTTTCCATCTTTTGGATTGGGAAATAAAGTACAACACCTTTTTTCACCCATTCGTTAACCTGCCATCCGTCATCGGTAGGCTCAGCAACCCGTAATTCACCTTTATCCAGTAAATCTACTACTTTGCGTATAGCATCAGTTGTACTTTTCTCCTTCAGCAGGTCTCTATTATCCCACGCATTTTCTATGATTTGTTGTAATTCTGACATCTAAATTTAATTTTTAGCAAATATAATAGGTAAGATTTTAATTGGGGAATAATTAAACCCAATAATAACTCGATTAATACCAAAAGCACTCATTTTTTGCGATGTTTTTTAAAGGTTGAATTGTGCATTTTGTCTTTTGGTCTGTGCTAAGTACCGGTAAAATACCGAAAAACATGTATTTGGTCGGTAAAATTGGTCTTTAAACTATTTATCGGTAAAAATAGGTAGCTTCTCTTATCATCGAAAATTCGCTGGAGTACAACTATTTTTTTGTGTTTAAGCCATGGTCTGGATATATATTTGAATCATCAAACAGTGATAAACAGATGAAAACAAATTTTTACATACTAATAGTTTCTTTACTAACAGTTTCTTTGGGTAACGCTCAAAGCACTGGTAAAGTAGAGAATATTGAAGTTGTTAAAACTGTAACTGTTGAAAACAACGATAATATAACTAACGAAAAAGATATATTATTAATTGATGCTACTGAGCTTAAAGAAAGTATTGCTCGTTCATCAAGCGATATCAGAATCTATTTAAACCGTAAGAGAAAGGTTGGTAATATTAGCTTGGTTTTTCCTAAAATAAATAAAGCGGTAAAAGGATAATAATAAATTCGAGATTAATATTTAAGGTTAAATTTTGTGTAGAAAGGCTGTCTGAAAAGGACAGCTTTTTTTGTTGCAATTTATAAATGCTACCTTTGCAGAAAGATAAAAATGGCACGTGTTTTAGCATTGGATTTTGGAACTAAACGGACGGGTATTGCCGTAACCGACGAATTACAGATTATTGCATCGGGTTTAACAACGGTAGATACCAGAAAACTATTTGTTTTTTTAAAAGATTATCTATCCAAAGAGTCTGTTGAATTGTTTTTAATTGGCGAGCCTAAACAAATGGATAATACAGCTTCAGAAAGCGAGCAATATATCAAACCGTTTATAGATAAACTTCAAAAAACGTTCCCTGAAATTCCAATAAAAAGGATTGATGAACGATTTACGTCAAAAATGGCATTCCAAACCATGATAGACAGTGGGCTAAAAAAGAAAGAGCGCCAAAATAAAGCACTAATTGACGAAATTAGTGCTACGCTAATCCTTCAAAGTTATTTGTATTCCAAATAAACATTGTAATAATTTTGCACTAAAGTGCGATGCAAAAATGATAAGAGTTGTATTTTTGCATTTCTAATAAATAAAGCATGATTTTACCCATAGTAGCTTACGGCGACCCAGTGTTAAAAAAAGTTGGTGCCGATATAAATGAAGATTATCCAAAACTTAGCGAGTTAATAGAAAACATGTACGAAACCATGTATAACGCTTATGGCGTTGGACTAGCAGCACCTCAAATTGGTTTGCCAATTAGGTTATTTGTGGTTGATACTACGCCGTTTTCAGAAGATGAAGAGCTTTCTGAAGAACAGCAAGAGGCTCTAAACGGTTTTAAACGCGTATTCATTAACGCAACTATTGTTGAGGAAGAAGGCGAAGAATGGGTATTTAACGAAGGCTGTTTGAGCATTCCAGATGTTAGGGAAGATGTGTTTAGAAAGCCAAACATTACTATCGAGTACGTAGACGAAAATTTTGAAAAAAAACGTGAAACTTTTGATGGGATAATAGCAAGAGTAATTCAACACGAGTACGATCATATAGAAGGTGTTTTGTTTACAGACAAACTTTCAAGTTTAAAAAAACGATTGATAAAAGGAAGGTTGAACAACATTTCAAAAGGAAAGATAAAAGTGGATTACAGGATGCGTTTTCCTGCCATGAAAAAGAAAAGATAATATTTGCACAACATTAATAAACAGTTGATATTTGTGCCTTTCAAAAAATAATTTATGAGTTTAGATAAAGTCATTTCAATTTCAGGAAAACCTGGATTATACAAATTAATAACCCAAACACGTGCCGGTTTTGTAGCCGAATCTTTAATTGATAATAAACGTATTTCGGTTAGTGTACAAAATAACGTTAGTGTTTTAAGTGAAATTGCCATTTACACATTAACAGAAGAAGTGCCTCTAAGAAAAGTTTTCGAAAAGATAAAAGAAAAGGAAAACGGCGAGCCAACTAGTGTGAAACCTAAAGACGGAAAAGACAAACTTGAAGAATACTTTTTTGACGTGTTGCCAGATTATGATGAAGATAGAGTATATGCCAGCGACATAAAAAAAGTTTTGCAATGGTATAACTTGCTTCAAAAGCACAATATTCTAGAAAGTTTGAGTGACGAAGAAACCGTTAATGAGACAGTCAACGAAGAAGAATAAAATCAGAATATAATTTTAAAACCTCCTTTAAAAGGAGGTTTTCTTGTTTTTAGGTGTAAGTTTTAGCTGGAACTGACGACTGTCGAACTTAAACAAACACTAGTAAAAATGAAATCACTTTGGTTCTTTGATGATGTCAATCTTTTTAAGATGCTCTGCCCGCACAAATTTAAAGCATACAAAACCAATCACGATTTTGATTCCTACCAGAAGAAAGATTACATATATTTTCAGGAAGACTCAGCTAATAAAGTCTATCTCATAGAAAAAGGAAAAGTTAAATTAGGTTACTATAGTGAAGCAGGTGATGAAATAGTGAAAGCTATTTTAACCCGAGGAGAGCTGTTTGGTGAAACGGCTATTTTAGGTGAGTCCAAACGTGAAGAGTTCGCCCAATCTGTTGATAACGATACCAGCATTTGTCCTGTTGGTGTGGAGACCATGCATAATTTAATGCGCGACAACCAAACTTTTAGTTTTAAAATTTACAAATTTATAGGCTTTAAGTTAAAACGGCTTGAAAGACGTTTACAGTTGTTGATGTTTAAAGATGCCAAAACTCGATTTTTGGAGTTTTTGGATGAGCTATGTTCAGATTATGGGTACGACTGTGAAAAAACCGGCGACAAAATTATTCAACATCCCTATACTCAAAAAGATATTGCTTGTTTAATAGGTACTTCAAGGCCTACGTTAAACATAATTTTAAACGAATTAAAAGACGAAAACAAGATAGAATTCACACGAAAAACAATAAGAATTTATCAAAATACGGCATAGTGTTAGCTGGCTAACATTTTAAGGTAGTTTTATGGTTTAATTTTGGGTAACGAAAAACTTAAAAACTAAAAACTATGATTAAAAGAACTATTTATGCCTTAATGGCTATAGCAATTATGGCTACTTCATGCAGTAAGGATGATGACGGCCAGACCACAGCTCGTTTAACTCTTAATTTAAACGGACTTGAAGATTTAGGAAATGATTATGTTTACGAAGGTTGGATAATCGTTGATGGAAATCCAGTTTCAACCGGAACTTTTACTTCTGTAACCTTCCCACAAAAATTTAATGTTGATGCAGAACAACTATCAAGTGCTACTACTTTTGTTCTTTCCATAGAGCCTGCAATCGACCCAGATCCTGCACCGGCAGCTACCAAAATTTTAGTTGGTGATTTTTCAGGTGATTCGGCTAACGTAAACTCATCAGGAATTGTTGCCGATTTTAGTTCGGCTTCTGGTAAATATATTTTGGCAACACCAACTGATGGCGAAAATACTAATGAACTTAGCGGTGTTTGGTTTTTGGATTTATCAAGTGGCACTCCTGCGGTAGGGTTAAATTTACCAGATTTATCAGCTGGTTGGAAATACGAAGGATGGGCGGTAATAGATGGTCTTCCCGTTAGTTCAGGAACATTTACTGATGTGGCCGATTTTGACGATAATGCTACCACAACACCATTTAAGGGAAGTTTAGGCGATGGTCCTCCGTTTCCGGGAGAAGATTATTTGCAAAACGCACCAGGTAGTTTAACTTTTCCAACGGATTTAAGAGGAAAAACTGTCGTTATTTCGGTTGAACCCAACCCGGATAATAGTCCTGCGCCATTTACATTGAAGCCTTTGGCTCATATGGTACCGGCGGGGGCAACCGACCATAGCACAATCGATATGGGAACAGGACCAGTTACAAGTTTATCAGGGACAGTAACCAGATAAAAGTATTCTTTTTGTTAAATAAAGGCATGGATATTAACCGTGCCTTTTGTGTTTGGAATGCAATGAATTCCTAAAGTGTTTTAAAAAATGCTTTTATAAATGACCACGAAAACAACGAATTCATCACTTTTAACTCTTCAATAAAAGTGGATTCTTCATCTAAGAACCTAAAAATGGTTACTGGGTTGTTTTTTTTATAAAACTGACTAAAAATCCATTCGCCTTTATAGTTTTCGTCTTTCAATACTTTTAAAAATACTTTATCGTAAAACCTGAAACGTTTTTTGAAAAGGCCTTTAGAAGGTAATTGGTTATCTTTTAGATTTTCAATAATTTTTACGGTTTTCTTTTCGGTGTTTTTAAACGAATATCCCGTAGAACCTTTTACCCAGCCACCTGCAGTTCCAATTTTTGTTATTTTGTTGGTGTTGAATTTATGAAAAGGAAAAGTGGTCATTGGTATTTGCCCCATTTCAGTTTCAATAATCGAGTAATTGTCAATTTTTAGATAGTCCTTTATATAAGTTTCAATAAATTCATTATAGGTTTTTTCTTGTACAACGTGTTCGGTAAAATAAGTAAACTCAATTAAGGCTTCGTTTTTAGAAAAAGGTAAAACATACATGAAGGTGCATTGATTAGAGTCTTTCAACCTATAATCCATCATGGTAAATTGAGAATCGTTGAAAGTTTCCTTTTCTGTTTTAATCATCCATCCCTTAAAATGCTGAATTAAAGAAATGTGATTTTTAGAATTTTTTGAAAAGTCAGATGGAATTCTGCTATCAAAAACATGCGAAGCCGAGTATGAGTTGTTTTCGGTCTTTACAAGTAATGTATTGGTTTGGTCAATCGATAGAACCGATTGTTTTATAAATTGAAAATTATTACTGTTTTTTAATCGGTTTTTGGCTTCAGTGTAAAAATCAATCGACCGAATGGTTTTATATGAATAGGGGTAAAGATTAAAAGGGATGTATTCTTTTGAAGTGATTATGGATGTTTCTTCCCAAGACTTGTATACCAACGAATTCCATCTTGACGGTTCAGTTTCCCAAAAACTCCAAGTTTTGTCGTTACTGTTTTTTTTAGAAGGGTCAATTAAAGCAATTTTCTTATCGGAAAAGAAATTATCCTCTTCCATTCGTAATGCTAGTTGCAGTCCGGCCAATCCATTTCCAATAATGATATAGTCGAAATGGACGCTTTGCTCCATCGTATAAAATTACTTTTTGAAGTATTTAAATGGAACAAAAAGCATTCCGAAACATTCGCTATCTTTTTTTCCTAAGTGCTTATGGTGAATTTTATGGGCACGTCTTACTCCACGGGCATACCAATTGTTAGCGTTTCTAAAAATGTTAAAGCGCTGGTGAATAAATATATCGTGAACCAAAAAATAGGTTATGCCATAAGAAAGTATGCCAAGGCCAATGGGTAGGGTAAACCAGATGTCGTTGTAACCCCATTGGTAAAAACAAAATATACTTACCGCTGCGTAAAAAAGAAAAAAAGCATCATTTCGTTCAAACCAACTATCGTGGTCTTTTTTATGATGGTCTTTATGCAGACGCCATAAAAAACCATGCATGATGTACTTATGTGTAAACCATGCCATAAATTCCATGATACAAAAGGTTCCTAAATAAATCAATATCCAATAAACAGTATGCATAGCTATAATTTACAATAAATTTAATTGATATTTTACATAACTGCGCATTAAAAGTTCAATTTTTTTTGGGTTGGATACTCGAATTCTTGAATCTTTAATTCTTAACGCCGGAGTTCTTTTTAGCTTTTTAAGTAATTGGTTGTAATAGCGGTAGGCCATGAAAACTCCAAATTTAGCTTCAATGGGTAGTTGTTTTATTCCGCATAGCCCTTTTTTAAAATCGGATTCAATATCTGCAATGATGTCTTGTTTTGAAACCTCATCCAGATTTTTTAAATCGGTATTTGGAAAATAGGTTCTTTCCAATCCTTCAAAATCGGCCTTTAAGTCTCGTAAAAAGTTGACTTTTTGAAAAGCGGAGCCTAATGCCATAGCTGTTTCCTTTAATTCATCGTATTTCTGTTGGTCTCCTTTCACAAATACCTTTAAGCACATTAGTCCGACCACATCGGCCGACCCATAAATGTATTCTTTAAACTCCGCTTCGGTTAAATATGTTGACTTATGTAAATCTTGACGCATACTTTTCATAAAGGCATCAACTAAGTCTTTGTCAATCCCGTATTTGTGAAAGGTATATTGAAAGGCGTTTAAAATAGGGTTGAGGCTAATTTTGTTTTCAATAGCCAATTCTAAATCATCAGAAAACCTATTGAAAAGCATTTCTTTTGGGTAATCGTGAAAAGAATCTACGATTTCATCAGCAAAACGAACAAAACCATAAATGTTGTAGATATCATTTCTGATGGTTTTGTATAACATTTTTGTTGCCAACGAAAAAGAAGTGCTGTAAGTTTTAGTTACTAACTTACTAGATTGGTAAGAAACGGTATCGAATAGTGCTTTCATACTAAAATGGGATGGTGTTTAGTTACTAAATCGGCTACCAGTTTTCCTGAAATTAAGGATGGTGGAACACCTGGACCGGGTACTGTTAATTGTCCGGTAAAAAACAAATCTTTAACCAGCTTACTTTTTAATTTGGGTCTTAAAAATGCAGTTTGCATGAGCGTGTTGGCCATGCCATAAGCATTTCCTTTATAAGAATTATAATCTTTGATAAAATCGTTTACACAAAAACTTTCTTTAAAGATAATATGGCTTTGTACATTTTGGGATGTTAAAGTTTCGAAACGGGTAATTATTTTGTTGAAGTATTTGGCTCTGAGTTCAGGTGTGTCTTCTAAGCCTGGGGCAAGCGGAATTAAAAATATGCCTGACTCTTTTCCATCTGGAGCCGAATTAGTATCTGTTATACTAGGAAAACTTGCGTAAAACAATGGGTTTTCTGGCCAGTTGGGGGTGTCATAAATGGCTTCGGCATGAACATCAAAATCAACGTCAAAGAATAAGGTGTGATGGTTAACGTTTTTTAATTTTTTATCAAATCCTACGTAAAATAGGAGTGAAGAAGGTGCAAATGTCTTTCTTTCCCAATATGCTTCAGAATATTGCCTGTATTCTTTATTCAAAAGAGTTTCTGTATGGTGATAATCTGCACCGCTCACGGTTATGTCGGAAAGGTGCTTTTCGCCGTTAGACACAATTCCAATGGCCTCACCTTCATTTACCAGTATTTTATCTACTGGACTTTCAGTTTTAATTTTAACGCCAAGTTGAACAGCAAGCTTTTCAATAGCCAGAATAACTTGGTACATGCCTTTTTTAGGATGAAAAGTTCCCAAGCCAAAATCGGCGTAGTTCATGAAACTATAAAAAGAGGGCGTGTCACTTGGCTTGGCACCTAAAAATAAAACTGGAAACTCGAGTATTTTTACTAATCGGTCATTTTTAAATTCCTTTCTAACATCTTTTTTTATCGTGCTAAAAAATTGATTGATTTTTTTTATTGTGGCTGGAGTAATCAATTCTAAAGGCGAAACACCAGGGTTGTAAACTAAGTCTTTAATTGCAATGTTATAATTGCTTTTGGCTTCACTAATAAATTTATGAAGTTTCTCAGAGCTTCCGGTTTCCTCTTTTTCAAAAGCGATGGCTATTTTGTCTAATGTATCTTCAATAGTTATGAAATCATCTTTTCCAAAATAAACGCTGTAGGCAGGATTTAGCTTTTCTAAGCTATAAAAGTCTGACGGCTTTGTGTCGAAATCAGAAAAGAAACGTTCAAAAACATCTGGCATCCAATACCAAGTTGGCCCTATGTCGAATGTAAACCCTTCTTTTTTAAGTTGTCTGGCACGGCCACCAATAGTCTTGTTTTTTTCGAATATAGTGACGTCAAATCCCGCTTTGGCTAGGTAGCAAGAAGCGGCCAAAGATGAGAAGCCAGAACCTATTATGTTTACAGTCGTTTTCATATTGTTTAACAAATATACAAAAAAGTTAAACAATATAAAATAATTATAATGTTTTAACTAAATTTTCGATAGAATTAAAAATACTTATTTTTTCTGGAACACTCTCTAGATTGATACCGTCAAGTTTCTTTCCAAGTAACAGAAGCTCGGTATTGTCTTTGCCAAGAAGGAGTTTGTTGAAGTCATTGATATAATCTTGAATATCTTTCGTTTCTGGGTAAACGGTAAAATAGGAAATGAAAGTAAGGTCGTCAAAAAACTCTAGCACTCCCCTCAAACTTTCCATAGGCACACTTTCTCCCAGAAAAATGGTATGGTAGCCTTTACTGCGCAATTGATAATTTATAAAAAGTAGCCCGATATCATGAATTTCGTTATCTGGTAAGAATAGCACAAAAGTTTTAGAATCTGGTCTTGGGTCTAAAATTTGAAGTCTTTCAATATTCAGCAGTATTTTTTGTTTTATGTGGGTTGACAAAAAATGCTCATGAGCTGGCGTAATGGTGTCGGTTTGCCATAATAGGCCAATTTCTTCTAGCAATGGGAGAAATACACAATAGAAAATATCGCTGAAACTTTTGTTCTCAAGAAGATTATTGTACGTACTGTAAAACAAGACCTGGTCAAAATTTATCATGGCCAGTTTAAGAGCATTTATGGCGTGGTCTTCAACTTTTGCTCTAGAGGCTATTTCTCTGACTTTTATAGGGATTTCATTTTCTTTTAAATCCGCTATTTTAGAAATCTTAAGTCCGTTATTATTTAAGTAAGAAATGTTAAGCAGTTTCTGAAGGCTTCCTAAGTTATAGCTTCTAATATTAGTATCTGTACGTTCTGGACTCAGAAGTTCATAACGCTTTTCCCAAATTCGTATCGTGTGGGCCTTTATTCCACTAAGATTTTCTAAGTCCTTAATACTGAAATTAACCTTAATATTGTTCATCAATACTTTTTTTTTGTTAAACAAAACTAAGGATAATTATCAATATATGAGCAAAAAATAAAAATTAAATGCCTTGCTAAAACAAATTATGTAATTTATTAAGGTAAAATAAATTGAAATAAAAAGTGCGCACGAGAAGATTCGAACTTCCACATCCTAAACGGATACTGGCCCCTCAAGCCAGCGCGTCTACCAATTCCGCCACGTGCGCTAAATGAATTAAGTAAAAATAAAAAAAGTTAAGCAATATTGCTTAACTTTTTTCTGTGACCGGGCTGGGGCTCGAACCTGTATTTTAATCAATTGATATTCAAAAAGTTAAATTATGCTTTGTGTTTGGACGCACCGATTAACGCACCAAATAATATTTTAATATAAAATGAACTTAAATAGTTGTATTTGCATACAAAAATCAAATATACTTAATGTTGATTATAATACTATTAAAATATTAAAAAAAGTGAACGTTTATTCATCCAATATTTCTGCAATTAAAACTCGTAAAAACTCCCATCAAAAGACTTCGGCATAAAGCCGTTCCTTTGTCTCTATTTATTCCGATTCCTTTTGAGCTGAGATTTTAGCTTCCGTTAGTGTTTTGCTCAAATATTGTTTAATTAAAAATTTCATTATCATGGAAACAAAAACAAAAGAGAAGCAAAACGGTGTATCAAAAAGAGAAAATGCCATCGTTAAAAAGGACGTGAAAAAGAAATTAACAGAAGAAGCTGTTGGAAAAGCCGTTACATCAGAAATGAAGCCTCCAACCAAAAAACCTGCAATCAATTTGGATGACCGTATCCAAAGATTTGAAAAACTAAGGGGGTTGGCCACTCAAAGAGAGCGGTTAAACCAAACCTTAAATGAACTCACTAAGTTCAATTACAATCAAGATGGTTCCGCTTCTTTTCATATTAGAGACTCCCATCATTTAGAGTTTAAGACCACTAATACCAATTTAATCAAATTGGTAACCTCTCATTTACAATCCACTTTGGAGCTGCGTAAATCAGAGATAGAAGAGGAGATCGTAAAGTTTGAACTTTAATAAAGTTTCAAACCTTTTAAGTATGGAAGCTTACTCGCAAGGGTAAGCTTTCTTTTTTCTAATGCTGTAAATAAACAGCTCTAAAATAAAATATTATGTATTTAAATAATTTGCAACAGGATGACATCTTTGTCCCATCAGAAATGAAATCCTTAAAGAGTTTAACTGGAATCATGTCTAGAAGAGGGCTTGAAAATGCCATTATATCAAATGGGAAAATTGTCAATGTAGTGTCCAATAGCTATGGACATATTCCGAATCAATTATTCTTCAAGAAAGCTGAAACAATGCTATCCGACGCACAACTAAATTATCACAAACGCACCATCAATAAGAATGATAGGTCGTTCATTACTGACTTCATTATTGACGATAAAAGTCAATTCTCTGTGAAAAATGAAAAGGATTTGATACTGCCCATGCTTCGATTTAAAAACTCTTATGACGGTAGCGAAAAGACCTCTGGCCACTTTGGTTTTTACAGAAAAGTATGTTCCAATGGTTTGCACGTTTCTCAAGCCGAAATTGCCTTTTCAATAAAACACAGTAAAAATAATACACATTTGATAATGCCCAGGTTGAACAACCTGTTTGATAAGTTTTTGGACAATGAGTTCTATACGATTACCAAGAAATTCGACAAAATGAAAGAAATTAAAATTATCGATACCAAAGAATTTGTAAAGGCTATTCTGGACAAAACAAAACTATTTAGATATGAGTGTAGTGACAAGAATAGCGATCCGTCAAAAAAGTCTCGTGAAGTCATTGAAATACTCAACTATGAAGCTTTATTACTTAATGAAGACCCGAACCTTTGGCTGGGTTATAATGCTTTCAATTCAGTATTGCACAATACCTTGAAAAAAAGTTTCGGACAACAGGAACGATTGGATAAAAAGCTATTTGATGAAATCTATGAAATGGCATAATCCATATATAGGTTTTCCAGTTCCTTTTAAAAACTGGATTTTTATTATCATTAAACCATACGCTCAGCACATTCCCCTGCATTCCGTTGCTCTAAATTTCGGGAAAAGAGCTGCTCTCAAAAAAAGTCTTGGACACAACTTCCAAGATTCCGATTTGCATTTCACTTGCCCACTCATTCCTGAAAAAACGGGGAAGTGGTTAAACTCCACTTCGACTTCGCTCAGTACAGGCATTCCAGTACTCCATCTTTAAAGTTGAGTCCGTTTGTAATCGGAAAGCCAAAACCTATTTTCCTTAAACAATATTATTGACAAAATCATCTTAAAATTTTGCTCAATAATACTTGGGAAATTAGGTTGTGACTTGACATTTTAAGGGGTTTGTAATGGATGAAGCCTTTGTTGTTTTTCGGTACAGCGAAAAACAGGCAGAGCATAAGCAATTCTAATTTAAAAGCATCTACTTCACTCGTTAAACTTTCCGTACACTCGTTTGCAAATGATTTTAAAAGAATTACTAATGCCCTTATGGAACTTGTCAAGACCAAGCGAAGTTTTAGAAAAAAATAAGGTTTCTACCTCCTTGTTTTTAGCTCTTCGGTAAAAACCACGTTGCAGACACTCCTGATTTATTCCCTAAAAGCCTTGACAAAACCCACTTCATCCATTGTGCAGAGCACGAAAGAAATCATACAAACACCCCTTAAAATTTAATTCAGTTTAAAACAATAAAAGGGCATTTATTAATCATCTGTCATAGGACAGATACAAAAACATTTAATCATGAGTACATTAAAAAACAAAGTGCAGTTAATCGGAAATGTTGGTGGGGAGCCAACCATTACAATTTTGGAAAACGGTAAAAAAGTAGCCCGTTTATCATTGGCAACCAATGAGAACTACAAAAACAGTCAGGGTAAAAAACAGACCGACACCAATTGGCATACGGTAATAGCTTGGGGCAAGACCGCAGACATTATTGAAAAGTATGTTACTAAAGGCAAAGAAATTGCTTTAGAGGGCAAATTATCTACAAGGAGCTATGAAGATAAGGATGGCAACAAACGCTATGTAACCGAAGTGGTCGTGTCAGAAATCCTATTGCTAGGAGGTAGTAATTAATCTAAAAAATAAAGAGGGTGTTTCCGTGGAAAAGCAACACCCTCTTTTTCATTATTCACTTCAAACAAGAAAACAATGAAAGATAAAGTTAACGAAATTAAAATAAGTTACAGGGAAAAACGAAGCACATTTAATGCCAGCACGATTAAAAGTTCATCAGATGCCGCCAAGTTGGTATTTAACCAATGGAATAAAGATACGATAGGTTTACACGAATCTTTTAAAGTATTGTTGTTGAACAATTCCAATAAGGCAAAAGGTATCTACCAATTATCTACTGGAAGCATTACAGGAACTATAGTAGATATGCGGATATTATTTGCAGTTATTATAAAAACTTTAGCAGTCGGTGTCATATTGATTCACAATCATCCAAGCGGTAAATTATTGCCTAGTGAAGTTGATAAACAGTTGACAGCAAAAATTAAAAAGGCAGCAAAATTATTTGATATTAATGTATTAGACCATTTGATACTAATACCCACTGGCGATTACTTCAGCTTTGCAGACGAAGGTATTTTATAATCTAAAAGTTGGAAAACATGGTATATTTAAATTATAACAACCTCGATGCAGAAACTCAACACAGACTGCTTGAAAACTCAAAACGAGATATAGAAAACCGTTTTGGAGCAGACCTAAAAATCTATGCCCAAACGCAGCATTTAGATTATCAAACTTTATTAGAAGAGGAAGCTATCAAAAACCTGTACAGCTATCAGTATGTGTTTAATATATGACTAATATAAAAAAACAGTAAAGACCTTTGGCAAAGCAATTTTCAAAGGTCTTTTTATAAATCTGACGTTCACATTTTCAATATCGGTAATAATCATTTTTTATGATGCCAAAACAGATCATCTGAAACCAATCCTCGTTTCAATATTAATCCTTAAATCCATAGCTTTAAAATAGCAGGAATGCTCAAAAAGCAACTGACTTTTTAGTCAGATTGTGTGAAAATTTTGTTCGCTAAAGCGAACGAAATCGAATAGCAAGAGGGTAACCCGCTTCGCGAGGTTACGATAATTTGAAAGCACATAATATATTGAAAATCAATTAATTAAAAATATTATAAAAATCAAGGGAAACAGTTTTGGATTCGTTTTTAAAGTAAAAGTGCGTTCAGCCCAATAAAATCAACAAGTTTTTAGAGTAAAAATGGATCGAGGACACGAAAAAGAGGCATTTACAACCATAAGTTTTAAATGTTCTACGGCAAAAAAATTCAGGGCTTTCACTAAAAGAATGGGCACGTCCAATTCAATGACTTTATTGTTAATGATAGAGTTTTTTGAAAGTAATGGCATTTCTCCAAAAGAGTCTATCGGACCACAGATGCAAACCCTAGAGAGCCTCATCAAAAAAAGGATTAATGGGGTGATTGCCGTCATGAAGGATATCGAGAAAAACCAAACCAAACCCACAGTTGCCATGATGCAATCCTTGTTTAAAGAAGCTGAACCTAAAAAGAAACCCTTACTTATGGAAAAAGGGACTAAAAAGAAGAAACAATCAATACTTAAAAAATAATAAAAATCAAACCATGTATATCAGTATTTCAGCCCAAACACTAGGTAATAATTTTTCGCAAAGTGTTTCGGATTTCGTGGATTATTTGGAAAAGGAAAACCAAGGTCTTGTAATTGAAGAACGTGAGCACTTTTTTAACCAATATGGTGACGAGTTCTTAGCTAAAGAAGTCATAAAAGACATCGATGGCAACACAGCAAAACTCAAAAAGAAAGAGCCTAAATTTTATTCCATTACCGTAAGTCCGAGCCAAAGCGAATTAAGACAATTACAAAACAGTAGTAAAGATTTAAAACACTATACCCGTGAATTGATGAAAGATTATGTCATCGCTTTTAATCGTGAAATAAATGGCAAGCAGATAACTATTAATGACATTAAATATTATGCCAAAGTTGAACACACGAGACAGTTTAAAGGAACTGATAAACAGGTCATAGAAAATCAGCCTTATGCCTCTAAAATCCTAAAACTTAAACAAGAGATTCGAAAGATAGAGAAAGGTACATTAAAAGGTAGTGTCAAAAAGAACCGGCAACAAATAGCCAAATTGGAGAAGAGTGCGCCGCACCAGCAAAACGGTAAACGTATCGTGCAGGGTATGAACAAAGCAGGCAATCACAGTCATATCCATATCATTGTTAGTCGTAAGGATGCTTCCAATAAAGTAAGCTTATCCCCAGGAAGCAAATACAAAGCATCCAATGTTATGATTGATGGTAAATTGGTAAAACGTGGATTTGACAGGGATGCCTTTTTTTCAAAAGCAGAAAAAACCTTTGATAAAACCTTTGCATACAAACGCAACTATGCAGAATCCTATCATGCCAAGAAAGCCTTTATCAAAAACCCCAATGCTTATTTTTCGACGCTATTGGGATTACCGACCCATGAAAAAGCATTGGCTTTTAAAATTCTAGGAAGGACAGGCGTTCCAATAGCTAGTATTCCAACCAATCAAGTACAACTCGCACTAAAAACCATTAGAACCTTAAAACGCGGTATAGATATCGCCATAAAATCGGGATCCATTGGAATCTAAATCATCATTAAAAAAACAAACACCATGCAATCATTTAATCTCACAATTATCTTACTGACTATATTCACAGCATCTGCACTTTTTTATGCGCTTTATAAACTGTCCATATATGCTTTTGTGCTGAATTTAATATTGCTCCTTGGTGGTTTTGGAATCCTTTTTTTGATTGCTCCAGCATTATTTAGCAATACAGCCCTTATAGTTGGATGTCCGTTGCTACTTATCAATATAGTGATGTATGTCTTTCTTCATGAAGGAGAGAGTACACAACCATCCGAAAAAATGTATCAGGTACATTTCAAACTAAAGAGGGCTAAGCTGGTCATCCAGAACATCAAACGAGGCGCTTCCATTATCGGATCAGCTGGAAGCGGAAAAACTGAAAGTGTGGTTTATAATTTTATGCAGCATTTTAGCAAACAGGGTTTTTCAGGAGTGATTCATGATTATAAGGATTTTGAAATCACTGAAATGGCCTATCCACTTTTTAAAGCCCAAGACATTTCATTTTATATCATTTCATTTGATACCATCTACCACCGTGTGAATCCTATTGCAGTAAGGTATATGGAAAATGAAGAGAGTGTCAATGAAGTATCCCGTGTTCTGATGGAAAACTTATTGGAACAAAAGGAATCGGGAACGAATACTTCAGGCAAGTTCTTTACCGATGCTGCCGAAGGGATTATTGGTGGACTTATATGGATTCTCAAAACCAACCACCCTGAGTATTGCACACTACCGCATTTAATTGCCATCTATCAATATTTGGATACTGACAGTCTGATTACGCTTTTGGAATCCGATTTAACCTCGAAAGGCATGGCGAATGCCTTTATCAGTGGTAAGGATTCTGACCGTCAAACGGCAGGGGTAAAAAGCACTCTGTCTAATGCCTTGAAAAAAATCAGTTCCATACAGGCTTTTATGACGCTATCAGCAGACGAAGTACCTCTGGATATTAATGGGCAAGAAAAAGCAGGAGTGATTTCAGTGGTAAATAACCCTAAGTTAGAGACTGCCTATGCACCACTTATTGCAACAGTCATGCATACTATTACCAAACAAATGAGCGTACGACACCGAAAGCCTTCTTTTTTACTCATGGAAGAAGCGTCTACCATTAGACTCCTGAACATGCAGCGTATTCCTGCCACCCTCAGAAGCTACAATATTGCAACCATTTATGTGATGCAGGATAAAGTGCAAAATGATATCATGTATGGAGATAAGGTCAGTAAAGCGATATTAAGCAATCTATCCTACCAATTTTTCGGAAAAGTGAATGACCCAGACACTGCAAAATACTATGAGCGATTTTTTGAGCTTATTAAAATGCAAACCACGAGTATCAACAAAGGGAATAATCTGAATTTTGATACACGAGTGACCAAAGGAGAAAAGGAAGTCTCAAAAGTACGAGCTGACATTTTCTTTAAACTAAAACCTGGAGAGTTTATAAGTTTTGCTGATGGTAACGATCAAAGAGTACAGTTCAAATTACAGGATATTACTAAGAAACTACCAAAAGCAAAAAAATATTCAAAGAAAGACCTTAAAAGGAATTTTAAGCGGATTCATCGAGAAGCACAGTCTTTATTTGATTGAAAATGAACATTTCATCTTCTCATAGACTCGATAAATATTAGTATTTAAAACAGTATTATATTTAAACTTTCTTTACTTACATTATATGAATTTCAGATTTAGTTCATTAACCTAAATTGATGATTCTTGATGTCCAAATATAAATGGATTTAAGCGACTTTTATTGATGAATTTATAACCCTTTATTTCTTTTAAGAAATAGTAATATTAAATTTTAAATATTTTATAATATATTTTAACCTGTTATAAGGTTAGTATATATAACTTTAAAAGTTAAAATGAATTCAATTATTAAAATATCGATAAAAAAATTATTTGTACCACTATTTTTTTTATTTGCTACTCAGAATATAGCAAGTCAAACACAAGCTATATTTAAAAGAATAGATCAGTCCAATGGTCTTTCTAGTAATAGAATTACAGGCATAATTAAAGAAAAGGACGGTTTTGTATGGATAGGTACAGGTAATGGATTAAACAGATATGACGGAAAGGAATTCAAAACTTACAATAGCAATAACAGTTCCTTAGAATCAAATAATATTAGTGATATATTACTAGACAAAAAAGGGAGGATTTGGGTTGCAACCCAAGGAGGAGGTTTGAACCTATACGATCACTTAAGTGATGATTTTATTGTTTATAAGAATGATGTTAATAATCCAACTTCGCTTCCATCAAATCAGTTATATAAACTTTTTGAAGATTCAAATGAAAATTTATGGATAGGTTCTGAAAATGGATTATGCTTATTTGTAGAGGCATCTAAAGTTTTTATTCCATATAATCAGAGCCTAAACGGTTATTCCATAAATCAAAATAGTGTTACTAGTATATTCGAAAGTGATGATGGAAATTTATGGATTGGAACTTTTGGATCGGGATTAAGTAAATTTTCAATTTCAAACAAAAGGTTCAAGAATATTGAATCTGATGACAAGATTTTTGAAGATTTTATACATACTATTTCTAAGCTAAATGAAGATACATTGCTTATTGGAACTAGTGGAAATGGTTTATTGAAATTCGATTTAAAAACTGAAAAATTTTCAAAGTTTTTCAATAACTCATTAAACTTAAAAAATGAAATTAAAATTGTTCGCTCTTTACATACAGATAAACAAGGTAATTTATGGATTGGAACAGATGGAAATGGAGTGATAATGGTTGAATATGTTGAGAGTCAGAATCCTAAAATTAAAGTTTTTAGACATACACCAGGGGTATATTCATCTCTATCAAGTAACGCAGTTTATAATATTATTGAGGATGAAGAAGATAATATATGGATTGGTACAGCATGGAATGGTGTAAATATATTGGAACAAAGAAATAATTTTGAATTAATATCAAACGATATTGAAGGGCTCAATCCTACACCAGTATTATCAATCCACAAGAATAAGAACAAATTATATTTAGGTTCAGACGGATTGGGGCTAACTGTTTTTGATATAGAAACAAATGTTATTAAGCGATTCAACAAAAGTTTAAATACAGATATTGGTGGAGACTATATTCAATGTATATATCAAGATAAAGAAGAAATACTATGGCTAGGAACATATGCCAACGGCATAATTAAATTTAACCCTAAGACAGAGACATTTACTAATTACAAACACGATAAAGAAAACACAAATTCCATAAGCTTTAATGATGTGCGTAATATAATTGAAGAGAATAATAATTTATGGATTGCTTCATGGGGAGGAGGTCTAAACTATTATGACAGAGCTAAAGACGAATTTGCTTCTTTTCGAGAAAACATCAACGATAGTACTTCAATAAGTAGTGACAATATAGTTGCTATGATTAAAACTGGAGATACAATTTGGTTGGGAACTTATGGTGGAGGTGTCAACCTTTTTAATACTAACACAAAAAAATCAAAACAACTAAAGAATATTAAGAATTCAAATACTTCAACAAATAGTAATAATATTTTGAGCCTGTATAAAGACTCAAAAAATAATGTTTGGATAGGAGATTCTGAAGGGAAAATTAATCGGTTTAATTTGGACACGGGTAAATTCGAAGATATAAAAAATAATGAGGTTGTTAAGGATCAATCAGAAGTTGCCATTATTGAAGATGATATGGGTAACATTTGGTTTAGTACTGAAAATGGGATATATAAATTTGATTACGACATAGACCGTTTTACAAATTTTCCAAGTCTTGCTGGAGCATATCGTATTAATTCTGTTTTTAAAGATGACGATGGATTGTTATATTTTGGTAGATCAGATGGTGTTTTACGTTTTGATCCAAATAACATATCAAATACGAATATTCAACCAGAAGTTAAAATTACCAATTTCAAGTTGTTTAATGAAGAGCTATCCATTGGTTCAAATGAAATCATTCATGAAAACATAACTTCTACTAAAGATATTACCCTCGAACACGATTTAAACGTACTTACTTTTGAGTTTGCAGCATTGCAATTTCCATTTTCTAATCGATGCGAATACTCAATTCAAATGGAAGGATTTGATAAAGAATGGAGAGAAATAGGTACAGATAGAACAGTAACTTATACTAATTTGTTTCCAGGTGAATATACTTTTAAAGTTAAAAGTAAGGAGCTTGGTAGTACTTGGGGTAAAGATTACACTTCAATTAACATTGAAATTTTGAAACCATTTTGGATGGAATGGTGGGCAATTCTAGTTTATATTTTAGTGTTTTTATTTATACTTTATTTGTTTAGAAAGTACACCGTTGCTTGGGAAAATTTAAAGAGTAATTTGAAACTAGAGAAACTAACTCACGAAAAAGATATAGAATTATATGATTTAAAGCAGCAATTTTTCACTAACATATCACACGATATCAGAACCCCAGTTACTTTAATATCGGGATCTATTAATAGATTGTTAGAAAAACAGGATTTATTCACAAATGATTTAAAGAATCCATTTGATACTATTAAAAAGAATGGAGATAAATTAGTTTCCTTGGTTAATGAATTACTTGATTATCGAAGACTTGAACATGAAAAAGTTAAGCTTAATTTAATTAGAGAAAACCTTGTCGAGTTTTGTGAAGAAATATACCTTTCGTTCAAAGAAATGGCAGTAGAAAAGGAAATAGATTTTATATTTAAAACTAACTCTCAAAATGCAATAATTTGGTTTGATAAACACCAATTAGAAAAAGTACTCTATAATTTATTATCAAATGCTTTTAAGTTTTCCAAAAAAGAAGGAGTAATTGAGTTCTCAATATTCGAAATGGAGAAAGTCATTCAATTGCATATAAAGGATAAGGGTATTGGTATTGCCAAAAACCAGTTAGACAAAATTTTTAACCGTTTTTATCAAAGCAAGAGCGATGATAATATAAATGGTTTTGGTTTGGGTTTATCAATTTCTAAGGATATCGTTAAATCTCATGGGGGAGAAATTATTGTTAATAGTAAGAAAAATGAAGGTACGGAGTTTGTAATTTCCTTAAAAAAAGGAAGGACGCATTTTGATACTAATTCAATTGTTGAAGATGAAAATGATAAAGGAAAAATTAATCCTTTGAGGGTTGCAAAAGCTGGAAAACTAATGCTGTCAAAAGATAAAAAAGAAGTTGAGGATTCCATAAAACCAACATTACTCGTTGTTGATGACAATGTTGAAATTCTTGATTACATCTTTGAGATTTTAAGTGAAGATTATGATATTATTAAAGCACTAAATGGAGAAGAAGCTTTAGAGTTAGCATACAATAACCCTCTTGATTTAATAATTAGTGATGTTATGATGCCGGTTATGGACGGTATTGCTCTTACAAAGGAACTAAAAACTAATATCAGGACTAGTCATATACCAATCCTTCTTTTGACGGCTCGTGCCTCCTTTGCACACAAGATAGAAGGATTTGATGTTGGAGCAGATGAATATATAACTAAACCATTTAATGAGTTGTTGCTTAAAACTAGAATAAGTAGTATTCTGAAAAACAGGGAGTTACTTCATGCAAAGTTTTGGAAGAAGGAATTAATTCCTATGAGTGAGTTAAAGCTAAATAAGTCTGACGAAACTTTTATGCTAAAGCTTATTAAAATACTTGATGACAATTTAAGTTCTAAAGACTTGAATGTGAACTTTGTTTGTGGAGAGTTAGGAATGAGTCATTCTGTGGTTTACAAGAAGATTAAAAGCTTAACAAATATGACTTATGTAGAGTTTGTTAGAGATTTTAGATTAAAAACTGCTAAGAAATTAATAGAAGAACATGATTTTACAGTTTTAGACGCATGTTATCATGTGGGGTATTCTAATAGGAAATATTTTAGTAAGTTATTTAAAAAGCGATTTGGCAATAATCCATCTGACTATCTATCGAAATCAAAGTAGAATCTTAACGAAAGCCAAATATAAAAGGGGTTAAACGAAAAGTTACCCCTGAATAAAATGACTTTGTGCCCCTTTTATTTTACTACCGTTTTGTTATTTAGCCATTAACCTAGAACTGAATTTAGGTAAACTAATCTAAAACAACTAAACTTTTTAAGAATGAAGAAAAATCAATGTAAAAATTTTACAAGGGTATTTACTTTTAGATACCTATTATTTGCTATTATTTTTTTATCGCCAGTATTTTTTTATGGACAAGCTTTAGAAATTAATGGTCAGGTATATGATTCAAAAACCAATCAACCTATTCCAGGTGTCAATATTATTGTTAAAGGAACTACGAATGGAACTCAATCAGACTTTGATGGCAAATTCACTATTAATGCTAGCATTGGAGACGTACTTCAAGCTTCTTATTTAGGTTTTAAATCTCAGGAAGTTATAGTAAATAATAGTAATACCATAACTATCTCTCTAGAGGAGGATGTATCTCAACTTGATGAAGTTGTTGTAATTGGTTATGGGACATCAAATATAAAAGAGACAACTGGTTCTGTAGCTAATATTAAAGTTGCAGATATTCAGCAGGTTGCTAATACTTCAGTAGACCAAATGTTGCAAGGCCGAGTTGCTGGATTAAATTTGGGTCTGAGTACAGCCCAGCCAGGTGCTAGGGTAAGTGCAAATATAAGAGCAGATATTTCACCCAGAGGAAGTGGAGAACCGCTTTATGTTGTAGATGGCGTTCCAATAATAAATAATTCTCCTGAGCCAGGACTAGATTCATCTGATTTAGGTTTTTTTGGGGGTGTGGACAGAAGCCCATTATCAACAATAAATCCTGCAGATATTGAATCAGTAGATGTTATTAAAGATGCAAGTACAACTGCAATTTATGGTTCAGCAGCTGCAAATGGAGTTATATTTATAACAACTAAAAAAGGAAAAGCAGGAAAAACCACAGTAGACTATAGAGTTTCGACTAGTGTTCAAAGCCCCAAGGACTATTTACAATTTTTAGATGCTGAAGATTTTATGAGACAGCACAACAGATTGGCTTTTGATAGATATCTTTTTGATAATAAATATGCTCCTTATGGTGCTCAGAATGCTCCTGTTGATGGATTTACACCATTTTTTACTCAAAACGATATCAATAATGCAGGTTCTGGAACGGATTATGTTAATAGTTTAATTAGAACTGGTTTTATTCAAGAACATAATCTTTCAATTAATAGTGGAAATGAAAACACCAAGATTTTTTCTTCATTCAACTATTACGATAATGATGCCATATTAAAGAATTCTGATTTTCAGAGATATACGGCGAGATTTAATATTACACAAAAATTAGGAGAAAGATTTAATCTGAATGTCAAAACAAATTTAAGCCAAATTAATAGTAATAATGCATCAACTGGTGCAAATTCAGGAGGAAGTGAAAAATATAACATGCTACAAGCTGCATATGCTTTTGCGCCTAATATCACTCCAAGAGAACCGGATGGAAGTTATTCAAGGACATACAATAATTTGATAACAAATCCATTTGCTTTTTTTGAAATAGAGGATAAATTAAGAACTAATAGGTTTTCAATAACACCTAAACTTGATATTACTTTATTTGATGATCTATCGCTTTCAATGGTTGGAAGTATGGATAGAACAACCTCTACTAGAAGGTTTTTTATGCCGTCAATTGTGGAAAATGCACAATTGCCTGAAGGTGTCGCTCAATTAGCAACTAATAGAAATGATGCTTATACTGGGGAGGCATACTTTTCTTATTCAAAAAGCTTCGAGAAAAGTTCACTTTCTGCTGTATTAGGAGCAGGGGTATATAAAACATTAGGTGACGGTTTTAGTCTTCAGGCGGTCGGATTTTTTACAGATGCTTTAGGTGCAGATAACGTTGGAATTGCAGATCAGTTACTTCGTAATAAACAAAACTCGTTTAGATTTGAAACAACTAGGCTTTCACAGTTTGCGAGAGTTAATTACACCATAAATGGTAAATATATTATTAATGGTGTTGTAAGACGCGATGGTGCAAGTAACTTTGCCAATAACAATAAATGGGGCGTTTTTCCAGGAATATCTGCAGCATGGAGAATTAGCGAAGAACCATTTTTAGAAAACTCTAAAGTATCAAATTTAAAAATTAGAGTAGGTTATGGTGAAGTGGGAAATGTGGTTTTAGCAAATAATGCATTTCAATTATATAGTATTAATGGAGAATTTACATTTGGAAATACTGTGCAGCCAGGAGTTGTACTTTCTCAAGTAGCTAACCCAGACTTTAAATGGGAAACAAACAGCAGTATAGATATAGGTATTGATTTTGGATTTTTTAATGATAGAGTAAATGGGACTATAGAGCTATATGAGAAAAAGGCTAAAGACCTAATAGACTTTGATCCGTTACCATCTAATAATGCAGTAGGGAGAGTCGTAACAAATGTAGGGTCAACTAGAGCAAGAGGTATTGATGTTGCATTGAATACGACTAATGTTCTTACCAATAATTTTGAATGGAGTACTAATTTCACTTTCTCTACTAGTAGGTCAGAATGGGTTGAGCGTAACCCTAATGTAACACTTCCTGAATATGTAGGTGAGAATGATCAGCTTGGGGACTTTTACGGTTGGGAAACAGATGGTATTATCAAATCTTTAGAAGAAGTTCCTAACTATATGGCTGGAGCATTTCCAGGTAATGTTAGGTTTGTAGATCAAAATGATGATGGTGTTTTAGATATAAAAGATGTTGTAAAATTAGGTACTTGGGGACCAAGGGTTAATTTTGGGTTTGGTACTAACTTTAGATACAAAAACTTCACCTTAACGGCATTTGCCTATGGTAATGCAGGTGCACCCAGAGGTTTTGGATTTTATCCAGACCGTTTTAGAATATCAAACTCCACACCTTCAAATACCCTAACAAGTATTAAGGATATATGGTCTTTTGATAATCCTAACGGGTTTTTACCAGGAATTGCGTCTAATCCTTACAGCGGAAATAATCCTGCGGGTAATACAGATTTCTTATTAGAAAAAACTAGTTTCCTCAGAATTAAGAATATTAACCTTGCATATAATTTGCCAATAGCAGACGGATCTAAATTACCATTTAATAAGTTGAGGTTTTTTGTGGATTTACAAAATGTAGCACTGTTCACTGACTACGATGGGTTTGACCCAGAAATGAGTACAACAAACCCTTTTCCTCAAGCTTTATCATCAACTTTAGGAGTTGATATTCAATTTTAACAAAAAAATAAATGATATGAAAAGTAAACTTAAAAACAGATTAATTTTAATGGCTTTATTTTCAGTTTTCATTGTAAATGTAGGCTGTGAAGATGAATTGGAGTCTAAAGTATTTAGTGATTTAACCTCTGAAAATTTCTTCAAAACGGAAAAAGATTTTAATGCCGCATTGGTAGCATTATATAGTGCATTTTCAACAGATTGGGGAGGAAACGATCCAGGAGATGGTATATATTATGCAAATCTATACAATGCAAACAATAGGACCTATGTTATGCGAAGTGAGCTTACAACAGACGCTCTTTGGAATGATTGGGATGCTAATATATTAAACTTTACATGGGGACCAGCTACATTTTCGGGTACAGGAGCATCAACCTACTCTAAAATTAGATATGTTGCAAGAGCTACCGATATTATTAATAGGATTGAAAATTCATCAGTGAATGAATTAATAAAAAACAGATATTTAGCTGAAGCAAAAACATTAAGAGCATGGTTAATGTATATTTTATATGACTTTTTTGGGCCTGTAAATGCAAAGATTGATCCTGAGACTTTAAGTGATACAGAAATCATTCCAAGATGGTCAGATGAAGCATATACTGGCGTCATAGAGCAAGATTTGTTGGATGCTATTAATACTGAAGAGTTGCCAGAGAAATATAATGGTACATCGGATTGGGGCAGGGTTTCTAAAGGTTTAGCAAGAACAATACTTTTAAAACTTTATATGCATAAAAAAGATTGGATTAATGCGGAATCCACAGGCAAGGCTATAATTAATTCAGGTCTTTATTCATTAAACCTAAATTATGAGGATACATTCATAACTTCAGGTAATAATGAACTTATATATGCAATAGTGAGCAACGATGCTGTACCTAATTGGTATATGCAACATTTGTTTCCGGGAGGTTATGCAAGAGGTTTTGCCGGGGACAGATTAATCGAACGCGGAGGAGGATGGTATGGTTTTTCAATGCCATGGGAGTTTTATGATAAATTTGAGAATGGAGACCTTAGGACAAAAACTATTATTTCAGAATATACAAACAGTGGAGGTGATCTAGTTGATAGAGATAATGGTTTAAGAGGTGCTATTCCCCTAAAATATACCAGCATTGAAGGTAATGGTCCTGATTACGCAATAGATTGGGTTATCTATAGATATGCAGATGTACTTCTATCAGTGGCAGAAGCCATTAATGAACAAAGAGGACCATCAGATGCCTATCAATATGTAAATCAAGTACGAGATAGAGCAGGAGTTTCGCAATGGAGTGGATTGACGCAAGACGAATTTAGAGAAGCCATCCTAGATGAAAGGGGTAGGGAGCTATTTTGTGAAGGTCATAGAAGACAGGACTTAATACGCCACGGAAAATTTATTGAAAAAGCTATAGAGAGAGGAGCAACTAGTGCGAGTTCAAAACATATTCTTTTTCCAATTCCCGCAAGTGTGATATTAGAAGGGAACGGTATTATTGAGCAAAATCCAGATTACTAAACTAAAAACAAACAGATGAAACAAATTATAACTTATCTAACTTTCAGTTTACTTATTTCAATTACTATTGGTTGCGAAAACTATGAAATAATTAATACAGAAACACCAGATATAAACTTAGAAAACAATTTTAATCAAAAGTTCTATAATGGTTCTGACCTTTCATATGTTAATGAAATGTTGGACTGTGGTGCGTCTTACAAAGATTTTACAGGTAATGAAGCAAATCCTTATAAAATATTTAGTGATGCAGGAAATAATTTGGTAAGGGTTAGGCTATGGAATGACCCTTCAGATTGGACAGCATATTCTAACATAAACGATGTTGAAAAAACCATAACTAGCTCCAAAGAACAAGGTATGGATGTTTTGTTAAACTTTCATTATTCAGATACCTGGGCAGACCCTGGAAATCAAATAATTCCTTCGGCATGGTTAGATGTAGTAGATGATACTGAAGCCTTAGGGGAAAGATTATACGATTATACCTATAATACTTTAAACGATTTAGCAACAAAAGAGCTATTACCTGAAATAGTTCAGATAGGAAATGAGATAAATTCCAATATTTTAAACAAAGAAGCAGGAGCGGTAGACATCGATTGGGAGCGAAATGCTTTACTTATAAATAGAGGTATTCAAGCGGTTAGAGACATTTCAAAAGAGTATAATGCCAGAGTACAGGTTATGTTACACATAGCACAGCCAGAAAATGCGTTGTGGTGGTTTGATCAAGCTAGCGATAATGGTATAGTAAATTATGATTGGATAGGTGTATCTTATTACCCAAAATGGTCAGATGTTCAAGTTTCAGATGTTTCAGATGCAATTGCAGCATTAGGGTCTAGCTATAACAAAAGGGTAATGATTGTAGAAACGGCGTATCCGTTTACCTCAGAAAATGCAGATGCAGCAAACAATATAATAGGGAAATCAGTTTATCCTGCAACACAGCAAGGGCAGCTAGAATTTCTATTAGATTTAAAAAGAGAAGTAAAAGAAGGCAATGGCTTTGGTATAGTATATTGGGAACCAGCTTGGGTTTCAACTGGTTGTGGAACACTATGGGCAGATGCTGGGTCTCATTGGGATAATGCTACATTATTTGATGATAATGGTAACCCAACTTTAGGTCTTAATGCTTTTAACGATAACTTTATGCCAGACATTACTTGCTCAAGCATTTGGGCATTAGGAGACGGCGTACCAAGTGCTTTATGGAATTGGGATAATGCTCTTGAAATTTCATGCGATGGAACTAAAAACGTTATTGAGGTCAATTTGGCCGAAAATAAATTTAGATTTTTTCAAACAGAAGGAGATTGGACATCAGGCTTAGGCTATCAATATTTTGTCAATAGAGGATATTCTATAGACTCCAGACTGAAAGGAGCAGCTGATAACGATGATAATTTTACTTTTGAGGGTACTCCAGGACTTTACACATTAGAAATAAACTATGACAATAAAACTATAATTTTAGAACCTGTAATTTCAGATCCTTATTATGCCTTAGGTGATGCGTTACCTGGAGGGTGGAATTTTGATAATGCTACTTTAATAGAATCTCCAATTTTTGGAGTTAGAAAAGCTACTGTAAATCTATCACCTGGGACATTCCGATTCTTTACTATAAAAGACGATTGGACAAGTGGTTTAAACTATGCATATTTTGACGACCAAGGCTATACCATTGATGCTAATTTAGAAAACGCAGGTGATGGCGATCAAAACTTTAGGTTTACAGGAACTACAGGAGAATATGTGTTAGAAATAAATGATCATGATAAAACCATTACGTTACTGGGAACAGGACCTTTCCCGTCAATATGGGCGGTAGGCGATGCCGTACCTGGAGGTTGGGGCTTTAATGATGATACCATTGAATTTACACAAACCTTTAGTGGTATATGGACTGCAAATCTAGATATTGACTCGGGAGTATTTCGATTTTTTCAAACTTTTGGAACTTGGGACACCAATAACAATTATGCATATTATGCAAATGAAGGGTTTGATATAGATCCAAATTTTGAAAATGATGGCAGTGGAGATGAAAACTTTAGGTTTATAGGTACTCCAGGGCCCTATACATTGACAATCAATACCAATACTAAAAAAATCATATTAGAAGATTGGGCAAAATTACCTTCACTGTGGGCTGTAGGAGGTGGTGTTCCTGGTGGATGGGGATTCAATGATGATTCTACTGAATTTCTACAAATTACTGAAAATGTATGGACTGCCGAAATAGCTTTAAGTAATGAAGGTATATTTCGATTTTTTCAAACTTTTGGGACATGGGATACAAATAATAACTATGCCTATTATGCAAATGAAGGTTATAGTATTGATACTAATTTTGAAAATGATGGTAGTGGCGACGAGAACTTTATATTTAAAGGAGCCACAGGGCTATATAAGCTTACTATTAATGGTAATGATAAAACTATAACTTTGGAATAGTTATAATAATAGCACCTCAATTGATTTTAGCAAAAGGGAGTTATTTTTCTAAAAACACTCCCTTTTTTTTTAAAATTAGACTTGATAACCAATAATATTCAAGATGAATCGACTATTTGAAAGACTCTTTTTATTGATGATTTTTATATCATTTCAGTCATGTGCTCAAATTGAAGCAAAGGATGGGGGAAATGTTGAAGAAGATGTAACTCGTGATTATGAAATACCTCCTGAGAATATTTACCCTGCAAGTGATGTTATAATATCTACGCACAATGATTGGACAAAAAATCATTATCCAAAAAGGATTCATGAGTTTAAACAAAACCCTTTGCAAACGGGAGACATAGTTTTTCTTGGAAACAGTATTACTGAGCAAGGAGAAGATTGGGGGCTAAAGGTAAACAATGTAAAGGCAAAAAATAGAGGAATAGCTGGTGATACGACAGAAGGTGTATTGGAGAGATTAGAAGAGTTGATATATTATAAACCTGCAAAAGTATTTTTACTTATCGGAATTAATGACCTGTTTCGAGATGATATGAGCGCCCAAAAAGTATATGATAATATTATTAGTATTGTTAGGAGAATTAACTTTAATAATCCAGGAACTCAGATTTACTTACATACAATTTTACCAACTACAACAAGTGCTTTAAAATCAAAAATTAAACAAACTAATTCTTTGCTTATTAATGCAGAGAAAAATGAATCTTATAAATTGATACTGTTACACGAAGAATTTTCTAATGAAAATGATGCTATGAATATGAGTTTATCCTCAGATGGGGTACATCTAAACGATAATGGATATGAAGTATGGGTGAAAAAAATTAAAGAACATATCAATTAAGTGATTAGAATTGAATAGTTGAATCATATAATGAATAAGAACTATATGGTTATACAAAATAATAGATATAGTATTTGAGTTAGTTTTAGTTGAAATTAAAAGGGGACTAAGTGGTTAAAAGTTCCCTTTTATTTAATTTCTAATAATAACAAAGTAATTAACTACTAAATGAAAAATATTTGGAAAATAATAATACTATTTTGCTTGGTCGCTTGTAATAATGGTGATAACAAAGGAAAGTACAAGGAATCTTTAGAAAAGCCTAATATAGTTTTTTTATTGGCAGATGATATGGGTTATGGAGAGCTAGGATGTTATGGTCAAAAAATAATAAAAACTCCTTTTTTAGATAGTTTATCAATGAGAGGCGTAAAGTTTAATCAATTTTATGCAAATGCTGTTTGTTCCCCATCTAGAGCGGCGTTAATGACTGGGAAGCATCCAGGACATACATCAATAAGGGGAAATAGCGGAATTGGAGAAAATAATTTATGGTATAGAATACCATTAAAAAAGGATGAGTTAACCATCGGTGAATATCTTAAACATAAAGATTACAAAACAGCCATTATTGGGAAATGGCATTTAGAAAATCCTGATAGTTTATATTCTTGGGCACACAATCGTGGTTTTGATTATACATTTCATCGTCAGTGGAATAAATATAGTGACAACCCAAATGATCCAACAACTATTTGGGAATCTGGAGTTTCAAAAAAAATGGAAGATGTATGGATTAAAAATTACGTTTCAAGAGATGAGTTAAGAACTGATAAGGCTATTGAATTTATTGACAATAACAAGGATCATCCATTTTTTTTAATGATGTCATATAAAATACCTCATACGCCAGAGAATGATATTTATGATGATTTGATTTATGCAGATATGGGGTGGCCAGAAGTTGAACGACAACATGCAGGGCGAATCACAATTTTAGACAGACTTATAAAACGTCTTTTCAACCATTTAAAAGATAATAATCTATTAGAAAATACATTAATAATATTTGCTAGCGATAATGGTCCGCATAATGAAGGAGGTCATGATTACACTTTTTTTAATAGTAATGGAGAGCATAGAGGCTTCAAAAGAGATTTTTATGAAGGAGGTATAAGGGTGCCTTGTATAGCTTATTGGAAAGGGAAAATAAATTCAAAAGAGTCTAACCATATAGCAACATTATGGGACGTATTACCTACTATTTATGAACTTACAGGAGAAAAAGTTCCAAAAACAATTGATGGTATTTCCTTTTTACCAGAGTTGTTAGGTAAACCGCAAAGTAAGCATGATTACCTATATTGGGAGTTGCAGTTAGATGGCTGGTGGCAAGAACTTCCAGATGGAGGTTTTAGACAAGCTGTTAGAAAAGATGATTGGAAAGCTATTCGTTATGGTGTAAATAATAAAACAGAATTGTATAACCTTAGTGAAGACCTTTCAGAAACAAACAATTTAGCAGAGGAATATCCTGATGTAGTGAAGGCCATGGAAGAATTATTTGAAAAATCGTCTACAGAAACTTTAGGGTTTCCTTATGGAGGAAAAGTTCAAAATTACAAAGCCATGAATGTTTGGAAAAAGAAATAAAACGAACGTGCTATATTGATAAACTTAAAGAAATAACATTTAAAAGAATGAAAATTTATAAAATAGTTGTTTATATAATATTAGCTGTTAACAGCTATGCTTATGGCCAGCAATCCACATATGTAGATAATCAAGGTGTGTTTCGGTGGGTAAAAGATAAGAGCGAGGTTAGATTATTTGGCATCAATTATACTTTGCCTTTTGCTCATGGGTATAGAGCAATTAATTATTTACAAAAGAATCATAAGGAGGTTATTGATAAGGATATATACCACATTGCACGTTTAGGTCTTGATGCTTTTCGCATACATGTATGGGATAGTGAAATAAGTGATAGCATTGGCAATATAATTTCAACGAAGCAGTTAGAGCTTTTAGACTATACATTGTTTAAAATGAAAGAAAGAGATATAAGGACAATTATAACTCCTTTTAAGGTTGGCGGCAATGGATATCCTGAAAAAAAGAAATATGCCCCAGGGTTTAGCAACAATTTAAGTAAATCCGATACTTATTCAGGTGAACAAATTTTAGAAAAGCAAGAACGTTACTTTACGCAGCTTTTAAATCATATTAATCCATACACAGGGATTGCATATAAAAATGATCCGGATATTATTGGTTTAGAAATTAATAATGAACCGCAGCACGATAATCCTCAAGTAGCTACAAATTATATTAATAGGATGCTTAATGTAATTCGTAAGACTGGATTTAAGAATCCAATATTTTATAATGTTTCTGAAAGGTCTGAATACGTTGATGCATATTGCAATACTGAAATTGAAGGTTGTACTTTTCAATGGTATCCCACTGGGCTTGTAAACAATAAGGAACTGAATGGAAATTTTTTGCCTAATGTAGACAAATACAATATTCCATTTAAGGATAATCCAAACTTTAAAAACAAAGCTCGAATTATTTATGAATTTGACCCAGGAGATACGTGGCAATCTTACATATACCCAGCGATGGCAAGAAGTTTTCGAGAAGCAAAATTTCAGTTTGCAGCACAATTTGCTTATGAGCCTTTATACTTGGCTTACGCTAATACCGAGTACCAAACACATTATTTGAATTTAGCCTATACGCCGAGTAAGGCTATATCATTTATGATAGCTTCTGAGGTTTTTCATGAAATGAGTAATGGTCAATCATATGGAAGGTATCCCGATAATCTATTATTTGGAAATACAAGTCTAAAACCAGAAAAGGACTTGGCAATATACAATTCCAAAACAAAGTTTTTATACACAAATAATAATCAAAGCGAACCTAAGGAATTCAAATCATTAGAACAAATAGCTGGTGTAGGGAGTTCTTCTTTAGTAAACTATGAAGGAAAGGGAGCTTATTTTTTAGATAAACTACAAAAAGGTGTTTGGCGTTTAGAAGTTATGCCAGACGCTTTATGGGTAAATGATCCTTTCGAGAAAGCAAGCTTAAAAAAAACTGTGGCAATTGTTCAATGGAATGAGCAACTAATGAATATCAAATTACCTGATTTAGGTAATGAATTTACTATTGCACCTTTAAACGTTGGTAATAAACACAGCTTAATATCTACGGATGGTAGTTTCAAAATCCGACCAGGAACCTATTTAATTTCAAAAACTGAAAATAATTTAGAAACTATAAAAAAAAGAATTGGGAATTTGTTAATTAATGAATTTGTTGCACCTAAGGAAAATATTAACAAAGCCTATGTTGTTCATTCTCCTTTAAAGATGATTGAAGATGGGCAGGACTTGATAATTCAAGCAGAAATTGTAGCCCCTTTTAAGATAAAAAAAGTGGAAGTAATATCTTCTACTGGATATCAAAAATTCAACAAATACCCAATGAATAAAACAGGGACATTTTTATATTCAGTAAGAATTCCAAATTCAGATATAACAAGTGATTCTTTCAGGTATTATATTGTAATAAATTCTACTGATAATCAAAGGAGTTTTCCTTCCAATGTTAACGGTTCTCCAGAGGATTGGGATTTTGTTTCAAAGAAACAGTATATAACTCAGGTTGTTCCCAACGATAAGTTTGTTCCGCTATATGATGCGAATGATATTGATGCAGATTTCATATGGCCGAGTCAATGGAATGCGCCGAAATATAAAGTAAATAATAATACATCTAAATTTACCTATGATAGATCACTGAAAATATCTATTCCAGATTTAAAATATAATCGACCAGATATGACTTTTAAAATTATTATTGAAAATCAGGTTAAGTCTTGGAGTGATTTAGTAAAAAAAACGAAATCTTTAGTAATAGTAGGAAATTCTGGTGTTAAGCAGAATCAGAAAGTTCAAATAGGTTTACAATTATCTAATGGATCTGTGTTTGGTAAGGTTATAGAACTGAATAATTCAGATAATCTTGCTGAAATCAATTTACAAGATTTGGTGAGAGTACCACAAGTGTTGCTTCCTAGGCCATTTCCTGTTTTTCAACCTTACTGGTTTGAATCAAAAGACCACAGTGAATTTGATATAAATAAAATTGAAGCAATACAAATCTCAGTAGGGCCAAATATTTCTGAAGAAGAACAAGGAAAATTACAAGAATTGGCTATTAAAAAAATATATTTAAAATAAGGATGAAAAAAAGCATTGTATTAGTTTTTGGGCTGTTTTTTGTTACTCTTTTTTCTTGTAGCAAAGACAAAAACACCTATGTTAATAAACAGAAATTTAATAAGGAGTGGTGTTTTGTAAAGTTAGATGATTCTGTTTCAGAAACTGGGTTTCATGAAAAAGACTTCGATGACTCTATGTGGGCTAAGGTTACGTTACCACATACCCCACAATTAGAACCAAAAATTGTAAATAATCAGTGGCAAGGTATCTGCTGGTATCGCAAAAGCTTTAATTTATCTAATGGCTTTCTTGGCAAGCAACTCTTTCTGAAATTTGAAGGAGCAATGAATATTACTGAAGTATGGGTAAATGGCAAGAAATTAATTGAGCATCATGGTGGATACTTACCATTTATTGTAAACTTTACTAATGTCGCTAATTTTGATAAAGAAAATATAGTTGCTGTAAGGTTGAATAACCAAGATAATCCAGTTACAGGACCAAAACCGCTTAAAATTTTAGATTTTAATACTTATGGAGGTATTTATAGAAATGTATGGCTTATTGCCAAAAACTCACTTCACATTACAGACCCTGTTGGAGCAAACAAAACTGCTAGCGGAGGTGTTTTTGTAACATATCCAGAAGTCTCTGAAAAAGCTGCTAAAGTAAAAGTTAAAACCCATGTTAAGAACGCTAATGACAATGCTGTGTCATTCACAGTTAAAAACACTCTGCTAAAAGGAAACAATGTTATTATAACTGAGTTAAGTAATGAGCAGAAATTAGAAATAGATAATGACAAAGAGGTAGTAGTTGAAATACAAGTTGAAAATCCAGAATTATGGTCTCCAAAATTTCCTAATCTATATATTTTAAAAACAGAAATCATTCAGGATGGAGCTCTTATTGATCAAGAAATTACACGAATTGGTATAAAATCTATGAAGTTTGTAGGACAAGATTTTTATTTAAATGGAGAAAAAACATTTTTAAGAGGCGTAAATCGTCATCAAGAATATCCACATGTTGGCTATGCAATTTCAGATAATGCGAATTACCGTGATGCCAAAAAAATAAAGGACGCAGGATTTGATTATGTACGATTATCACATTATCCACATGCACCTGCTTTTATGGATGCCTGTGATGAGTTGGGACTTATAACAATTGATGCTATTTTAGGTTGGCAATATTTTAGCGAAGACGAGAAATTTCAAAAGCACGTATTTCAAACGGCAAGAGATTTAATAAGACGAGATAGAAACCATGCATCGGTTTTAGCTTGGGAAGTATCATTAAATGAATCATGGATGCCAGAATATTTTATAGATTCATTAACTACAATTGCAAAACAAGAATATCCAAGCAGTCAATGCTTCACCGCAGGATGGCAATCTTATGGATACGATATTTATTTACAAGCCCGTCAGCATCGCTTAGATCACTATGACGAAAACTTAAAGAAACCCTACAATGTATCAGAATATGGCGATTGGGAATATTATGCTATGAATGCTGGTTTAGATCAAACGAGTTGGAGCAATTTATTGCAAGAAGAACGTTCTAGTCGTCAATTAAGAGGTGCAGGAGAAAAGGCTCTTTTGCAACAAGCAACCAATTTACAAGAAGCGCATAATGATAATTTAAGTACACCTGCATTTGCTGATGGCTACTGGGTAATGTATGATTATAACAGAGGATATGCAGATGACTTAGAAGCTTCTGGAATCATGGATGTTTTTCGATTGCCAAAACTATCTTATTATTTTTACAAGAGTCAACGGAATGCAGAGGATCCATTTGGAGAACCGATGGTATACATAGCTAATAATTGGCAAAAAGATAGTTCATTAGATGTCCGCATATTTAGTAATTGTGATGAAGTAGAATTGTTTTTGAATGGTCGTAGTTTAGGACGTCAAAAACCTGATCAGAATCGTATATCAACAAACTTAAAACATCCTCCTTTTACATTTATTTTAGATGACTTTCAAGAGGGGAAGTTAGAGGCTAAAGGGTATATTAGTGGTAAACTAGTTGTAGCAGATGTTAGACAAACACCAGGAAAACCGTCTAAAATTGAAATTGTAATAGATAATGAATACGATAATTTAAAAATAGAGGATAATGATTTGTTTTTTGTTCACGCTTATGTGACAGATAAAAATGGAACGGTTATACCAAATTATTCTGGGGAAGTTACTTTTAATGTTGAAGGGAATGTAGAAATAATAGGCGAAAATCCAACAAATTGTTCTGCTGGGATTGCTTCTATTTTAGTTAAAACAAGTGAAAATATAGATGATATTAAAATTACCGCTAGTTCGAAAAATCTTGTAATATCACCTGATAACATTATAGCAAGTATTAATGTCCCAGATGAAATAACCATTGATAGTTTACCGTTAATCCCAAAACATTTTTTAGAGCATCAAAAGAGAAGCAAGGGGTATTGTATGGTCAACGGTGATTCGTCTAAAAAGCAAGTGGCATTAACTTTTGATGATGGTCCTACAGATTTGTCCCTAAAGGTTATTAAGACTTTAAATAAACATAATGCCAAAGGAACATTTTTTTGGTTGGGTAAGAATCTTCAAGAAAAGAAGGGAGTCATTAAAGAAGCAAAACAAGGAGGCCATCTTATTGCTAATCATAGTTGGAATCATCAAAACGGCTTTGAGCTATCAAAAGAAGATTTATGGCAAAATCAAGTTTTAAAATCGATGGATGCATTTAAATTGTGCGGAACTGATAAACCTAAATATTATAGACCGCCTTATGGCGCAATCAGTCAAGATCAGATTGATTTCTTAGCAAAGAAAGGAATTACAACAGTATTATGGTCTATAACAACTATTGACTGGGATAAAACTCAAAACAGTGAAGATGAATTATTTGAGAAATTCAAAAATTATCTTCACAATGGTGCGATTGTGCTTTTGCACGACTTTGATTTTGGTAATTCAATCGCAAAATTGAAAGCCTTAGATAAAATGATAACTTATGGTAAATCTATTGGTTTTAATTTTGTCAATGTTGAGGACATATAAAAGCACTTAATTATGAAAAGCATTATAAGTTGTTCAAGAATAAGTAGAAATATTATTATCCTAATTTTTACTATTCATGTTATAGTAGTTTCATCTTGTAATAATGAAGTAGTTGCGACAAGTAATGAAGTAATCGAAAAGATCATAAAAAAATCTGATAGTAATATTTTAGTCTGTGCTCACCGTGCATATCATAAGAATGCGCCAGAAAATTCATCAAAATCAATTCAAGATGCCATAGAAGCCCATATAGATATAGCCGAAATAGATTTAAGAACCACTAAGGACAGTGTTTTGGTATTGATGCATGATGATACTATTGATAGGACTACGACAGGTAAAGGACTATTGAAAGATTATTCATATAATGAGTTAAATGAATTTAACTTAAAAATAAATGATTCAGTAACATTACATAAAATCCCAAAGCTAAGCGAAATATTATTGCTAGCAAAAGGCAAGATTATTCTAAACTTAGATTTAAAAGACATTGAACCATTAAGTTTTTATATGCTTCTGAAAAAATATGAGATGGAGCATAAAGTAATGTCATTTATATGGAATAAAGAAACCATTAAAGAATTGATTAAAATTGATTCTTCATATGCTGTTTTGCCATTATCGCCAAACAAAAGTGAAATGGAATTAAATTTAGAAAATTATAGATCTCCTTTACAGCATTTCACAGAGGAAAGTTATAACCTTGAAAATATGATCTGGGCACATAAAAAGGGTGTTAAAGTATTTGTTAATAGTCTTTGGGATGAAGATATTGACCTTAATAATGGGAATACTCATTCTTTAGATAGCTTGTTAGTTTTACGTCCAGCTATTATTCAAACAGATTATCCAAAATTGATGATTGATTATTTGAAGAAAAAAGGATTACACGATTAATAAGATTAAGAAGAAAATGAGTTATTTAAATTAATAAAGAAATGAAAAAACTGATACTAGCTTGCTCTTTACTAATAGTATTTAAAACCACTTATTCACAAAAATATATTATAGGTGCAGATCTATCTTTTGTTAAAGAAGCGGAAGATAGCGGATTCGTTTTTAAAGAAAATGGCAAGTCTAAATCATGCATTCAAATATTTAAGGATCATGGCTACAATTGGATGCGTTTAAGATTGTTTCATAGCCCTGAATCAGATGAAAAATACAAACTGCCAAATAATTTAGAGTATACAATTGCCTTGGCAAAAGAGGCGAAAAGTCAAGGTTTCAAATTTTTACTTGATTATCATTATTCTGATGTATGGGCAGACCCTGCAAAGCAATTTATCCCAAAAGTATGGGAAGAGAAATCTACTCTAGAATTAGAAGAAATAATCTTTGAATACACTCGCTCTACAATGTTGGAGTTTCAAAAGGCTGGAGTTTTTCCAGATATGGTGCAAGTAGGAAATGAAATTAGTAATGGTATGCTTTGGCCAATAGGCAAATTGCCAGATAATTGGGATAATTTTGCTGCTTTATTAAAAGCAGGAATTAATGGTGTTAAAGCAAGTTGTGGAAATAACCCATGCCCTGAAATTATGATCCATATAGATAAGGGTGGTGATAAAGATTTTACAAAATACTTTTTCGATAAGATTAAATACTATAATATAGACTACGATGTTATTGGTCAATCATATTATCCTTGGTGGCATGGTAGTTTATTAGATTTGCGCGAATGCTTACAATTTGCATCAAAAGAATACAATAAAGATATTATTGTTGTTGAGACAGCATATAACTTTATGCCGCAAGAATATAAAAATAAAAAAGCCCCATTTCCTGAAACTCCTGAAGGACAAAAAGAATTTTTAGAAGAATTTAATAATATAATATTAGATGTCCCTAATGGAAGGGGAAGAGGTTTGTTTTGGTGGGAACCTGCGGCTCCAAACAGAGGTTTTGAATCAAGAACATTCTTTGATAATGAAGGAAATGTAATGCCGGTTATAAATGTTTTTAATAAATATACAAGACATTGAGTAGTTTAAAACAGAAATAATTGTTTTGGACTCTTTAAGAATTAATAGAATATTCATGTATGCAACAATCCATTCTATAACAAATAATTTTATAAAAGAGTTGTTGGTACTTGGTTTTTTTGTATCCCAAACAACAAAAACAAAATACCATCCATTTTTTCGCCCACGGTTTTTCGTAAAATAGAAAAAGCTTTAGTCATATGAGCTTCAACAGATTTTATAGAAACATTTAGATATTCAGAAATTTCAATATTAGTGAGACCTTCTTGCTTACTTAATAAAAATGTTTGTTTGCATTTAGGAGGTAGGTTTTCAATTTCTCGTTTTACCAAATTCATTAGTCTGTCCAACGATTTTTCATCTTCTTCTTCCAAAATAGAACTTAATGCATCAATGTTTTTTTTATCTAAAGGAATAGCATGTACCCTATTTCTTTCCTGGTTTAGAAATTCATTATACACAGATCGATATAAATAACTTTTAACCGCGAAGTCATCTTTAAGTTTTAAGCGTATTCTCCAAATATTAATAAACACGTTTTGAACAATATCTTTAGCATAATCACGGTCATTTGTAAGCTGATAAGCATAAACACATAATTTATTATGATAAGTATCAACTAACAATGAATAGGCTTTGGAATCTCCTTTTTTAAGACCATTTATAAGACTTATGTTGTTCATTTAGCAATAATATAAATTAAGAATTAGATAAAAACATGAGTGAATTAATGCAAAAATAATAAAAAATGTTGCTAAAAAGTTAGGGTTGTGTAAAATTGTTGTGTTATAGTAGTATATGCGTTAAAATGATTTCTCAAGATATACAAAGACTAATAATAAAATATCTTACTAGGCAAGCTACTCTTTTAGAACGGAATAAGCTAGAATTATGGCTAGAAGCCCATGATAATTATAAGATGTTTAAGGAATACGTTAAGATTAACTACTTAATTGATTTAAATATGGAAATGTTTGATTCCGATGACTCAAAAAAAGAATTGCTTGAATTAATTGATAAGGAGAAAAAGCAATATAGATTTCGCAAGTATACCAGGGTAATGAAATATGCCGCAATCTTTGTTGGTATAATTGCAACAACATACTTTTTTAAAGATAACATATTCAGCAAGTCAGTTGAAACTAATCCAATAATAGTAGATACTAATACTATTGAACCAGGAACAGATAAAGCAACACTAACTTTAGGAGATGGTTCTCAAATTGCATTAGAAAAAGGAGAATCTCTTAAGATACAAAACGCTAGCAGCAATGGAGAAGAGATTATTTATAAAGCTAACCAAGTTAATACTAAAGAGTTAGCTTATAATTATTTAACTATTCCAAGAGGTGGACAATTCTATATAGTATTGTCTGATGGTACAAAGGTTTGGCTTAATTCAGAAACACAACTAAAATACCCTGTAAGTTTTATTGATGGTATAACTCGCCAAGTTGAACTAGTGTATGGTGAGGCATATTTTGAGGTATCACCTAGTACAGAACACAAGGGCGCTAAGTTTAAAGTGTTAAATCAATCTCAAGAAATCGAAGTTTTAGGTACAGAGTTTAATATTAAAGCTTACAGAGATGAGACTAGTATTTATACAACATTAGTTGAGGGTAGAGTTTCAGTTAATTATGAAAACAGAAAACAAAATTTAATGCCTAATCAACAGTCAAGTCTTGATATTAATACTAAAAATTTCTTAGTAAAGGAAGTTGATATATACAATGAAATTTCATGGAAAGAAGGGGTTTTTAGTTTTGAAAGAAAACCACTCAAGGAAATTATGAAGGTTTTGTCCAGATGGTATGATGTTGATATAATCTTTGACAACAAATCATTAGAGGAAGTTAAGTTTTTTGGTGTTCTAGGGAAAGACCAAAAAATAGAAGAAATATTGGAGACTATTAAGAATTTTAAAATAATTGAAGCCTATGAAATAAAAGGAAAAACTATAATCTTAAAATAAAAAGAGATCGAAGTTGAACATTTGGCGGTGTCACAAACTTCGACCTTTTGATAATGTATTAATTAATGTATAACTAACTAACACTATGCAAATTTATGGAAATTAAATTTATTGATGTCCGTTCACTCATTCGAAAACGGTTACTAATGCTTATTATGAGAACATTTATCTTTTTACTATGCACTGCTGTTTTTGGGTTCAATTCAATTGATGGATTTTCTCAAGAAAAAGTAATTATTGATCAGGATAAGGAGGCATCTGTTCATCAAGTCTTTCGAATCATTAAAAAACAAACAAAGTACAGGTTTTTATACCCAGAAAGTTTGTTTGATGATACTCCAAAGGTGCAATTAAAAAAAGGAGCTATTGAATTATCTAAACTACTTAATCATACACTTTCAAGTAGTAATGTCAATTTTAAACTTTCTAAAAACAATACTATCATAATTGAGGAGAATGAAAACTCAGCCCGAAAAAATGATAAGAAGCAACAGATAAAGGTTTTGGGAACAGTTATAGATCAAAACGGTCAGCCTCTTCCTGGAGCCAATATTATTGAAAAAGGTACCACCAATGGAACACAAACGGATTTTGATGGTAAATTCACTTTAGAAGTGGTAAATACGAATGCTATTTTGGTAGTATCATATTTAGGTTTTAAATCCCAAGAAGTACTTCTTAATAATAAAACCAATTTGTCAATTGTGCTAGTTGAAGATACTGCTGCTTTAGATGAGGTTGTTGTAGTTGGTTACGGTACATTGTCAAGGGCTAAAGTACTTGGAGCTGTAGCCTCCGTAAAATCAGAGGATATAAGCCAGTTACCTGTTGGTGGTGTAGATGAATCATTGGCAGGAAGAGTAGCTGGGGTACAAGTAGTAACACCTGGAGCACCTGGAACAGGTTCCCAAATAAAGATTAGAGGTGTTGGCACTATCACGGCTGGTAGATCACCTCTTATTGTTGTAGATGGCTACCCGCTAACTGAAGGTAGTGATTTAAATGCCGTAAACCCACTTGATATTGAATCAATTGAAGTTTTAAAAGATGCAGCCTCTACAGCGATTTATGGCTCTAGAGGTGCCAACGGTGTTATTTTTGTAACCACCAAAAGTGCCAAGACAGAAAAAACAACTTTTAGTTTTGAAACTTATACAGGATTTCAATCTGTGCTGAACCCTATGAAATTCTTAAATGCTTCTCAGTATGCACAAATGGTAAAAGAAGCAAGAGACTGGGGCTATGTGTCTGATGACCCCACTAATAGGAGTGAAAATGATGATACAGTAACAAGATTGGCAAATGGTGCTAGACCAAGAAATTTAATTCCTAACAATATAGAAAAATATTTATCAGGAACACCGGGGTTAACAGACAACAATTGGCTAGATGATGTTTTTCAGGATGGAAAGATTCAGAGTTATAATTTATCAGCTTCAGGTAGAAGTGGGAAAACCAAATGGTTTGCCTCTGGTGGATACTTTAGTCAAGAAGGTTTAATAATAGGTTCAGACTTTGAGCGTTTTACCGCCAAAATTAATTTAGAAACAGAGTTTAGTGATAAAGTAAGATTTGGAATAAACCTTACTCCAAGTGTTTCAAATCAGAATTCGGTAGTAGAAGGTTGGACTGATAGCCCAATGCAACAGGCTATATTAATGGAACCGTTCTTTACGCCTTATAATGATGAAGGGGACTTAAATATTAGTCAGCAAATCAGATGGCATAATAATGGTGGTACCGATGGAGCACTTGTAGAGAATCCAGTTGCTATTGCTTTACAAAGAAAAGATGAAAAAAATAAATTTAGACTTTTTGGAAGCACATTTTTAGAAGTTGATATAATCGAAGGATTAACTTTTAAAACCCTATTAGGAGGAGATTTTGATTATTCGTTTAGAGAGGAGTTTAGACCTTCAACTATTGGTAGATATAGAAGAGATGTAGTAGCTTCTGTTCCATCTGCAGGTGAGAGAACAAGAGTTAGAAAAAATTGGATTACGGAAAACACATTAACATATAATAAAGTATTTGAAAATCATAATTTCAATTTACTAGGAGGTTATTCATACCAAAAAGAGTTATTTGAAGAGACTGAGGTAGATGCTCCTGTTTTAGACAGTAATGAAATCACCAATATTGCTGGAACGGCAACAACTACGACTGATAAAAATATCTCAGAATGGATTCTGATATCTTACTTTGGTCGATTACAATATGATTATGATTCTAAATATCTGTTTAGTGCATCTATAAGAAGAGATGGGTCTTCTAGATTTGGTGCTAATACCAAATTTGGGGTCTTTCCTTCACTTTCAGGAGGATGGGTAGTAAGTAAAGAAGATTTTTTTCCTGAAGATAGCTTTTTAACTAATTTAAAGTTTAGATACAGTTGGGGTAAAACAGGAAATAACCAAATAGGAAATTACGGTTCTATTGCTGTTTTAAGACAATTAAACGGGATTTTAGATGATAGCTTTGTAAGTGGGCAAAGACCTAGTACAGCCCCTAATGCAGACCTTTCTTGGGAAACCTCAATAACAAATAATTTTGGGGCAGATATCGGGTTATTTGACAACAAACTTAACTTAAGTGCAGATTATTTTATTGCAAAAACCGAAGACATGCTATTGAATGTACCCGTACCTCTGCAGTCTGGTTTTAGTACTTCATTACAAAATATTGGTAGTATGGAAAACAAAGGTTTTGAATTGATATTATCTACATCAAATATCAATTTAGGAAGGGTAAAATGGAACTCAAGTTTTAACTTCTCTACAGTAGAAAATAAAGTTACTTCGCTAGCTTCTGGTCAAGATCAGATTATAGCAGGAGGAACTAATATAACAAGGGTTGGTCATCCTATAGGTGATTTTTATGGTTTTGTGGTTGATGGTATTTATAAATCGCAATCAGAAATAGATGGTTCTCCGCAAAGTGGTACCACCGTAAAAGTGGGAGATTGGCGAATTGTAGATGTCGACAATAATGGTTTTATTGATGACAACGATAGAACTGTAATAGGGTCTGCTTTACCTGATTTTACATATGGATTCAATAATCGTTTTGCTTACAAAAACTTCGATCTAAATATATTTATTGATGGTGTAGAGGGTAATAAGGTGTTATCGCGTACCGTTCGAAATGCTACCAATGGCCAAGGGTTCTCAAACCAATTAGAATGGTATTTTGAAAATAGATGGCATCCTCAAAATAATCCTAACGGAACATTAGCAAGACCTGATTACACGCAGTCAAGTGAACGTGGAAGAGCTAATGTCTCATCGGCATTCTTGCAAGATGGCTCTTTTTTAAGAATAAGGAACATAACATTAGGATATAATTTACCAGAGTCTGTTACTTCAAAAATAGGATTGCAAAGAATGAGATTATATGCTACCGCAAAGAATCCATTTATGTTCACAGATTTTAAAGGATTTAATCCAGAACAATCTAGGTCTAATCCCTTAGATCCCAGTGATACAGAAGGTAGTTATCCACAAAATAAATCGTTTGTTTTAGGATTAAATGTTTCATTTTAAAAAAAAAAAGACAATGAAAATACTTAAATATATATTCTTTAGTGTTACAATGATGCTCATGAATGCATCATGCGAAGACGACCTTAATTTAGCACCTGAGGACCAAAACACTTCAGCTGGGTTTTATAGAAATGCAGCAGATTTAGAAGCTGCTGTTAATGCTATGTATGGTGCGTTACAACGGGATGGCCTTTATGGTTATAATTATCACATTTTATTAGAAACACGTTCTGATAATACGTTTGAGGAAGAGCCTTCAAATTCAGGTGGCTTTGGCGATATGGATTTGTTTAATAGAGTTACAACAAATCCAGTTATTACTTCAACATGGAGGGATTCTTATATTGCCATTCAAACGGCTAATATCGTACTAAATAGAATTGACGCTATAACCGATATGGATCAAGCAACAAAAGCAACAAGAAAAGGCGAAGCTAGGTTTATACGTGCGTTGATTTATTATAACCTTGTAAATCTATATGGAGATGTACCTTTGGTAACCCAAGAAACAACAAACCCTACTGACTTTTTTGGACAAGGAAGAACATCTAAAGCCGAAGTATTTGCTCAAATAATAACAGATTTATCTGAAGCGCAAAATGAATTGCCCGAGTCGAATGATACTGGTAGGGCAACAAAAGGAGCTGCTAATGCTTTGCTGGGTAAAGTGTATTTAACCAATGGTAATCCGCAAGCAGCAGAAACAGCATTAAGAGCAGTAACCGGTTATACGCTTTTAAATAATTACGCAGATAATTTTGGAGTGAATAATGAAAATGGATCTGAATCTATTTTTGAGATTCAATTCAAGTCTGACGTAAACGGAAACTCTGAAGGTAGCAAATTCGCCACAAGATTTTCTTCTCAAGCTAATCCAGGCTCTCGTGGCAACAATATTATTACTGAGGACTTAGCAAGTTCTTTTGAAGCGGGAGACTTAAGAAGAGATGAAATAGTTCCCGATGCCAGTACCTCAACAGTTTTTATTTCAACTAAATATATTGATGATGATCAGCCCGTAGTGGATGATGGAGATAACAATGTTATAGTACTAAGGTATGCCGATGTATTGTTGATGTTGGCCGAGGCTTTGAATGCCCAAGGGTATGCAGCCGATGGCGAAGCATTTGACTTGTTAAACCAAATAAGAACAAGAGCAGGTTTGGCAAGTTTAACATCAGCTACTGTTACAAATCAAACGGAGTTTATTACAGCGTTGTTAGAAGAGAGAAGGCATGAGCTATTTCATGAACCGCATCGTTGGTTAGATATTAAAAGGTTAGGAGATCCTATTAGCATCATGAATACTCATTTTGATGGTATGCCATCTACAGCCAATATCACTATAAATCAAGAAGACCTTTTACTTCCAATTCCCCAGGCACAAATTGACTCGGATCCTGATAGTATGTCGCAAAATCCGGGATACTAACAAAACTAGAATAGTATAAATGAAAAAGTTTGTATTCATATTTGTATGGTATTTCATGTTGTTTACGGTATTACCATCGTGTAGCACTGATGAACCAAATACTCAAAAATTAACGGCATCATTTTCGTTTCAGCCAGCCGAAGTGCAGATTGGTACTCCTGTTAATTTTACAAATAACTCTACTGGGATTGATGAAAATACAGTGTATGAATGGGATTTTGGAGATGGAAATACTTCAAGCTCCAAAAACCCATCCCATGCATACACTGAAATTGGGGGAGGAACCTATGAGGTAACATTAACGTTACAAAACGGCAATAATACTTCTGCAGTTTCACAAGACGTTAAGGTATATTATAGTAACGATATTAGTGGAAGAAAAGCCCTAATAGATAAATTGAGTGATGATGAAATACTCATCTGTGCGCATAGAGGAAACCATAATGTACATCCTGAAAATTCTATAGCCTCAGTAAATGCAGCCATTACCAATTCTATCGGTATGATTGAAATTGATGTAAGAACATCAAAAGATGGTGAGCTAGTATTAATGCATGATAAAACCATAGACAGAACAACTAATGGTTCTGGTAATGTTTCAGATTTCACACTTCAGGAATTAAAAGAATTCAAACTTTACGATGGTAATGGTGTTTTAACCAACGAAAGAATTCCAACTTTAAAAGAAGTTTTGGCAATATCCAGAGGACAACTTTATATAGATTTAGATATTCATAACAAAGCCCCTTTTGAAAAGGTTTATGCTGATATAAAACAATACGGCATGGTAAAACAAGTGTTGTTTTATTCTAAAGATGTTGCGGTTATCAACAGCATAATAAGTAAGGATGCCAATGCGCTTGCGATGCCTAACATTAGTAGCGAGTCAGATTTCAACACCTATATAGATACGGGTGTTAAAGTAGTGCATTATACTGATGCTTCTTTTAATCAAAATCTAGTTGATAAAGCAAAGGGAGAGGGCTGGTATATTCTAAAAAATGCTTACGTAAACACCAGTACTGTTCCAGTAGATGACAACTATAATCAAATTAATAAAATTGTCAATCTAATGGGAAATATTATACAAACCGATTATCCGGTTTTAGTAAAACAATATATTAATTAAATAAATTAATCATGAAAAGAATAATAACGTTAGCGCTTGTTTTTAGTGCATTAGTGATATATACATTTACATCTTGTGAAAGTGATGATGTAGCTGCTATAGGAAGAGCAGAAACCGTTAAACCAGTAGCTGATTTTTTAGTTACAGCAGAAAAATTTAGAGCAGAAGAAAAAATAGTTTTTACAGACAAGTCATCTGATATAGATGGATTTATAACATCTTGGAATTGGGACTTTGGTGACGGCGAAAGCTCACAAAAGCAGTCTCCAGAACATTTTTATGCAGATGGAGGTGAATACGCCATTACATTAACAGTTGTTGACAATACTGGAAGCTCAAGTATTTTAACCTCTAAAACCATTACTTTAGAACAGTCATTATCAAGTACACCTCCAACTGAGTTATGGAACTATACTTTGGAAGGTAAGTTGAACCATTCATCACCTGCCTTATCGGATGATGGAACGTTGTTTATTGGATTCAATCAGGCTATTAGGGAAAATCAAGGTCCAGATTTTATAGCTATAAAAGATGGTGCAAAAGTTTGGGATCAGGTATTTTTGGAAGGGTCTCAAAATAAGTCAGACCAAATAAGGTCTTCCCCTTCAATTGCTGCTGATGGATCTGTATATACGGCTAGTTTTTACAGTAGAAAAATATGGCGTCTTAATGCATCAACAGGTGTTATTGAAGGAGAATACAATACAGATGCCAGAATACGTTACTCATGTCCTGTTTTTGGAGCTGATGGTACAGTATATGTTGGTGGTTACAACAAAGCAGGAAAAGGTTTTTACTCCTTAGATGCATCTTTAAATACTATGAACTGGGTGTTTGAAGCAGGAGAAGACTTTAACTCAACTCCGGCGATAGCATCTGACGGAACTATTTATGTAAGCTCAACCAATGATAATGTTTATGCCATCAATCCTGATGGAACAGAAAAATGGCGCGCGGTTTACGGAACTTGGGCAGCAACTGCAATAGCAATAGGAGAGGACGGAACTGTTTATTTCGCAGGGGAAAATGGTTCTGAAGGTGTGCTAATTGCTTATAACCCAGCAGATGGTACAGAGAAATGGCGTAAGACTTTACCAGCTAAGGCTAACCAAGGAGGTCCAGCGATAGCTCCAGATGGAACCATTTATCTTGGTGGCTATGAGGAAAAAATGATTGCTTACAACCCAGATGGTACTGAAAAATGGTCTTATACAGCAAATGGAGCAATAGAGACTGTACCAGCCATTGATAATGAAGGTAACCTATATTTTGGAGACCTTGCTGGATTCTTTCATGTCATAAGTTCTGATGGCGAGAAATTATATAAAGTTGTGAAGCTTGGTGATGAAATTCATTCATCGGCTGTAATAGGTTCAGATGGCACTATATATGTAGCTGCAAATGATGGTGATTTTGGCAAAGTTTATGCGTTCCAAACAGAAGCTACAGGATTAGCAAATGGAGGTTGGCCTATGTATGCCAAGGATGCTAAGCATACGGGTAGATAAAGTATTCAAAACCAATTTATTAAATAAATATCGGACGGTTCTTTTTAAGAGCCGTCTAGATAACTAACATTCAAAACTTAAATATTATGAAAAAATTTTACACAGTATTAGGATTATTATTATCTATGGCCTCTTATGGTCAGTTAGTTGAAAGCTGGTCTTATACATTACCAGATAAAGTAGCTTACTCGGGTCCAGCTATTGCAAATGATGGTACAATTTACATAGCTTGTGATTATGGTACAAGAGAAACACTAACCTATGAGACTTCTCCTGAAAATCTCTTTGCTATAAACCCAAATAACACTCTAAAATGGATGGGACATGTTAATGAAGGTTCTTCTCAAGGTAAAGTAGATCAAGTTATATCCAGTCCTTCAATAAATGCAGATGGATCAGTTTATATAAGCGGTCATTATGGAAGACGTGTACATAGATTTAATGCTGCTACGGGGGATACTTTACGTACTTTTTATATGAACTCTCGAGTACGCTATTCAGCTCCAGCTTTTGCCTCAAATGGAGAAGTTTATATAATGACTCGTAATAACAATAATAGAGGAGCTCGAAACTTCACTCTCGATTTGACAACACAAAATTGGATTTTTGAAACAGGAACTGATTTTAATTGCGTACCTGCTATAGCATCTGATGGAACTATTTATGCCATTGCAACTAACGATAATATTTATGCAATTAATCCAGATGGTACTCAAAAATGGTCTGCAACATATGGGTCAGGTGGTTATGCCAGTTCAGCAATAGCGCTTGCAGATGATGGAACAATTTATGCTTCCGCAAAATTAAATTCAGCAGGTGATGGTGTATTGAAAGCATATAACCCGATAGATGGTACTGAGAAATGGTCTGTTACCTTTACTGGCGAGAATGTAGAGAAGGGTGGTCCAGCAGTTGCCGCTGATGGAACTGTGTATTTAGGTAATACTGGAGGAAAAATGCAAGCATTTAATCCATTAAATGGAAATATACTTTGGACTTACACAGCAAGTTCAGCAATTGAAGTTGTTCCTGCTATTGATAATCTTGGCAGATTATATTTTGGTGACACTAGTGGAATGTTTTATGTGCTTAATAGCGATGGTACAGAAGCTTACACGCCTTTAAGTTTAGGAACTAAAATTACATCTCCGGCTGCCATTAATTCAGATGGTACAATTTACGTTGGTGTTGAAACAGCTTCTGCGGGTAAATTAAGTGCCTTAACTACTTCTGCAACTGGTTTACAAGTAGGAGGCTGGCCTATGTATGGTAAAAATGCAAGACACACATCAAACGTAAACGCCATTACCTTATCAACATCTAAAGAATCTATTAACGGATTCACAGTATACCCTAATCCAGTTAATAATGGAGAGTTTTATGTATCAACAGCTTCAAATGGTATAAAATCGATTCAAATCTTTGATATGTTAGGTAAACAAGTGTACACAAAAAGTATTGAAGCAAATGAGATGATTAAAACTTCAAATCTAAGAGCTGGAGTTTATATTTTGAAAGTAAATGAAGATGCTAAAGTAGCAACCTCAAAATTAGTGATTAAATAAACTTAGCTGAAACATTAAAAATATCATGCGAACACCCATTTTACTTATAATTATTTTTTTAGCTGTTTTTACTGGATGCAAAGAAGAATGTCCTTGTGATTCAAATAGTAAAAATGATGGAAAATTGACAGTAAACTCAACCTTAAAAGATAAAATAGCAAATTTAGAAGATTCAAATGACAATCAAATCATTGTTGTTTCTCATAGAGGAGATTGGCGAAATGCACCAGAAAACTCTATACAGGCTATAGAAAATTGTATTGAAATGGGTGTTGACATGGTTGAAATTGATATAAGAGAAACAAAAGATGGTCACTTAGTTTTAATGCACGACAAAACTATAGATAGAACTACTACTGGTAAGGGTAATATAAATGAATGGTCCTTGGATTCTCTGAGAACATTACGGTTAGTTGATGGACTAGGGGTGGCAACCCAACATAAAATACCTACTCTAAAACAAGCTTTAGAAGTAGCCAAGGGCAAAATATTAGTTAATCTAGATAAGAGTTATAGCATTTTTGACAAATGTTATGCCATTATCAAAGAAACCGATACACAAGACCAAGTTGTAATTAAAGGGGCAAAATCTTTGTCCGAGGTTGAAAATGAATTTGGAGCTTACCTAGGTAAAGTTCATTTTATGCCAATATTAGGATTGCCAAATAACAACGCAACTACAATAGTTGAAGAGTATTTATCTTCTAGTAACACACCTGTAGCATTTGAATTTACGGTGAAACATGATAGTATCAAATTCATAAAAGAATTTAAAAAAATCAGGGATAGGGGCTCAAGTATTTGGGTTAATGCACTATGGGCACATCACAATGCAGGGCATGATGATGAAAAAGCTGTTCAAAATCCTGCAATTTACGATTGGTTTATTGATAATAATATTGATATCATTCAAACCGATAGACCTGAATTATTATTGAAGTATTTAAGGAGCAAAGGACTTCATAACTAAGAACTATTAATAGCATGAGTTAGTCTTAATTTAGTTTAGTTGAAAGTGAAATGGCGCAGTTGTATTACTGCGCTTTTTCCAAATAATATTCTTCCCGAAAAACTCATCAAAAAATTTAAAAATTTAATTATGATTAAAATTATTAAAAAATTCTTTGCCCCACTTCCAGCAAAGGAAGAGATAAATGATGTAACAGAATCAACTAGAAAATATAAGCTGTCCAAATGGAGTGTTTTTCTCTCGGCCACATTTGGATATGCTTTTTTTTATGTATGTAGGTTGAGTTTGAGCGTCATTAAAAAACCTCTAGTGGATGCAGAAATATTTGACCCTGCACAATTAGGACAAATTGGTTCGGCTCTTTTCTTTTCCTATGCAATAGGTAAGTTAGTAAATGGCTTTTTATCAGACCATTTAAATGTCAATAAATTTATTTCAATAGGTTTACTTTTTACGGCTTTAGCCAACTTAATTTTGGGCTTTTTTCCAATTTTTGTGGTGTTTATTGTAGTCTGGGGTTTAAGCGGTTGGTTTCAGTCACAGGGAGCAGCTCCCTGTGTAGTAGCGCTTACCAGGTGGTTTAAGGCAAAAGAGCGAGGTACCTATTATGCCGCGTGGAGTGCCAGTCATAACATAGGTAAGGCAATTGCTTTTACACTGTTGCCATTATTGATTGGTTTGGGAGGTTGGCAATGGGGCTTTTGGGGAGCAGGAATAGTTGGAATACTTGGAGCAATTATGGTAAAGATATTCCTGTACGATAGTCCAGAGAGCAAAGGTTTGCCTTCTGTTGTATCGCTAGAGCAGAAAGAGAAAGGGGAAGAACCACTTGAAAATAAGTCCAAAGATGTAAGTAGTTCTCAAAAGGCCATATTAAAAAATCCAGCTATTTGGTTACTTGCGCTTTCATCGGCGTTGATGTATGTCATCCGATATGCCATAGAGAGCTGGGGAGTGTTTTATGCCGAGGCAGAGAAAGGCTACAGCAATATTGAGGCAGCTCAAATTATTGGATTGACAGCCATATCGGGAATCATAGGAACGGTAGTGTCAGGATTTATTTCAGACAGGTTTTTTAAAGGCAGTAGAAATGTACCGGCTTTGGTGGCAGGAATTCTCAATGTTGCATCTGTGTCAGTCTTTTTGTTTTATACAAACTCAAATGTACTAACAGATTCAATTTCAATGGTAGTACACGGGTTTGCTATTGGTATCTTAATTACTTTTTTAGGAGGTTTAATGGCTGTGGATTTAGCGCCAAAGAAAGCCGCAGGTGCAGCCATGGGATTAATCGGTATAGCTAGTTATGCGGGAGCAGGTATCCAAGAGGTTATGAGTGGCATATACATAGAGGATTCTTCATCAATGGTTGAAGGAGTAATGACTTATGATTTTTCACAGATAAGAATATTTTGGTTAGGCGCAGCGATACTTTCAATGATTTTAGCTGTATTAGTTTGGAATGCAAAAGCTAAAGATTGAAGTAATTAAATAATTAAGTTTTTATGATGAAAAAGAGAATAATGGTAACAGGTGGTTGCGGTTATATTGGATCGCATACCGTAGTTGCTTTAATAGAAAATGGTTTTGAAGTCTTAATACTTGACGATTTATCCAATTCCAATAAAGAAGTTCTTGAAAGAATTAAAACTATCACAGGTACAAGGCCAAAGCTTTTAGAGGTTGATTTATAGGATAGCTTTTTATATTAGAAAATTTATACTAATAAACCCTTTAATTGATGTATTAGTACCCCCTTGTTCGATCATAAAATATTTAAAATTGAAATCTATATTTATTAAAAATGAATACAAACCTAAATTTAAAAATTAATTGTACCTAATCAAACATACCAAAGATTCAAAAAACAATCTTGATTTTATAGAAATAGAAGATTCTGAAAAAGTATCCTATGCAAAAATCTATTTAAATTTGGGAGCCAGTATACAAGAGTTAGTTCTTAATAATCACCATATCATAAGGGATTTAAGCTCCTTAACCTACGATGAAACTTATGCCTCTTCAATTTTGTTTCCATTTGCTAACAGGATTGCAGATGGCAAGTATGATTTTGATGGAAATACATATTTTTTAAATATTAATCAACAAAAGGAAAACAATGCCTTGCACGGCTTGGTTTATAATAAAACATTTCAACTGGTTGCAAAAAAAACCATAAAAGATGAAGCTGCAGTTTTTTTGCGATACGAAGAAAAAGAATATGTCCACGGGTTTCCTTATACTTACAGAATTGATTTAAAATATACGTTAACCAATCGTAGTCTTGATTTATCAGTGTCGGTTAAAAACACAGATTTTAAAACCTTTCCTTTTACCATTGGTTGGCATCCATATTTTACTAGTACTAATTTATATAATAGCATTGTTCGATTTAAAAGCCATAAACATGTTAATTTTGATGAAAGAAATATAACTCAAGGATTAAGAAATATTGAAATAAATAATGAATTTAAGATTAAGAATAAGTCTTTAGATGATTGTTTTGTACTAGACTCAAATAATATTTTATTTGAAACACCTGATTATAGTTTTGAGTTGACCTCTTCTGAAAAAAAATCCTTTTTACAATTATATACACCGCCTAAGGATAATACCCTAGCTATTGAGCCAACTACTGGGATTTCAAATAGTTTCAACAATAAAATAGGTTTAAAAGTCTTAAAACCAAACGACAGCTATAACATTAACTGGAAGCTTAAACTAAATTAGAAATGAACACTTTATTAGTCAAAAATATCAAAAGCACCTTTGAAAATAAGTTTAAAACTGAACTGATAATGATTTTCTCACCAGGTCGAATTAACCTTATTGGTGAGCATACCGATTATAATGATGGCTTTGTATTTCCTGCAGCTGTTGATAAAGGTATTGTAGCTGCTATTGGAAAAAGCGATTCTAATTCGTCCGTAGCATTTGCAGCCGACAAAGATGAAATCTTAGAGTTTAGTATAAATCAAATAAAACCATTAGCGCAAGGCAGTTGGCAAAATTATTTACTTGGTGTAGTTGCGGAAATCCAAAATAGAAGTAAAACCATAGGTGATTTTAATATTGTATTTGGTGGTGATATTCCCGGAGGGGCTGGTATGTCATCTTCAGCAGCTTTAGAAAACAGTATCGTTTTTGGACTTAATGAACTTTTTAGCTTAGGATTATCAAAAGAGGATATGATTTTAATTTCACAAAAAGCTGAACATAATTATGTCGGTGTTAAATGTGGTATTATGGATCAATATGCCAGCATGTTTGGCATTGAAAATAACGCCTTATTGTTAGATTGTAGAACCGTGAAATCCAAACCTTTTGAAATAGATTTTAAAGATTATGAGCTTATCTTGATTAATACGAATGTTAAGCATAGTTTATCCGATAGTGCCTATAACGATAGGCGTTCAGTTTGTGAATCTATAGCAGAAATGCTGAACGTAAAAGCACTTCGTGATGCCACAGAGTTCGATTTAGATACTATTAAAGATCAAGTAACACCAGAAAACTATCAAAAAGCATTATATGTAATTCAAGAAAATGAAAGGGTTGTTAAAGCATCCAAGGCCATGCAAGAAGGAGATTTAAAAACCTTGGGAGAACTCATTTATGCATCTCACAACGGATTGCAAAATAAATATAAAGTAAGCTGCGAAGAATTAGATTTTTTAGTTGAACAAGCCAAAACAAACCCTAATATATTAGGAGCACGTATGATGGGTGGCGGTTTTGGAGGCTGTACCATAAATCTAATTTCTAAAACAGAAACGTCATCTTTTAAGGCGTTTATTTCTGAAGCTTACAAAGAAAAATTTGACAAGGCATGTTCAATATATTCAGTTAAATTATCTGATGGAACTCATCTAATAAACTAATACAATTCATAAAATGAATACCGATTTACAAGACTATTCTCATAAGCGTTTAAATATACTTACCAATGAATGGGTTTTAGTCTCACCCCATCGAGCCAAAAGACCATGGCAAGGGCAGAATGAAGCTTTATCAAAAGAGGTAAGACCAAGTTATGATGAAACCTGTTATTTATGTGCTGGCAACGCTCGAATCAATGGAGAAATAAATCCGAAATACGAAGTTGTATTTGTGTTCACTAATGATTTTGCAGCATTACAAACTGGTTCAAAAAGCTTCAAAGTTGAAGATGGGCTTCTACAAGCACAAAGTGAACAAGGTATTTGTAAGGTGATTTGCTTTAGTCCAGACCACTCCAAAAGCTTGGCTCAAATGGAAGTTAAGGATATTCAAAAAGTAGTTTTCGCATGGCAAAGGGAGTACCGAGAATTGGGGAGTAATCCAGATATTAATTACGTTCAAATTTTTGAAAACAAAGGTGCAGTAATGGGCTGCAGTAATCCACATCCACATGGGCAAATATGGAGTCAGTCCACACTTCCAAATGAAGTGGATAAAAAGGATAAACAGCAATATTCATATTATATGAAAAACGGAAGAAGCCTTTTAGGTGATTATCTAAAGCAAGAATTAGAATTGCAAGAGCGTATCATTTTTGAAAACGATGCTTTTGCAGTATTAGTGCCTTTTTGGGCTATCTGGCCATTTGAAACTATGATAGTACCTAAAAAGCATCAATCTAATATTTTAGTTTTAAATAAAGAAGAATCATTGCAATATGCAGAGGCTATTTCGGTAATAACAAAAGCTTACGATAAAGTATTTAACACTTCTTTCCCATATTCTAGCGGTATTCATCAAGCACCAACAGATGGAAATGCCAATAATCATTGGCATTGGCACATGAGTTTTTATCCGCCACTTTTAAGAAGTGCTACGGTTAAAAAATTCATGGTCGGCTATGAAATGTTTGGGTCACCACAAAGAGATATTACAGCAGAACAAGCAGTAAAAACATTAAAATCTTTATTGTAATGATTATAACATTCATAAAAAATAATTACAGACTTATGTTTTATAGCGTTTTATTAAGTATGCTATTTATTTCTTGCTCAGACGCTTCAAACAAATCAAATAAATCAGCAACAATACAAAAACCAAATATCCTATTCATTTTAGTTGATGATTTAGGAGTAAACGATTTAGCCTTTACTGGAAGTACCTATTATGAAACACCCAATATAGATCGTTTGGCTTCAGAAAGTACAATTTTTACACAAGGTTATGCTTGCAGTCGTGTTTGTAGTCCATCTCGAGCCAGTATTATGACGGGGAAATTTACGGCGAGGCATGGCATTACCGATTGGATAGGTGCAAAATCAGGAATCGATTGGCGACAGTTAAAGAGAGAAGATAAATTATTGCCAGCTGATTATATTCATAACTTATCAAAAGAAGACATAACCTTAGCTGAAACCATGAAAGCCAATGGTTACAAAACTTTTTTTGCTGGCAAATGGCATTTAGGAGGAATAGGTTCTTACCCCGAGGATCATGGTTTTGATATTAATATAGGAGGTTGGGATTCTGGCAGTCCAATAGGCGGCTACTTTTCACCTTTTGAAAACCCTAAGTTAGAAGATAAGATAGATGGAGAAAATCTCTCTATGCGTTTAGCCAATGAAACGGCAAATTTTATAAGGCAAAATAAAGAAACTCCGTTTTTAGCTTTTTTATCATTTTACGCAGTTCACGGACCCATTCAAACAACTGAAGATAAGTGGAAAAAATACATAGATAAAGCTGATTTACAAGGTTTTAAAGGAAGTGGTTTTGTTATGGAGCGTAAGTTACCTATTCGTCAAACCCAAGACAACACTATTTATGCTGGTTTGGTAGAAAGTATGGATGATGCCGTAGGATTGGTACTAAAAGCACTTGATGTATCTGATTTAGATAAAAATACCATAGTCATTTTCACATCAGATAATGGAGGTGTATCTTCAGGAGATGCTTTTTCAACTTCTAACCTACCATTTAGAGGAGGCAAAGGTTACCAATGGGAAGGAGGGATAAAAGGGCCTTATTTAATTTATGTCCCTTGGCAAAATTCTAATGGTAAAGAAGTGACTTACCCTGTTACTGGTGCTGATTTTTATCCAACCATTTTAGATTATGCCCAAATAGATTTATTAGAAAAACAACATAAAGACGGTGTCAGTTTAAGACAGTTAATTGAAAAAGAAGAAGTGTTTCCTGAACGCCCTTTGTACTGGCATTATCCGCATTATGGAAATCAAGGTGGTGATCCTTCATCTATTATTAGACAAGGAGATTGGAAATTAATTCATTATTATGAAGACGATATTAATGAATTATACAATTTAAATGAAGACGCTTATGAACAGAATAATTTGGCTTCAAAATTCCCCAGAATAACAAATAAACTTAGTAATAATCTAAAAAGCTGGCTAATAAGTGTAAAGGCTAAATTTCCTAAAAAAGATTTAGAATTTGATTCTGTTAAAAGAGTCAATTATGATAAAAAAATAGTTGAAAAACTACTGCCCAAACTTGAAAAAGAGCGCATAAATATGCTATCCAAAGATTTTAAACCAAACAAAGATTGGTGGGGAAGTAAACTAACAAAAGATTAAAATAATCTTGAAGTAATTATATAACTAAACTAAAACTACTATGACAAATGGATTTGAATTTTGGGATTATGCAGTGTTTATCGCATATGCCATTTTAATTTTAGGAGTAGGGCTATGGGTCTCTCGCGATAAAGCAGGTCATGAAAAAAATGCAGAAGATTATTTTTTAGCAAGTAAATCATTGCCATGGTGGGCCATAGGGACCTCCCTAATAGCAGCCAATATTTCCGCAGAACAGTTTATTGGTATGTCTGGATCTGGATTTGCATTAGGTTTGGCTATTGCTTCATATGAATGGATGGCAGCCATAACATTAATTATAGTTGGTAAATATTTTTTACCAATTTTCATAGAAAAAGGGCTTTATACTATTCCAGAATTTGTAGAAAAGCGATTTTCAACAAACCTAAAAACGATTTTGGCAGTGTTTTGGATTGCATTGTATGTATTTGTAAATCTTGCTTCAGTTCTGTATTTAGGAGGCTTAGCCATTGAAACCATTATGGGGTTTGACATGATATATGCTGTAATTGGTTTAGCATTGTTCGCTGCGGCTTATTCATTATATGGCGGATTATCAGCTGTTGCCTGGACTGATGTTATACAAGTTGTGTTTCTAGTTTTAGGTGGTTTGTTTACCACTTATTTGGCTTTGAATACCGTTTCAGGAGGCGAAGGTATTATCGTAGGATTCTCTAAAGTTATGGAAGCTGCACCAGAAAAGTTTCATATGATTTTAGACGAATTTAATAGTGATGGTAGCACTAATGCGAATTATTTGAATTTACCTGGAGTATGGGTTTTAATTGGAGGGTTATGGGTTGCCAATATTTACTATTGGGGTTTCAATCAATATATTATTCAACGCACGCTAGCTGCAAAATCTTTAAAAGAATCACAAAAAGGTATTTTGTTAGCAGCTGGGTTAAAAATAATTATTCCTCTTATAGTGGTTGTTCCAGGAATTGCTGCTTATGTCATGGTAAATGATCCAGCTATTATGGCAGGATTAGGAGAAGCTGGTCAATTAAGTTTACCATCAACAGAACAAGCAGACAAAGCATATCCTTGGTTATTACAGTTTTTACCAACGGGTCTAAAAGGTGTAGCATTTGCAGCCCTAGCGGCAGCTATAGTATCTTCACTAGCATCCATGTTAAATTCTACGTCAACCATTTTTACAATGGATATTTATAAACAGTATATTAATAAAGATGCTAATGATAAAACAACTGTAAATGTTGGTCGAATCTCTGCAGCAGTGGCACTAGTTATAGCTGTTATTATGGCGCCTTTATTAGGAGGTATTGACCAAGCATTTCAATTTATTCAGGAATGGACAGGTGTTGTTAGTCCAGGTATATTGGCGGTATTCATCTTAGGATTATTTTGGAAAAAGACAACAAATGCAGCAGCCATTTGGGGAGCACTTTTATCAATTCCAATTGCTTTGGTATTGAAATTCATCCCTATTTCAGGATTAGAGCCTTGGATGCATCAAATGGGCTTGACAGCTTTGTTAACCATGCTAGTGATTATAATAATAAGTTATTTACAAAATAAAGGTAAAGTGGATGAAAAAGGAATTAAATTATCTAAGGAATTATTTAAAACGTCACCACTATTTAATATAGGATCAATTGTTGTGTGTATTGTTACGGCTACTTTATACTGTTTATTTTGGTAAACTATATGTGAAATTAAACTATCTAAAAAAATGAAACAAAGAATTATAGTGACTGGAGGCTGTGGATATATAGGTTCTCACACTGTTATAGCATTAATAGAGAATAATTTTGAAGTTATAATCATTGATGACTTATCCAATTCCAATAAACAAGTTTTAGAAAGAATAAAGAAAATAACTGGTGTTACTCCAAAGCTTTTTACTAATGATTTAAAAGAAGCCTTTTTAGCGGATAATGCTTTTAGGTATAACAAAAATATTGATGCCGTGATTCATTTTGCGGCTCACAAGGCCGTTTCAGAATCAGTTGAAAAGCCACTTATGTATTACCAAAACAATCTTTGTACACTTATAAATACTTTAATTGCAATGGAGACATATGATATTAATAATTTTATATTTTCTTCATCAGCAACAGTTTATGGAAATCCAAAGACCTTACCAATAAAAGAATCTAATGAAATCTTACGCCCCTTTTCACCATATGGTAACACCAAAAAAATAGCAGAGGAGATTATTGAGGATGTGGTAAAAGCTAATACTAAATTGTCTGCAATTTCCTTACGTTATTTTAACCCTACAGGAGCACATGAATCTGGTTTAATTGGAGAACTTCCCAATGGAATTCCTAATAATTTAATGCCTTATATAACGCAAACCGCTATGGGAGTTCGTGAAAAGCTTAAGGTTTTTGGGAATGACTACCCAACAAATGATGGAACACCAATTAGAGATTATATTCATGTGGTAGATCTGGCAGAAGCACATGTTATTGCCCTAAAAAGACTTTTAAATAAGGAGCAAGAAACACCATTTGAAACTTTTAATTTAGGAACAGGCAATGGATATTCAGTTATGGAAATCATAAAAATGTTTGAAAAAGTATCTCAGAATAAATTGAACTATCAGATAACTACTCGTAGAGATGGTGATGTACCAGTATTATATGCCTCAACTGATGTAGCTGAAGAAAAACTTAAATGGAAAGCACAAAGGGGATTAGAAGACATGATATTTTCTTCATGGAAATGGGAGCAGAATTATAGAAAAGAGTTGCGTTAATCCAATAATATTGAAAGTAAAAGAGATATGTAGAAACAGGCTCATGAAAACAATCATCACATTAATTATTAAAACCTAAATAAAAAATATGTAAAGAAAAAAAATTAAATAATTTACCTCTAAGAAAATTAATAGCTAACCAAGGTTATACCCCTAAAACTCTGGTATGTTATATGAAAAAATATTAAAAACTTTTAATGAAGAATTAAAAGACATACATCTTAGAATTTCATCCCCTCTGGAAGAAGCAAACCTAGTTATTGCTCTCTGTACTCTCTCCTTAGCGAAATTCCAAAAAGCCGTCGAAAAACATGGCTTTCAAAATATAGATAAGGAGATTCACTTTTTCAAATCTGTAAAGGTTATTCCTATGCAATATTTAATCTATTACACAGAGCTCCGTTCTTGCGAGTTAGGTATTCCAAAAGCAGGCGATATTTTTCAAATACAATTTTTAGAAAAGCTGCAGGAAGAAGTAAATCTATTCTTTAAAAAGCATAAAGAGTTTTTGAGCTATATAGAATTAAAGCACACACTTCTAGATAAATACTATTACACTCGTAAGTATATAAATAAAATTCAACCCATTAAAACATACCCCTATTACAAAGACCCTAACTTTAATACATCTCATGATATTTTACTAGCCAGAGTTCGTGCATTTGAATTATTTATAAATTATATAAATAAAAGAAGATTTAAAATCGAAAATAGAATAACTGATTTTATTGAAAACAAATTAATTTGGACAGGCACTTATGCGGGGTTTATAGAATTTATATATGGATGTCAAGCCATGGGATATTTTAACAATGGTAATACTGAAACAAGCAAGATTGTCGAAATACTAGGTGACTTTTTAGGTATTGAGAAAGGTAACCCTTCTAGAACCTACAACGAAATAAAATATCGGAAAAGTTCAAGAATCAAATTTTTTGAAGAAACTGGTCAAAAACTGCTCCGTAAAATGGAAGATGAAGACGGTTTAGATTCATGAGTTTTATCACCGAACTCGGTCGTCACTCGGTTTTTATGTTTCAAATTTATTTTGAATCATTTTGATGTTCGATTCATTCATTATCATATCTCAAAACGGTTTAAAAACTACCAAATAAAAGATATTAAAATAAAACCGAACTCGGTTCAGGCTCTGATAAAAACTCAACAATACGATTCAATTTTGTCAAACGAAAGTCAAATCAGGGCAAAGTCGTCATAAAAAACATATAATCATTGGCGGCTTTGTTTTAAAACAACATTTAAAGTATGGCAGCAACAATTATTACTACCGAAGATCTCCGAGAATTTAAAATGGAATTACTCGATGATATTAAACAATTACTTGACAATCAATCAGGTCATGTCACTAAAAAATGGCTAAAATCTCCAGAGGTGAGAGATTTACTAGGTATCTCACCAGGAACATTGCAAAACCTTAGAATCAATGGCACCTTACCATATACCAAAGTTGGAGGTGTGCTTTATTACGATTATCAAGAAATTATGCAGGTATTAGAAGATAACAGAATCCATAATAAGTTCTAAGACTATTTTGGAAGCTATAAACTATATTAAGCATCTAAATGCAGTGTTTCTACAATTCTCTAAGGATAGCAGATTGAATCCAACACATATTAGCCTATACATAGCCTTGTTTCAATTTTGGAATAGCAATTTTTTTAAGGACGAGTTTTATATTAATCGAGAGGAAGTGATGTCATATTCCAAGATAGGTTCTAAAAGCACCTATCACCGTTGTATAAAAGAATTAAGTCATTGGAGTTATATTACTTATACTCCATCACACAATCCGTTTAGGGGAAGTAGAATTAAGATGTTCGATTTTGGGACAAGTACTGGACAAGCTCTGTACCTAAGTCGTACCAATATCGAGACAAGCAGTGGACAAGCACTGGTACCTATAAACAAACATATACAAACTATAGAAAACAATAAAAACTTAAACAAACAGCAAAATTTTAATTTTTCAAATTCCGATTCAAAAAACAAACAGGAATCAACTATCCCATATCAGGACAACTTAAAAACAGCAAGAGACAAAGATTATAACGAGCCCTTATGAAATATCCAACACCACATATCATCATGGAAGGGAATACTAAGTATATTTTGGGGAGCATCCAAAGGAACAAGATTCTTTATGACTTTGATAAAATTCTTATCTATCTCAATGCCAAAGGCAAGCTACTATTTGGAGAAACCTTTAAACTTTATGATGAAGATCGTGACATTCTTTTCAAACTATGTAATTACTTTATTCGTGATGAAGCCAATTGTAAAAAGCTGGATATAGATATTAACAAAGGCATCTTACTCAGTGGTCCGGTAGGTTGTGGAAAAACCAGCTTGATGAAACTACTCAGGCATATCGTACCCTATCAAAAGCCTTATAAAATGATACCGAGCCGCAATGTAGTCTTTGGATTTAACCATATAGGTTTTAAAACCATTGAAGATTACGGTAATGGTCAATATTTCTGTTTTGATGATTTGGGTATAGAACCCATTGGAAGGCATTATGGAAAAGATTGTAATGTGATGGGTGAAATTCTATTGTCACGTCATGATTTATTTTTAAAACATCATATCAAAACACATGGAACAACTAACCTTAATGCCAAAGAATTGGAAAATAAATATGGGAACCGGGTAAGGTCTCGGATGCGGGAGCTGTTTAATTTGGTGGCTTTTGATGGAAATAGTAAAGACAAAAGGAAATAAATCACAATTACGTTAAAAAATATGCTAAAACTTAAATATATTTGCTTATAAGCTAATGTATTCCTTATGGAAAAGAAGAAATTTAACCGATTGAAGCTTGTTTTAGTAGAGAAAGGAAAGTCTAACAAATGGTTAGCAGAAAAATTGAAAAAGAGCGAAACAACGGTTTCAAACTGGTGTACTAATTCTAGACAGCCATCAGTAGAAACATTAATATCCATTGCTGAAGTTTTAGAAGTGGAAATTGATAAACTTTTAATTACGAAGAATAGTTAATGAGCAAAAAAGAAGAATATTCGGTTGTAGACCTTTTCTGTGGTATTGGAGGTTTAACTAGGGGATTTCTTGATAAGAAATTTGACGTCACAGCAGGTGTAGATGTCGACGAGGATTGCAGATATGCTTATGAAAAAAATAATAAATCCAAATTCATTGGAAAAAGTGTAGGTGAACTAACTGCTGATTATTTGAATTCCTTATTTAGAGAAGGTTCAAGAAAAATTTTGATTGGTTGTGCTCCTTGTCAGCCATTTTCCATATTTAATCAAAAAAGTAATGGTTTAGTAACTGATATCAATTCTGAAAGGTGGAAATTATTATACTCATTTGCGGATTTGATTGATGCTACAAGACCTGAGATTGTGTCGATGGAGAATGTTCCGTTACTTAAATCATTTAAAAAGGGAAAGGTTCTAAATGATTTTGTTCAAACGCTTAGTAATCTCGGATATTTTGTTTCGACAGATGTTTACGACTCTCAATTTTATGGGGTTCCACAAAGACGTAAAAGATTAGTGCTTTTAGCTTCATTAAATGGCCCCATTGAAATGATTCCGTACACTCATAATAATAAAGTTAATACAGTAAAAAAAGCCATTGGAAAACTACCTAAGATAGAATCTGGTGAGGTTCATAAAAAAGACCTTTTACACCGTTCTAGAAAATTGAATGAATTAAGTCTGCGTAGAATCAAGGCGACCCCAGAAGGTGGTGGATGGAAGGATTGGAGTGAAGAACTAGTGGCTGACTGCCATAAAAAAGATGGAGGTAAAGCCTATGGTAGTGCTTATGGTAGAATGAGCTGGAATGATGTTGCTCCGACTATGACGACTTATTGCATTGGTTATAACAACGGAAGATTTGGACATCCAGAACAAGATAGAGCAATTTCGTTGAGAGAAGCTGCAATCTTACAATCCTTTCCTAAAAAATATGACTTTATTGATCCCGAAAGGATTTTTTCAGCTGGTAGAATAGCAAAGCAAATAGGTAATGCAGTACCCGTTAGGTTGGGGCAAGCGATTGCCGAAAGTGTAGAAAAGCATATAGAACTTTATACCGATGAATAAAAATCAATCATTAAAATGGCGATTTGATGTCAATACATTTAGGTTACTAGGAAGAGAATTAATTACTGACCGAATTACGGCTATATATGAGTTGGTTAAAAATTGTTATGATGCAAACGCTACTAAGGTAGTAGTAAGATTTGAAAATGTAAATCTGAATGACAAAACAAACGCTAAGATTATAATTTCAGATAATGGTCATGGAATGTCTTTTGAAGATATCAGAGATAAATGGATGGTAGTTGGTACTGCAAGCAAACGTTTAAAACTTTTTTCGGAAGAACCTTTTAATCGGAGATATGTGGGAGAGAAAGGTATAGGCAGGTTTGCTGTTGATAAGTTAGGTGATAAAGTAAAAATATCTACCACTTTAGAAGGGAGTACTGAGCGTTTAGTTGTGAATATTGATTGGGAGGAATATCAAAAACTCTCAGATGAACCGCAGCTAACTTTATTTACTGAAGTTGAAAATGGTTACACTTTTGTTCCAGCATTAGCCGAGGAAAAAGGCACTTCACTTATGATTTCATCGATAGATGATAATTGGTCGGAAAAGGATTTGAGGAGATTAGAAAGAGAATTGGAAAAAATTGTATCACCTTTTCATCCTCTAAAGCCTCCATTTAACATATTTATTGAATCGAATGAATTTGAAGAATATAAAAATAAACATGTAGTTGCAGAGAGTGTTAAATACGCTAGTAGTGAATTTAGTATTAATTACACCATTAATTCAGAAAAACAAGAAACGCTTTATTTCGATAAGACAACAAACTCGGTAAGAAAAAAAAGTATTCCGATTGCTTCTTTTGGGCCAATTTCATTGAAGTTATTCTATTTCAATGAAAAGGCTAAAATGAAATATAATAGGGTTTATAAAAATGATGATTATCGAATAGATGGCATTAAAATCTACAGAGATGGTATTATAACTACACCATTTGCAGAGTTTGAACAAAAAAGAGATAAGAAAAGAGATGTATTGGGAATTGACAAAAGATTGTGGTCTGGAGCTTGGGACAAGGTAGGTTCTAGAGAAATAATTGGAATCTTGGATATTTCAAAACAGTTGAATCCAAAAATAATTGATGCAACTAACCGACAAGATTTTGTAGATAATCAAGAATATAGAGATCTAAAGGAATATGTTTTGGATCAACTAAAAGTCCTTGGAGAACTTAAAATTTCTGAAAGAGAAACTTTTAAAGAAAAAATAGACGTTGAGTTGGTAAGAGCAAATATGGATGTTAAAGAGTTTTCAAATGCGATCGATTTGATAGCTCAGGAAAACCCTAAGCTTAAAGAAACTTTAGTACCAATAAAAACCTTGGCTAAAAATATTGACAAGTCAATAAGGCTTGGGATTATACAACAAGAAAAGGAGAGAGATGAGTTTGTTCGAAAAGAAAATATTTATCTCAGTTTAATGTCCCTTCAAGATTACGCTATACATATTTCTCATGCTATAAGGACCTCATTAGGTAAAGTAATGAGAATGGCGGAGTTTTTCAAGGAAAGATTTCCTAATCCAAGTATGGAAGAAGTTTTTATTGAATACGCATCCATGATTCACAAAGAAATGAACAACCTAAATAAGGTGATTGATTTTATGTTGAGTTACGCTGGTTCTACAATAGATGTTACAGAAGTAAGTGTAAAAGATTTAATAACTAATCTTTTTAATATTTCTTATATTCCTGTTTTCGAAGCTGAAAAAATAAAAGTGACTATTGAAATAAGCGACGACTTTAGTATACCGACAAATAAAAAATTCTTTGAAGATATTTTCGAAAATTTAATTTCTAATTCAATAAAAGCATTAAGGAATGAAACCCAAAAACAAATTAAATGTTCTGGTTTTGTAGATGATGATGAATTCGTTTTGTACTATTCTGATAATGGAGAAGGTTTAGAGGAAGGAGACGAAGAAAGAATTTTCGATATATATTACACAACTACTGCTGATTTAGGCGGTGCGGGAATTGGTCTTTATATAGTTAAGACTAGAATAGAGTCATTAAACGGATCAATAGAAGTGGTAGGTAGTGAGTTTGGTAACCAGGGGGTAACATTTAAAATGACATTCCCATTCAAAAAAGATGATGATGGAAAACCTTAAAGTATTAATCATTCACGATGACTTATCACCAATAGATCCTATTGTAATTACTCTTAAAGAAATTTATGGAGAGGAAAATGTAGTTTTAGAACCTATTTCTGAAAAGGGAATTGAGTATATAGAACAGAACCTTACTTCTAAGTTAATAGTTTTGTTAGATTTTGATTTAGGAACGGGTCATCCAGATGCTCCAGTCGTTTTTAAAAAAATAAGGGAGAAAACGTCTCTTGTTTATGTTATAATTTGGACGGCAAAGTTACTTTCGGAAATTAGTAGAGAGGACCTAATCGACTTTATAAATAATGATGCTTTGGCTTTTGTTCAAAATACTGAGTCTACCGAAACAGTTATAAATTTAGTTGCTAAAGCTGCTCATCAACTCGAATCTCGAGTTGATTGTATTTTGGAAGAGTGGATATCAAAAAGAGAGAAGGATGAACTGGAGAAGCCTTATTTAACCACTAAATCTGGAAAAATATATACATTAGCCGATTTAATGGTTGAAATTAGGTTAGAAACTGATTTGGGGAGACAAATGAAGAAGAGTATTTTGTTGTTAGCTATAGATTTACTTACTACCCAACAAAGACAACTAGATGATTGAATTAGTATTTGCATTTGATGACTCTGATGCAGATTTGGGAGTGTACTTTACATTATGTAAAAACGACTCAATCGAAGTTATAAATTCAGTAGAGGAAAACGAAACTAGAATAACTATTACTGAATTACCTGCAATTAGATGCAATAGAGCCTACATCGATTTATCTTTGGATGCATTGAAAGAAATACCCTTTATTTGGGCAACGTTTACTCATGGAAATGAATATGGCGTAACTGCTTCCGGGTTACCATTTATTAGTGTAGGGGATGACAATACTACATTTTCAGACGCATTTTTCTATACTAATAGTTGTTCGAGTGGACTATATTTAGGGGATGATTTAATTAAAAATTCTTGCCGAGTATTTATAGGTTATGAAGATAAAATTTATGCATTTAAAAATGAATATGGAGATATTTCTTTGAAGTGTGATACTATTGGTTTAACATCATTCCTTACAGAAGATATAACTGCTTTTGAAGCCTATAAAAGAATGAAACAACTTTATACTCAGGAGTCAAGAAAATTACAGAATGTTGGTGGAGATGTTTTAGCGGCTGGTTTACTTATTAATGCAAGAGAAGCACTAACATTCAAAGGTGATAAAGAAGCTAAATCAACTGATTTCCAGCATTGATTTTATCAGATTTTTAAGAAGTAAAACAAAAAAACCGGCGTTTTTGGAATCAAGTGATTTGCAAGTTTTAGAGTTATCAACATCCCACTTTTTGATTCCCATAAAATTTAACATCAATTCCCTTCAAATAAAAACAACCAAAACCAAATAATATGTTATTAACAAAATACTGATTATCAGTATTTTGAATTAAAATATCGTGTACTTTTCACATATCATTATTAGACCAATTTTAAATCTATTTCGATATGAGAAAATCACTTTATCTAACCGTTTTTTTACTACTTATTTCAAAGGCTCTCTTTGCACAAATTGGAGGCATTGAGGATTCCGTTAACGATGTATCCGATACCATTCGATCCATCTTCCCAATCATTTTAGGAGTCATTTTTTTAATAGGCTTCCTATTTAACGCTGGCCATTTTTTTGGTGAAAACGCAGACCTGAAAAAAGGAATCACAAGAGTTTTAGTATTCGTACTCATAGCTGGAGCCGTAGTAGGCATCTTTACATATTTAATTGGCATTGTTGTCTGATGAAGAAGTACGAAGTCTATAAGAATATTAGAAAGCGAGCGGTGATTATGGGATTGCCCATATCACTGTTCGCTCTTATGATGGTCGCTGTTATAGGTTCCCTGCTGTTTATCATCTTTTCGTTCAGTCTTGTGGTCATTATTTCAGCAGTTGTTTTTAATGGAACTTTATATGTGGCATTAACACACCTTTCTAGAAATACAACTTTACTTCATTTTAAGAAAGTATTCCCGCAAACCATCAGTAATAAAAAACAAAGTCACTTATTCTATGAAAACTATTAATTTATCAGATTATCATCCCATTTTGGATATCAAGAATCATGTGGTTTTCGCCAGTAATGGTAATGTGGTTTTATGCTATAAAGTTGACTTACCAGAAATCTACAGCTTATCAGAAAAGGACTTTGAAGATATACATGGTTCCTGGTTTCAGGCCTTTAAATCCTTGCCAACAAGTACCGTTATCCATAAACAGGACATCTATCAAAAAGAATGCTATACGGCAGATAAGTTACCGAACAAAACTTTTTTGCAAAAGGCTACTCACAATTACTTTAAAGGTCGGGAATATATACAACATCAAAGCTATTTGTATTTTACCCTTCCACATAGCAAAGCACTAAATGCTTCCAAATTCACCAACCCTTTTCGGAAGGTAGAAAAAGGCGTATATAAACAATTGGATGATAGTATAAAGGAATTTATAGCTTCGGTAAGCGATGCAGTTTCTTTTGTAAATAATAGCCGTAAGGTGTCTTTAAGACCATTGAATCAGAACGAAATCCTTGATTTAACTAATGCCTATTTTAACGGATTTAATAAAGGTTTTGATACTGATATTCGATTGAAGAAAGCCGCCATTGAAATTGGTGAAAATCATTTCGATGTCCTAGCAGTGAATAGTGAACTCTGTTTTGGTGATGTGGTACAGAGCAGTAAGACCAATGATAAATTTACTTCAGATGATTTTGTGTTTCATCAGGGGTTTATTGATGGACTTGGACTAAACCTGAATGAAAATCATATTATCAATCAAATCATTTATTTAGATGACAAACACAAATGGCGAAAACTATTAGAAAAGAAAATTGAAGAATTTAACAAGAGCTCAAACTTTGGAACACAAAACAAGGTCATTCAAAAGAAAATTGAAGCCATTATTGCTAAAATTAATGAAGATGATAGTTCGCGAATTATACGTGGGCATCTCAACATTGTTTTCTGGTCATCTGAAGCGCAACAGCTAAGTCACATCGCCTCCAAAATAAAGACGGAGTTCAAGGAACTGGACATTGTTCCCTATTATCCAAAAGGTGAAGAACGTAAAAACTATTTTTTAAACTCTTATTGCTGTTTTACTTCCAACTTTTCCAATGAAGATCTGTACGTTACGGATTTAAAACATGCCCTATGTCTATACATTAACAATACCAATTACTTATCAGATACTACAGGTATCATCTTTAATGATAGACAACATAATATTCCAGTTTTAAAAGATGTGTGGGACGAGCAAAAGAAACGAATCAAAGCCCGAAATTTTGCCATTTTTGCACCTACTGGTGAGGGGAAATCCTTTTTAGCAAATAATATACTGCGCCAGTATTTTGAGCAGAAAGTACGCTTGGTGATTATAGACTTGGGAGGGTCCTATTCTAAATTTGCCAAACTCTATCCAGACGACCATATTATACTGCGTTATGAGCAAGGCAAAAATTTAGGAATTAATCCTTTTTACATTACCTCTAAAGACGATTTAACACCTGAGCGTTTAGAGGATTTGGGCGTTTTTCTGTTGGAGTTACTAGCGTCAGGAAAAGATACTACCAAAGCTGAAGAAGTGGCGATTAAGAAAGTACTGCGGTATTACTACAGTTCTATTAGAAACAACCATTCCTTAGCATCTTTATATCAATTTGTAGATGATAAAAAAGACAGCCTCATTGAGACCCTTAGTATAAGAGAAGCCGATTTTAGTGTATATAACTTTCTCCATATACTATCCGAATATGTGGATGATGGGCTCTATAGTTTTTTATTCAATATAACAGAAGACCAGAGTTATAAAATAGAGGATAAACGCATGATTGTCTTTGAGCTTGATGAAGTCAAGGACAATAAGGAAATCCTTTCTGTGATGCTCAAGTTGATTAAGTCAGCTATTCAGCGCACTATATGGCGTAACCGTAGCGAACGGGGCATAATTCTTTTTGATGAGTTTGCCAAACAGCTCAAGTTTGATAATGTATTGGAAAGCGTAGAGTTTTACTATCAGGCTATTAGAAAACAAAATGGTGCTATTGGAATCATTCTGCAATCCATCAATCAATTACCTAACAATTCTACATCTGCTAGTATTTTGGAAAACACGCAAGTAGTTTATAGTCTAAGAAATGAAAAAGGTTATACCGAATTGCAAAACCGATTGAACCTATCAAGCCATGACCTTAATCAATTAAAATCTATCAGGAACAATTTAACTGGAGCAAGAAAGTATACCGAAATGTTTATCAAGATAGGGAAGGAGAGCAACATTTTTCGATTGGAAGTTCCTAAAGAGGTGTATGCGGCATATCTAACCGACGGAAAAGAAAGCGAGGCCATAATGGCCATTTATGAAAAGACAAACGATATGGAGAAAGCCATTAAAGAATTCACAGCTATAAGCTGATTTAATATTAACCTTTAAAAACAATTAAAATGAAGCACAAAATCAAAACTCTAGTATTAGCACTGACTCTAGTCATTTTATTGCCTGCCCGTGCTACGGGCCAGGGGATGCCTGTTTATGACAACACGAACTTTATCAGTTTCACGAAATCATTGGTAGAATCAGCAAAACAAACCTCACAACTATTAAAGACCGTTCAATTTCTCAAACAACAAAAGGAGAATATTGAGAAAGTCAATAGTGTCATTAAACAACTAAAAGCAGTCCGAGAATTGGCAAAAAATAACCAGCGCCTGTTTAATATAGTTCAGGATGATCTGCGGGAGATTTTAAATTCACCTTACATCAAATCAGATGAAGTTAATAGGGTTTCAGAATCTTTCACAGATATCATAGAAAACTCTTTGGAAGGGCTGGAATATATCGATCAAATTCTTTCCAGTAATAATCTAAAAATGACGGATGCAGAACGCGCTGAAGTTTTAAAGAGAATGGAAGTCCAGTCCAAAGAAATGGTGGCAGAAATTGAAGCAAAGACTAGACGCTACAGAGAGATTATAGCATTTAGAGAAATGCAGTATAAAATCAATAACCGAGAAACCAATTATTAATGTCAGGTATTTTTTTAGGCATTGGGTTAGAATATGTGGATACTGTTTTTCAGACCATTAAAAACAGTGATTTTTCACAGTACACCATTACTGGGATGAAAACATTGGCTATACTGTTCTTTCTGATCAATATTCTAAAAAAATACAATGAAGGCGTAGCTAATAATGAAGGATATACCTGGGGCTTGACCCCATCAGAATTAGCAAAGAATTTTGCAGTAGTCATTCTGGTGATTTTTTCCACACAAGTATTGGATGTATTTGATTCCATTTTGGTCGCTATCGAGAGTCAATACCGAGATACGGCTCCTGCGCTCCTCCCATTACAGATGCAAGATATTGATATCGAACAGGATGTGGGCGCATTGGAAGCCGCCAAAAAAGCGATGGCTATGCTCTATGAAGCTTTGGTAACACCACTATACGGACTAAAAATAGTGGCCTTTATCATGGGTATATTTCTATGGCTGCTGGATTTGTTTATTTATCCTCTGTTTCTAGCGGAACGTTTCTTCTTGCTGGGGATTATGCAAGCCTTTTTTCCGTTTGTTATTAGTCTGGCTGTATTTGAAAAGTTTAGAACACTGGCATACAACTTTTTTAAGTTATATGCAGGGGTATATATGTTGGTGCCTGCTTTTTTTCTGGTGAATGTCTTTGTAAATAATCTTTATACAGAGATCAATACTAATTTCTGGAGTAATCTATTTGGAACAGACTGGGGAAGCAACTTTTTTGCACCCTTAATTCAATTCGGATCTATAGGGTTTATCGTCTTATTAAAATTCAAACTATATCGAAAAGCAACCTCCTTCGTCTTTAAACTATTCACAGCCTAAGGCTGATTAGGCAATTGATACTTGAAACAAAACAATGAAAATATCCATATGAAAACACCTTATAAAAATATTTACAACGTACTGAAGCTAAATCGCTTTATTATTTTGGCCTTGATAATTGGTACTACGCTGACCTGTATTTCTTCTGTCTTATTTGTAATCAAGCTGCATAAAGAAACTATTGGTAGTGCCTTTGTAGTCAATACAGATGGTAGTGTGATTCCATTAAAACTAGTATCACAAATCGAAAACCTGGAAGTAGAAGCGTTAGCGCACTTAGAACTCTTTCACACCTATTTCTATCATATCGATGCCAGTAATTATGAGAAGCATTTAGAAAAAGCACTGTGGTTGGGAAATAGTTCGGTAGATGCCTTATACCGACAGAAAAAAGCTGACGGTGTTTATAATCGCTTGCTGCAGTATTCTTTGGTGCAGAAAGTCATTAGTATAGAATCTAAGGTCAATCTACATAGTGAGCCCTATGTATTCGAGACTAAAACCCGTTTTGAAATTAATCGCGGGTCCATTACCGATAGCTATGAATTGATAACAACTGGTAATCTTATTCATGTTGATAGAAACTTTCCTAATAATACTCACGGATTATTAATCACCAATTTTTTTGAAAACACCTTAAAAAAAGTCCCTAACGGACAATAATAATTATGAAAATAGAAAAGAATAAAATCGTTTTTGCATCAGTTATTTTATGTGTCGTGCTTTTTATAGGCTTCTATGCAACAATACTAATGGGCGGAGATGAAACACCAGAAATTGAAAACAATCAAATACCAATCCCGGAACTTGAAGACTACCAGAAATCCTATAATTCCAAATTAGACGCCATTAATGATTTAAAGGAAGTCAGACAAAGTAATGCTCCAAGTATTTATGATGAACGTTTGTTAGACTCTACAGGAGTTTATGATCCTGACTTTCTAGAAAAGGAAAAGATGCGCATTGTCGATAGTATTTATAACGATATCCGATTTATCAATGCTATTGATGATGAGGGAGATTATTATTATGAGAAAGAATCTATAGTTGAGTCTAAGCCATCTGATAACAAAGAAAAAACATTGGATATAATCCTTGAAAAGGAAAACCAAATTGAATCCCAAGAATTGGCATTAAATCATCAACTCTTTTTTGCTTCAAAACCATTACAGTTAGAAAAGCAACATGGTTTAAAAACCGATAACCATATTTATGTTTGTGTAAATGGAACTCAGACGGTAAAAACCCATTATCGTCTGCAGATGCGTTTAGTTCAAGACGCCTTAATTAATAATATTCTTGTTCCTAAAAACTCCCTGGTGTATGGGTTTATTAGTTTTCAACCAAACAGAGCCATGATTGAGATTGAGCATATTAATCACTACCCGGTCAAATTAAAGGCCTATGATTTACAAGACGGCAGTGAAGGTATTTATGTTGAGAATAGCTTTCGAGCTGAAGCCTCACAGGAAGTCATAGATGACATCGTTCAAGATGTGAACATTGCTGGAGTTCCCCAGGTTGGTGGTATCAAAAAAATATTTCAGAGGAACAATAGAACCATTAAAGTGACTATTGCTAATAATTACAAACTTATTTTAAAAGCCGATTAACGGCATTAAACAATTTATTATGAAAATCTTAATAATCACCTTTTGTCTTATTTTTTCTGATGCATTAATTGCTCAACAAACATTAGATACTATTTATGCCAATGATAAAAAGCATGTTGCTATGTTTTTTCCAAAGCCTATAAGACAGGGAATAACAGGTTCCGAGCACTATGTATTTACTTATAACAGGGAAAAAGAACAACACTTTGGATTGCTTCAAGCGACTCCAGGAACTGAAAGCAATTTGCTGATTATAACTAATGATGGGAAAGTGTATTCTTATATTTTAAAGTATGCGGATTCAATTTCAAAGTTGAACTATTTCATACAACAGACTGAAAGTATTGGAAACGAGAAGCCTATACTAAAAACTCCGCTTGTTAAAACTAGTAACACTAATTTGACTGAAACCAAGAATAGTTATTACATGAAGTTTTGTAGTCATTTGATGCAAGCAAAGCATAAACGAATTGCCGTTAAAAGGAAAGAAGGAATAGCATTGAAGCTGCTCTCAACAACACACCATAAAGAAGAAGTGTATTTGGTGATTGAAATTAAGAACAATTCTGGAATTGATTTTGAAATCGATTATCTGAACGTTTATAGAACAAATGGGAATAAGAAGCGCAAGGCTTCTTATCAAAAACTTTCTATAGAAATATTGGATAAATATAAATTAACAGAAGTTGTTCTTGAAGGGAAATCAATTCGATTTGTTTATGTGCTACCCAAGTTTGTATTAGTGGATAATGAGAAATTGGAAATTGAATTGCAAGAATTGAAGGGGAGCAGGAGTCTAGCTTTAAAAACAAAATTGTAAGCTAGACGGCATCATTAACATCTTTCTCAATTTGAAATTTATTCCTCAATATTTTCATATCATCACTTACTTTCCTATCTAATATTTTAGCATAATGCTGGGTCGTTTTTAAAGATTTGTGACCTAGCATTTTACTTACTGACTCAATAGGTACACCATTGGTAAGTGTAACCGTAGTAGCAAATGTATGACGCGCCAAATGAAAGGTTAGATTTTTATTGATTCCACATAAGTCAGCTATTTCCTTTAAATAAGCATTCATTTTTTGATTGCTTAAAACAGGCAAAACTTTATCACTATTTATAATATCTGGATGCTCATCATATTTTTTTAAGATAGCATCAGCTGTTGGTAAAATCGGGATATTACTTCGAGTATCTGTTTTAGCCCTCTTTGTTTTTATCCAACGCTCTCCATCAATGCCAATAACTATATCATTTTTAGAAAGTTTTTTTACATCTACATATGCTAAACCCGAAAAGCAACAGAAAATGAAAATGTCTCTAACTAAATCTAAACGAGGAACCGTGAGTTTCTTTTTAATCATTTTTTGAATATCAGATTGACTTAAAAAATCACGTTCGACGGCTTTCCATTTTGCTTTCCAATGAAAAAAAGGGTCTTTACTAATCCAATCATTAGCATAAGCAATTCGTATAATCTTCTTTAAATTTGTTAAATATTTAGTAATTGTGTTTTGATTACCAATATCTTTTACTTTTAAATAATGCTCAAATCCATTAAGGAATTTTAAATCTACTTCTTGAACAAAGATGTCATCCATACTATATTCTTTTTGGATGTAACTTTTTAAATGTTTACTCGTTCTAACATACCGTTTATAGCATCCTGAAGAATAACTGTTCCCAACTAATTTTTCTATTTGATTATTATGTTCATCGAAAATTTGCAAAAGAGTTTGCCTTGTATCATCTTTATTAAGAAACCTGTTTTTAATCATTAAAGCCGTAAAAGGTTTATCTTCAATAATAAATTTTTCTTGAATTTTATAAAGCTTAGAACTAATGGAGTTTATATATTTATTTAGCTGATAAGCTTCTTCGTTATTCCCATTTAGTTTTCCAGAAATTGAATTCCATTTTTTAGGGTCAATTTTTCGTTTTATACTTATTTCACATCGTTTACCATTTACTGTTATTCTAAGGTAAATAGAAGTTTTTCCATCCTTATTTAGAGTATCTCCCTTTGGAAAAAATAAAATTGAAAATCTATCATTCATAATTGGGTTTATTTACGTTATTAAGTTACAATTTTCTTGTTTAAATTCAAATTATAAAATATTAAAAATCAGTATTTTAACCTATAATCGGTGCGTGTTTCTTTAAAACAAAAACACGCACCGAATAACGCACCTATTAAATGCTTATAATTGATATCAATTGAAAGTAGATAAAATGAAAAAGCCCGAAAACATTAGGTTTCAGGCTTTTTGAATAATCTTGAAGAGATTCTAGTGACCGGGCTGGGGCTCGAACCCAGGACCCTCTCCTTAAAAGGGAGATGCTCTACCAACTGAGCTACCCGGTCTTTTATCGCGTTAACACCATTGCAGTGCCGTTTGCGGGTGCAAATATAAAACCTATTTTTAATTAAACAAGCCTTTTTTCGAATAAATTTTCGTTTTTTTGCCTTGCAAATATATATGTTTTTAATAATCAATATTTAACAGAAAAATGACCATTGTATTAATTGGATATATGGCTTCTGGAAAGTCATCAATAGGAAAAAAATTAGCCGACAAATTGAATTATGATTTTGTTGACCTTGATGATTTTATTGAAGAAAAGGAATCAATGTCGGTTAGTAAAATTTTCAAGAAAAAAGGGGAGGTCTATTTTCGTAAGCAAGAAGCTTTGTATTTAAAGGGATTGCTTCAGAATAAAGAAAAAACGATTCTAGCCGTTGGAGGAGGAACACCTTGTTATAGTGGTAATATGGAGCTTATTCTACAGTCAGATAATGTGACCAGTATTTATTTAAAGGCTTCTTTGTCGACTTTGGCAAATAAATTAATGACAAAGAAAGCCAAACGCCCTTTAATTTCCCATATAGAATCTTTAGAGGAAATGACCGAATTTATTGGTAAGCATTTGTTTGAGCGTTTGCCTTTTTATAATGAAGCAGAGTTGCATGTAAGCATCGACGGTAAAACAAAAGATGAGGTTATGGAAGATATTGTTTTAAGACTATTCTAAAACGGCTTCAAAAGATTTACCTTCTAAAACAACTTGTACATGTTCATGTAGCGAGGTTGATAACGAAATACCTTTAAAATCTGCCTTTATTGGGTATTTTTTATGATTTCTGTTCACTAAAACAGCTGTTTTAAACTGTTTCAGTGGTACATTTAAAAAATGTTTCACACCATAAATTAGAGCTGTTCCAGAGTTTAAAACGTCGTCAACAAGCACGAGCGATTTGTTGGTGTAATCTTCCGGAGGCACCGAGGTCGTAATGGCTTTCCACGGATTTTTTTTGTCCATACTAACTTTGCAAAGAACCACGTCTATATCAGAAATTTTCTTGAGTACTGATTTTAGCTTTTTTGCAAAAATATAACCATTTTTATCTATTCCGGCCAATATCACTTCTTTTTCGTTAACGTTACTTTCGTATATCTGAAAAGCAATTCGTCTTATTTTGTTATTGATTTCGGTATGGTTTAATATTACGTTGTTAACCGCCATGTGCTTCTGAAAAATAAATTAAAGTATAAAATTACTCAATTTCGTTAGTATAATCGTCAATGTCGCGCCTATCTTTTTTCGTTGGTCGGCCAGTCCCTTTCTTTCGGTAATAATCTTTCGAGTATTTTAAAAGCTCACGGGTTTCAAATTGTTCTTTTGGTGTAGTATCTGTTCTGTAAATATCAACCAGTTTAGCACCAACACGGCTATCTGGAATATCGTTAACCTTTAACTGATAGTTAATTTGGTCTTTCCTCAATTCAATGCAATCTTGAGGGTAAACCTCCCTACTGGGTTTGGCTACATCACCATTTACTTTTACATGACCCTTTTTGCATGCTGTCGTAGCAATACTCCTTGTTTTATAATATCTAATACACCATAAATACTTGTCTATACGCATACAATTATTGATAAAAACTACGTTAATGTTTTTGTGCAAGATGCCATTAAAATTGTATCTTGCAGCCTCAAAAATAAGGAATATAAAAGACTCTTTTTGTTGAAAAGGGTTGCAAAATATGAATTTGAGTTTTTGAACGTATTCTTAAAAAAATTGATAAAAAATGAATGTAAAGAAATTTAGTGTACTTGTTGTATTTGCGGTTTTGGGATTTGTGTCCTGCAAAAAGGATGATGATAGTGTAGAAGTTCCTGTAATTGAAATTAGAGACCGGGCAGAGCAACAGGATGCTGATATGGATTCCATAAGTAAGTATCTTAAAAGTCACTATATTAATTTAGACGAATTGATAGCGGATGCAGATTCTGGTGTTGAGGATATTGTTATTGTCGAAGTTGGAGAAAATGAAACTGTCCCTGATGGTTACACGTCTATGGAAGAAGCCGTTGGAGCAGCTAAAACAACAACTTATGCAGAAATTGACTATGAATACTACGAGTTGGAAATTAGAAAAGGTGGCGGAGATGAATCGCCAAGTTTTGCAGATACAGTTCAGATTTTGTATGAAGGAAGCCTAGTATTGGATGATTCTGTATTCGATTCTAAATTTGTTCCAGATAATAACCCCTTGGATTTGACAGGTTTAATACCAGGGTGGTCAAGAATAATTCCCGAATTTAATACAGCTGAAAGTTATACTGAAAATGGTGACGGAACAATAAACTATTTTAACAGTGGTTTAGGGGTAATGATTTTACCTTCTGGGTTGGCTTATTTTTCTGGGTCTAACATCGGAATCCCTTCCTATTCGCCGCTAGTTTTTAAATTTGAATTGATTAATTTTGACCAAAACGACCATGATGGAGACGGTATTCCCTCTTATTTAGAAGATGTAAATGAAAATGGAGAGTTGATTACTGCGGAAGGGCTTGCCGATGACGATACCGATAATGATAGGCTTCCAAACTATGCTGATACAGACGACGACGGAGATGGCATCCCTACTAGAGATGAGCTAAAAACTGAAACTTATACGATTAACCAAGGCGATGAAGAGCCTGTTTTTGATGAAAAAATGGAGTTTGTAATAGGCCGGGTAGAGAATGATGGGGTAATAACCATTAAGACTGCAAAGATTGTAGATTCCAATAACGATGGGACGGGAGATTACCTAGACGATTCTATAACTGTGAGAAACAGCAACGATTAACAAAAAAAAGCTGCTTATTAGCAGCTTTTTTTGTTTTAATAAATTGTCCCGTCCTGAAATAGCGATACACTAAAACCTTAGTGTAATGGAATTACCAGAAAACGATGGGTATATCAAACG
>NZ_JBJJBQ010000010.1:0-133617 GCF_045446075.1 Flavisericum labens | reverse complement strand
ACGTTTGATATACCCATCGTTTTCTGGTAATTCCATTACACTAAGGTTTTAGTGTATCGCTATTTCAGGACGGGACAAGATGACAATAAAAAAAGAGAAGCAGTACTGCTTCTCTTTTTTATAATATTTCGTTTTCCTTTCCCTTGGGAAGGCTAGGATGAGCTCTTTCTACTTCACCTGATAACGCCAACCAAAAGGGTCTTCCGTTTTATTGGTTTGTATGTCGGTTATTCTTTTTTTCAAAAAACTAGCATACGTATTGTCTAGTTTTGGTAGCTCGTAATCCGAATCTTTATAACCAAAGCCAGAAATTGGTGAAATTACCGCAGCGGTTCCTGCTCCAAACATTTCTTTTAACGTTCCATCCTTGGCAGCATCTACTACTTCACTTACTTTTAATTTTCTAACCTCGACTGGAATATTTTCAGCTTTAGCCAGTTCAATAATACTTTTTCTGGTAATACCATCAAGGATTCTATCGCTAGTTGGTGCTGTTATTAAAGTATCGTTTATACGAACAAAAATATTCATCGCACCTGCTTCTTCAATATACTCATGGGTGTTATCGTCTGTCCAAATTACCTGTTGGTAGCCTTTTTCAATAGCCAATTGTGTTGGGTAAAATTGCCCAGCATAGTTTCCTCCTGCTTTTGCAAAACCAACACCGCCATTAGCAGAACGTGAGTATTTTTCCTCAATTAACACCCTAACGTCTCCTGCAAAATATGCTCCAGAGGGTGCAGTACAGATGATGAATTTGTACTCATCGGCTGGCGAGGCATGGAATCCATTACCGCTAGCAAAAACAAACGGACGGATATATAAAGAGCTTCCTTCTTTCTTAGGAATCCAATCTTTATCAACTTCCAACAAGGCCTTCAAGCCATCCATAAAATAGCCTTCTGGTAATTCCGGAATCGCTAATCGCTTTGACGAAATATTCAAACGCTTAAAATTTTCCAAAGGACGAAACAACCAGACTCTTTCATCCTCATCTTTGTAAGCTTTCATCCCCTCAAAAACCGATTGCCCATAATGGAAAATCTTAGAAGAAGGGTCTAGGGTAATTGGCTGATAAGGCACCACTTTTGGCGCTTGCCATTCTCCGTTTTTAAAATTGCATTCTAACATATGATCTGAAAACACATGTCCGAATTTCAAATTATCGAAATCTATCTCGTTGATTTTAGAAGTTTTAGCCTTTAAAACCTCTATATCATGGATTATAGTACTCATAAGTCCAGTTGTTTAAAGCCACAAATTTAAAGAAATTGGTATTAAAAAAGCGGTATATTTACATAATATCGTTTAAAATTGAAATATTAACATCATGAGGTTCTTTATAGTCTTCATTTTTTGTGCCCTAATGATATTTTCTTGCAAGAATAAAACCGAGGAAAACCAAAATAATCAAACGGAAATCCTACAAAAAAACTACAAATCTTTCGGAAAGGAAATTATCCCTAACGATGCCATTGCAGCAAGTTCTATGGCGGCTCATTACAAAACCATGCAACTGGGTGACAGCATCAATTCTAAAATAAAAGCCAAAGTGAATAGCGTTTGCCAAGCTAAAGGTTGCTGGATTCGATTGGATTTGGAAAACGGAGAAGAAGTGATGGTGAAATTTAAAGACTACGGATTTTTTGTTCCGAAGGATGTCGAAGGAAAAGAAGTGATTATAAATGGTAAAGCGTTTGTTAACGAGGTTACGGTTGAAGAACTTCGCCACTATGCTGAAGATGCCGGAAAACCTGAGGAAGAAATAGCACAAATTAAAAATCCAAAACGCACCTATTCTTTTGAAGCAGATGGCGTTTTACTTTTAAAATAAATTCGTTTGAAGAGAGAGATAATTGTAACGGCCGATGGCTCCACCACCATTCATATTCCTGAATGGAATGAACAATACCATTCTAAACATGGCGCCATTCAAGAGGCCTATCATGTTTTTATAAAACACGGATTACATCACTTTTGTTCTAAGCTTTGTCATTCTGAACTCGTTTCAGAATCCCATTATTCAATTTCAATTCTAGAAATCGGTTTTGGCACAGGGCTCAATGCGTTTATCACCCTGTTGGAAGCCGAAAAACTAAAACAAAACATCAATTATATTGGAATTGAAGCCTTCCCCGTTTCTGAGGAAGAAATATTAAAATTAAATTATCCGAAAGAATTAAAAGGAGAAAACAGCGAATCTGTTTTCTCAAAACTACATAATACTAGTTGGGAAGAAAAACATGCCATATCAGCTCAATTTTCTTTGACCAAACGGAAACAGTTCTTTTCTGAAATTGAAGATAAAGAAACCTATAATTTAATTTACTTTGACGCCTTTGGGGCAAGAGTTCAGCCTGAACTGTGGACAGAAGACATTTTTAAAAAAATGTATAACGCTTTAAAAAATAATGGCATTTTAGTAACATATTCGGCAAAAGGCAGCGTTCGGCGGTCCATGTTGTCCGTTGGTTTTAAAGTTGAAAAACTCCCCGGACCACCTGGCAAACGTGAAATGTTACGCGCTTGGAAAGAGGCGTGACATTCAACGATACAAAAAATCAAACTCATCATTGCGAGGAGTGTACGACGTGGCAATCTGTTTATTATACGCCAAAATCTGTTAAACCTAACATAAAGTCTGAGGAGCACCACAATCATTTTGTAACTTTATAAAAAAAGTACATGCGCGTTTTAATAACAGGTGCTACAGGTTTAATTGGACAGGAAATAATAAAACTTTGTCATAAAAACGATATTCAGGTCAATTATCTTACTACGACGAAATCTAAAATTGAAAGCTCCGATAACTATAAAGGTTTTTTTTGGAATCTGAATGAAAAGAAAATCGATACCAATTGTTTTAAAGATGTTAACGCCATAATAAATTTGGCAGGAGCAACCATTTCCAAACGTTGGACACCCGAATATAAAAAAGTTATTTTAAACAGCCGAAAAAACTCTACCCAACTGCTCATTGATTCTTTAAAAGGTGAAACCCATCAAATTAAACAAGTGGTTTCGGCCAGTGCCATTGGCATATATCCCGATTCGTTAACCAATTATTACGACCAAACGTTTAACCAAATAAGCCCCTCTTTTTTGGGTAAAGTGGTACATGCTTGGGAAAAGACTGTTGACGGATTTTCAGAAGTAGGCGTTAAAGTTTCTAAAATTAGGATTGGTTTAGTCCTTTCTGATAAAGACGGTGCTCTCCCACAGATGGCAAAGCCCATAAAATTTGGTTTGGGCGCACCTTTTGGGAGTGGCAAACAATGGCAGTCCTGGATTCATATTCACGATTTGGCACATATGTTTGTTTATGTATTGCAGCACCAATTAATTGGGGTTTACAATGGCGTGGCTCCAAATCCAGTAAGTAATACCGACGTTACAAAAACCACGGCCAAAGTGTTGAAAAAACCACTTTTTCTGCCCAATATCCCCAAGTTTTTTATGAAATTGGTTTTGGGCGACATGCATATTTTACTATTTGAAAGCCAAAGAGTAAGTTCCAAAGCCATTGAAGACAAAGGCTTTAACTTTAGGTTTAATTATTTGGAACCAGCTTTGGAGGATTTGTTGGTGGTTAACTAATTACCAGACACTCTCTAATTTAATTTAAAAGTTAAAAACTGCTTTTGTTTTTCATTTGAGCCAAAAATGACCATTTGCGAATTATAAACCGATTGCCCATTTACAGGATAAAACATAATGTCGTTATAACGATTTAAATGAAGGGCATCACAGGATATATTACCACTTCCATCGAGTTTTACCATGTATAGATTGGAGTTTTTTTTATTAATGTTTCCAAATTTATTTATTTGAAAATTTAGGTTATTATCAACTGGCATTACATTTTTGCGTTCGTTTAAAAAAATATATGAATCTTCATTATGCACCAATGTTGAGCAAGACACTAGTTTATCTGAAAATGAACTCCCTATGTGATGTTTGTTAATATTTTTTGACCAAACTAAATTTCCTAGTTTATCCAAACGCAGAACAACAATATCATTATAATTCAATGTTACATAACTTTTACTTTCTTGACTCACGGACCCTACATTTATTGAGTTGACGCTGAATCCATTTGGCGTAAAATATGAATAAGATTTTGTTTGCACATGAAATTCTTCTGCTATAAGCAAACATCCACCATCTTTTAATGTTTTAATTTTTTTTATGATATAACCACCATTTTCCTTATCACCATTTACATCATATTTGTTAGTTAAAAATTCAGGAGAAAACTTTTGAAAAAGGGTATTAATAATTTTCATGTTGTCCTTATTTATCGAAAAAAACAAGGTTCCCGAAATAGCAAACTGATCTTTTCCTGCAAAAAACTCAATAACGTTTAAATCACTTTTTTCAGAATAAATACCAATACAGTTCACTTGATTATCTTTTATCACTAAACTCATCGTATGGGCAAAACGGTCCAAAAGATTTAAATAAGTGTGTTCTGTTTTATTCTCTGTTACTTTAAAAACTTCGTAATGATAATTGACCTTCTTTTTTACAACATTTTGTCTTTTGTTATGGTATACTTTCCCTAAAATGTAAACGTCGCCGTGATTGTCGACTTTGACTTGATGAATATCGAACAGCCTGTCTTTTTCATTATGGGTAAATTCTTTTTCCCAAACCATTTTAAAATCACCGTTGAAAACAAAAATTTTATGGGCTTCGGTGTCTTTGGAGTAGGAATCGATATGAAAAGCGATGTACTTTCCGTTTTCAGAAAACTCCATATTTCCGTAATAGTTGGAATCTAGATTATTGCTCAACTCTGGAATAATAAAGTTTGGAAACCTTTTAATATCAATAGAAAATATTTTTTCTCGTTTTAACTCATTGGTGTAGTCTATGGGTTTGTGCAAAAAACAATCAATGGTTTTGTCCCTTTTATTTTTTTCATATTCCAATACATGCAATTTTTCTTCGGCAATGGTAAACCCAGCAATAATCCCCTTTTTGTCAGTTTCAATTTTATAATTGTTATACGACTGTGATTGTTGCAAACTGTCCCAATGTTGCACTATAAACCCTACCGAGTTACTATGGTGGTGTTTCATCGAAACATATTCATCATAATACCTAATAGTATAAATTCCGCCCTTTTGATCTTCAACAGATGCAACTAGTTCTGTTTTAACAAAAGGTTCTATAAATTTTCTAGTCTTTACTACCGAATAATCTTTGTTTTGTCCAAATGTTACTAATGATAAAGGAAGTAATGCAAAAAACAAAAGGGTTTTCATATTAAAAATGATTTATGATTTTCAAAAAAAGATTAAAAATAAGATTTTTAATCAAACGCCTATGGTTTCGTTTGTGCTTATTTACTCTCTAAAACAAAAAACCACCCTGCTCCAGCAAAGTGGTTTCTTAAAAAAATATTGTTTTTATCTGTTAGGCTTTGGTTGCCTTTACAGATACTTTCAACTCTATATCGTCGTTGATAAATTTATCGCCTAAATTATCAAAAAACGATTTAGAGCCATATTTAACATTCCATTTCGACCTATCGATGGTAAATGTTTCGCTTTCCAAGGTTAACTGGTCTCCTGCATGCGAAACCGATACTGGAATAGTTATGTTATTCTTAATATCTTTTATCGTTAAGTTTCCTGAAAGCATGGTTTTTCCATTAACTTCCTGAATACCGGTAATGGTAAAACCAGCACTTGGGTGGGTGTCAACATCAAAAAAGTCAGGGCTTTTTAAATGCCCGGTAAGTTTAATGTTCATTTTATCATCTGCAGGCATATCTTTAACCACAATAGATTTCATATCAATAATAAAAGAACCTCCAACAATATTACCGTTGGTTACATCGAATGATCCACGCTCAATCGCTATGGTTCCAAAGTGCTCTCCAGTAGGCTTAAACCCCTTCCATTCTACGGTTGACTCATCTAAATCGGCCTTATAAGTTTCAGATACCACTTCGGCACTCGCAGGCGCTTCAGCTTCACCGGTTTTCGCTTCCTTGGCTTTGTCCTTACACCCCATTACGGTTACAGATAAAGCAGTAATAAACAATAGTGTTACAAATTTCTTTTTCATACTAGATTTATTTTTAATGTTAAACTTGTAAAATTACACAATCATATGTTAAGAAAAAACTAAAATTATTTTGTGACATTATGGCATTTTTACAATAATGGCAGTACTTTTGCCAACCATTTTAAGTATTTGATTAAAACATAAGATACAGCAATGAGTAAGAAAAATAAAGCGAACGATATAGAAGCCCCTCAAACCGAAGAGGCTGTTCAAAACGAAACGATTGAAGCTGAAAAGCAAGTAGTTGAAGAACAAACTGTTGAAGAAAAACTTAAAAACGAGTTGCAACAGGAAAAAGATAAGTTTTTACGCTTGTTTGCCGAATTTGAAAATTACAAACGACGTACTGCGAAAGAGCGCATCGAGTTATTTTCTACGGCTAGCGAAGATGTAATGAAAACCCTTCTGCCTATTCTTGACGATTTTGAGCGTGCATTAACACACATTGAAGAAGACAAGGAAGCCGAAGAATTACGAAAAGGTGTGTTATTGATTTATCAAAAACTGGTAAATTCATTAGAACAAAAAGGTTTAAAGGCCATGACCGTTGAAAAAGGTGACGTCTTTAACGCCGATACACATGAGGCTGTAACGCAAATTCCTGCGCCAAGCGACGACCTTAAAGGAAAAATTATCGATGTGGTTGAAAAAGGATACAAACTTGGCGAAAAGGTTATCCGTTTTCCTAAGGTGGTAATTGGACAACAGTAAAATAGAAATCAAAGTCCTTTTGTTGAATTTCAGAAGGATTTAAAACAAGATTATGGCGAAAAGAGATTATTACGAAATATTAGGTCTAAGCAAAGGAGCGAGTGCTGCCGAAATAAAAAAAGCATACCGTAAAAAGGCAATAGAATTTCACCCAGACAAAAATCCTGACAATAAGGAAGCAGAAACCAAATTTAAAGAAGCTGCCGAGGCCTACGAAGTGTTAAGCAACGCAGACAAAAAAGCGCGTTATGACCAATTTGGTCATCAAGCCTTTGAAAATGGTGGTGGCTTTGGCGGTGGCGGCATGAATATGGATGACATATTCAGTCAATTTGGTGATATTTTTGGCGGTGGCTTTGGGGGAGGTTTCTCTGGTTTTGGCGGTGGCGGTGGCCAGCGTCGAGCAAAAGGAAGTAACCTGCGTATTCGTGTTAAACTGACTTTAGAAGAAATTGCCAATGGTGTTGAGAAAAAAGTAAAGGTGAAACGTAAAGTCCAAGCACCTGGCACTACTTATAAAACCTGTTCAACCTGTAACGGTACTGGGCAGGTTACGCGTATTGCCAATACCATTTTAGGAAGGATGCAAACATCTGCACCTTGTAATGTTTGTGGTGGTGCTGGTGAAACTATGGATAAAGCTGGAAGCGGTGCCGACGCCCAAGGTCTTAAAGTTTCAGAAGAAACCGTATCTATAAAAATACCTGCTGGTGTTGTTGACGGTATGCAGCTTAAAGTTTCAGGAAAAGGAAATGAAGCACCAGGCAATGGTATTTCAGGAGATTTAATTGTGCTTATTGAAGAAGAACAGCACAGTAAATTACAGCGTGAAGGCGATAATTTACATTACGATTTATATGTAAGTTTTCCCGAAGCTGTTTTAGGAACATCAAAAGAAATTGATACCGTTACCGGAAAAGTTCGCATAAAAGTTGAAGCTGGAGTGCAATCCGGAAAAATTTTACGCTTGCGCGGAAAAGGTATCCCGAGCATTAATGGCTACGGAAAAGGCGACCTTTTGGTACATGTAAATGTATGGACTCCAAAAACGCTTAGCAAACAACAAAAAGAGTTTTTTGAAGCGATGCAGGATGACGAGCATTTCTCACCAAAACCTGAAAGTTCAGACAAATCTTTCTTTGAAAAAGTAAAAGACATGTTCTCATAACATATGTTAATTAACAAGAAAAATCTGCGATTTTAGCGGGTTTTTTTTGTTTAAAACGGCAAGATATCCCATAGTTTTGCTATTAGTATTGAAAAAAAAACTATATTTGACTATCACTAATTTATTTAGTGGTAATTTTTCTTTTTCATAGCAATTTTTTTCCCATCCTTAATTTATTAAGGGTGGGTTTTGTTTTTAGAGCAGTTAGTTTATCGATTTCTAAACTTGATTTTGGTTAAATTCATTTATACTTCTCACATAACATTTAATATCTTTACCACCTAAAACACCCCCATGGGAAACTTACTTAAGGTTACAGAGGTTTCAAAAAATTTCGGCAACCATAAAGCATTAAACAACGTATCCATATCAGTTCCAAAGGGCAGTATATTTGGACTTTTAGGGCCTAATGGTGCCGGGAAAACAACATTAATTCGTGTGGTTAACCAAATAACCATGCCCGATTCTGGTTTCGTAGATTTAGATGGCGAACCCTTAAAAGAACAGCACATAAAAGATATTGGTTACCTACCTGAAGAACGTGGTCTGTACAAATCAATGAAGGTGGGCGAACAAGCCCTTTATTTGGCACAATTAAAAGGATTGCGCAAAGCTGAGGCCAAAACACGATTAAAATATTGGTTTGAAAGATTGGAAATTGGTGATTGGTGGAACAAAAAAATACAGGAACTGTCAAAAGGAATGGCACAAAAAATTCAGTTTGTAGTTACCGTTTTACACCAACCTAAATTACTAATATTTGATGAACCCTTTTCGGGTTTCGACCCCATTAATGCCCATTTAATAAAAGATGAAATTTTACGTTTGCGGGACGAGGGCGCCACGGTAATATTTTCAACACATAGAATGGAGTCGGTTGAAGAATTGTGCGACGACATAGCTCTTATCAATAAATCCAATAAAATACTGGAAGGCAAATTGGCCGACATAAAACGGCAGTTTAAAATAAACACCTTTGAAGTAGGAATCCGCACCAAGAACGATGCTCTTTTGAGGCAAGAACTGAATGAAAAATTCAGTATTTCTGAAGCGAACTTTAAAACTCTTGAGGATGAATTAAAGTTGAACATTAAACTTCAGCCCGATGAATCGCCAAACGATCTATTAAGCTATTTAACATCCAAAGGCGAAGTGTCTCACTTTATAGAACTCATACCCAGTGTAAACGATATTTTTATTCAAACCGTAAAGAATAATTAATTTTTTATGAACCATTTACCTATTATAATAAAGCGTGAATATTTAACTAAGGTTAGAAATAAGTCGTTTATAATTATGACTTTTTTAAGTCCCATTATTTTTATTGCGCTTATAGCTACCGTAGCTTATTTAACTCAGTTGAATAACGATAAAACCCGCGTTATTTTCGTGATTGATGAGACAAACACGATACATCATATTTTTAAAAATTCTGGTAACACCACTTACAATATTTTAGATATGCCCTTGGAAGAAGCCATAGGCTTAGTAAAAGAATCAGACGGTTATGGCTTAATTCATATAGGCAAAACAAATGGTGAAACTGGTAATGTTACATTCTATTCAAAAGAATCGCCCTCGTTAACGCTAATTTCAGATATTGAAAATAGATTGGAAAAAGAACTCACCAATCGAGAATTAGAAAAAAGAGGGGTAGATTTAGATATGATAAATGCCTCAAAAGTTAAGTTAAATATTGCTCAAGAAAGTTTTCAAGGCGAAAAAACATCAAAAATGGACAGTATATTCAAACTGATTTTTGGAGGTGCCGCAGGTTACCTGCTGTTCATGTTCATAATTATTTATGGTAACATGATTATGCGGAGCGTTATTGAAGAAAAAACAAGCCGAATTATTGAGGTTATTATTTCATCTGTAAAACCAGTTCAACTGATGTTGGGTAAAATCATAGGCACTTCATTAGCCGGTATAACACAGTTTGTAGTTTGGCTAATTGTGGGAGGCCTTTTAATGTTTAGCGTATCACTTTTCTTAGGTATCGATATGATGCAAATGCAAACTCCTCAGCAAGAAATGATGAGACAGGCCATGGAAAATCCAGCAGTGAATATAGAGATGCAAAATGCTGCCAATGCATTTTTCAACTTGCCTCTAACCAACCTAATAATCGCGTTTATATTATTTTTTATCGGGGGTTATCTTTTATATAGCTCGTTATATGCAGCTATTGGGGCCGCTGTAGATAACGAAACCGATACGCAGCAATTTATGTTGCCCATTTTAATGCCTTTAATTTTAGCCGTTTATATTGGGATATTTACAGTTATTGAAGACCCACACGGTACGGTATCAACTATTTTTTCGTTTATACCATTAACATCTCCGGTAGTAATGCTTATGCGTATTCCTTTTGGAGTTCCGTTATGGCAGCAATTGGTATCATTGTTAATTTTAATGGGTACATTTATATTTACTGTTTGGTTTGCTGCAAAAATTTACCGCGTTGGCATCTTAATGTACGGTAAAAAACCAACGTATAGGGACATCATAAAATGGATTAAATATTAAAAGTAAATGAATCAGAGCTTGGAAAAAATCGAAGAAAAAATATCTGGAAGTTCCTTTTGGGAAAGCATTCAAAATTTTCTGAATCTTCATATCAATATTTCAGAAAAAATTAGCGTTTCCATTCTGGATCTGCTCATCGTGGTTACGGCCATTTTTATAACAACCATCGTCTTAAGAATTGTTTTAAGGGTACTCACCAGAAATTTACCAAAAGAAGATAAAGGTAAGTTTAAAGTAGTTTACGGATATTTTAGATGGCTTATATATTTAATTATTTTTCTGATCACTCTGCATTCGGTTGGTGTTAACGTTACTGCTGTTTTTGCAGCTTCCGCAGCCTTGTTAATCGGCATTGGTTTAGCATTGCAAACCCTTTTTCAAGACATCATTTCTGGAGTTTTTATTTTAATTGACCAAACCGTACACGTCGGCGATATTATAGAAATAGAGGGCAAAGTAGGGCGTGTTGAAGAAATAAAATTACGAACAACAAGGGCGGTAACCATAGATAATAAAGTGTTAGTAATACCGAACCATTTATATTTGGAAAATAGTTTATACAATTGGACCCAAAATGGAAGCTCCACCAGAGAAGCGGTTAACGTAGGTGTGGCGTACGGCAGTGATGTTCAGTTGGTTAAAAAACTGCTTATTCAAGCGGCCAGCACACACCCCGACGTATTGAGCCAACCAGAACCAACTGTTGTATTTACCGACTTTGGGGATAGTTCTCTAAACTTTAAAATTATTTTTACTATTAACGACAGTTTTAAAGCCCAATTTCCAAAAAGTGATATCCGATTTGAAATAGATAGATTGTTTAGAGATAATAACGTCACCATCCCTTTTCCTCAAAGAGATGTGCATATTTACAAACAACCAGAATAATATAAATTTAAAAAAATGTTCCTGTATTAAACTGAAAATCAACATTGCTTTTATGACGAATTATCACATACAAAAGTTTTTAATGTTGTTTTTAGTTGTTCAGGTCGCCAATGCGCAACTTACAGATTTAGCCCGTTTGGAATATTCTTTTATCCCAAAAACCAAATCAGAAGACCAATATACCAGGCTTAAAGCCCTTATAAATTATCCTATTGAATTAAAGAACGATACGTATTTAATAGTGGGCGCCGAGTACAACCGTGTTTTACTCAACCTCGAAGACCATTATCCTTTCAACACTTCTGGCCTAAATAAAATTCATGTTATTGACTTGAGTTTAGGCTATACATTTAAGTGGAATAAAAATTGGCGGTTTGGTATAAAATTCAATCCGCGTATTGCTTCTACATTGGCTAAACAACTGAGCTCCGATGATTATTTTATGAATGGCGGAATTTTCTTTGTTAACGATAGAAAGAAAGACGAAAGCCTAAAGCGTCCTTATCGCCTAATTTTAGGGTTAACCTATAACGCCACTACTGGCGTGCCCTTTCCCTTGCCTTTTGTTAGCTATTTTCGCGAAATCAATGAGCACTGGAGCTTTAATGCAGGCGTACCAAAATCCAATCTCAAATACTCAATAAACAACAAAATCAACATTCAAACCTTTGTTGGCTTAGATGGCTATTTGGCACATTTACAAGAACCATCAATTGTAAATGGCGAAAGTGTAGACCACATTTCTATGTCTATAATAGTTGGCGGTTTGGGCTATGAATATTTATTCACAAAACATTTGGTAGGATATTTGTATACAGGTTATACCTTTAGATTAAATAACGTTTTACGAAACAAAAATAGAGATGAAATTTTTAAATTAGACGACGTAAATGCGTTCTATTTAAGAACAGGAATAAAATTTAAAATATAAATATGTCGAAAATATTAGTAATAGAAGACGAAGCAGCCATTAGAAGAGTGCTTGTAAAAATTCTATCAGAAGAAAATGATACTTATAAAGTTGAAGAAGCCGAAGATGGTTTGAGCGGTGTTGAAAAAATAAAAAATGAAGATTTCGATTTGGTTCTGTGCGATATAAAAATGCCAAAAATGGACGGCGTTGAAGTGTTGGAAGCTGCAAAAAAAATAAAACCCGAAATACCTATTGTGATGATTTCTGGTCATGGCGATTTAGATACCGCCGTGAATACCATGCGTATGGGGGCTTTCGATTACATATCAAAACCGCCAGATTTAAACCGTCTATTAAACACGGTTCGCAATGCTTTGGACCGAAAGGAATTGGTAGTTGAAAATAAGATACTAAAGAAAAAAGTAAGTAAAAAGTATGAAATGATCGGCGAGAGTGACGTTATTTCACAAATCAAGGACATTATCGATAAAGTGGCTCCAACCGATGCACGTGTTCTAATCACCGGTCCCAATGGCACAGGTAAAGAATTGGTTGCTCATTGGTTACATGAAAAAAGCGACCGTGTTAAAGCAAATTTAATTGAAGTGAATTGCGCCGCCATTCCATCCGAGCTCATTGAAAGTGAACTTTTTGGCCATGTAAAAGGCGCTTTTACCAGTGCTAATAAAGACCGTGCTGGAAAATTTGAAGCCGCTAATAAAGGTACTATTTTTCTTGATGAAATTGGCGACATGAGCCTTTCGGCGCAAGCGAAAGTGCTTAGAGCATTGCAGGAAAATAAAATACAACGTGTTGGTAGCGATAAAGATATTAAAGTTGATGTTCGTATTATTGCCGCAACCAACAAAAATTTAAAAAAGGAAATTGAGGATGGTAAATTCCGTGAAGACCTTTACCACAGGCTTGCCGTTATTCTAATTAAAGTACCTGCCTTAAATGAAAGACGCGACGATATCCCGTTGTTAATCAATCATTTTTCCCAAAAAATTTCAGAAGAACAAGGAACAGCTAAAAAATCATTTTCTGATAAAGCCATAAAACTGCTTCAAGAATACGATTGGACGGGTAACATTAGAGAACTGCGTAATGTTGTTGAACGCCTTATTATTTTAGGCGGCACAGAAGTTAGCGAGCAGGACGTAAAAGCATTTGCTTCCAAGTAATAGAAACAAAAAAGCTCTGTTTAATTGAAAACTGAGCTTTTTTAATTTTTCTAAATATCATTATTAATTCACCTCTGGCAAAAAGTTATATTGCGAACTATAGTTTAGCATTTGCTCTTCAAACGATTCGGGTTGAGTAACTTTAATCGCTGTAATTTCGCCCAATTCATTTGTTTCAGGGACTAAAACAGGATTAACATAGCCTGTATACGGCGCCGATTTAAATTGTTCATTTCGTTTTAGAACTTCGGCGTGGATGTCTTGATCGACTTTTACACCATAATTTTCAACCAAAGCTTCCGCAGCGGCATAATCACCTTCTGATTTTATACGCTGGGTTTCCCTCAATAGTTCTCCAAATAACTCCCTAAGTTTATCATAATCATTAATGTTGAAATAAGTTTTACCATCTGTATTCACTTTTTCAATAACATTTTCTTTTTGTCCTTTTTCGAAAACCCAAGCTGAAATCCATTGTCTGTTTCTCATATGGGCTTCTTCAACATCATCGCCTAAATTCAAACGAATTAGCTGGGTCATTAACCCATTACGGATATAAGCATCGTACGAAGCTCGCCCAACCGCTTTCCAGTCTTCAACCAAACCTAATTCTTGAAGTTTTGGCTGGTACATATAATACAAGGCAACTAAATCGGCTCGACCCTCTTCTAAGGTCGATGCATAATTTTTTAGGGTTTCTTTAGTCTCTCCTACTCCAGGGTTTAATTTCCCTGAGGCGTGACCGATAACTTCATGTAATGCCGTTTCCAACTTATCAGCCAACTCGCCATATTTTTCATGATTTTTAACCTCTTCTTCATCATGTGCGAACTCTTGTAATCGGCCAGAACTACCGGCATTATTTGAAGCGTTAATGATGTTACCTAACGATACGGATTTACTTCCAACGGCAGCACGAATCCAGTTTGAATTAGGTAAATTTACTCCAATGGGCGTGCTTGGCGATGCATCACCAGCTTCACCAGCAACATTGACCACTTTGTAAGTTACGCCAACTACGTTTTCCTTTTTATGGTCGTCCATCAAAGTAGAGTTGTCCTCAAACCATTGGGCATTATCACTCAAAACTTTCATTTTTTGCGACATATCAAAATCATTGATTTGCACAATCATTTCGTAGGAGCCTCTATAACCCAACGGATCGTTATATACCTCAACAAAACCGTTTATGTAATCCACATTACCATCAGTGGCATTGGTCCAAGCTACATTATAATCGTCCCAGGTTTGCAAATCACCCGTTTTGTAATATTCTATCAATAAGCCTAAAGCGGTAGCCTGAGCTTCGTTTTCGGCCACTCCTTTTGCCAACTCTAACCATTTAATTATTTCGTCGATAGCCTCGCCATACAAACCTCCAGATTTGTAAACACGCTCTTTCACCACGCCATTGTCTTTTACCAACTGCGAGTTTAGCCCAAAAGCCAGTGGCCTTTCAGGATTTGGTGATGTTTTGGTTTTATAAAAATTGATAACATCGTTATTAGTCACGTTCAGCCCGTAAAAATTTACGGCAGAAAGAGCTACATTATCAACACCTTTGGCCTGATTAACTTTTTTACTATCAGCATTATTGAAAATAACATCGTAGGCTTCTGTTTCCAATTCTGTATTGGTTTCAGCAAGTAACGACTTTAAATAATCTGCCGAAAAATCGGGCTTTAATTTGTCATTTGAATAATGATGATGGATGCCGTTACTAAACCAAACACGCTTTAAATAAGTTGTAAATGCATTCCAAGAATCAGAAGATTTATCCCCCGAGTAATCATTATAAACCTTTTCAAGCGCCGCTCTTATTTTAAGGTTGTGCCTGTAGTTTTGATCCCACATAATGTCGCGACCAGCCAGTCCGGCCTGCGTTAAATAATAAACCAATTTTTGTTCTTTCAATGTAAGATTTTCCCATCCCGGAACCTGATACCTCAGTATTTTTACATCAGCGAATTGGTCTACTCTGTAATTAAAGTCAGCACTTTCCTTTTGAGCCATGGTATCTTTTTTCTCAGATTTTCCGTTAACGCATGACCATAAAACCGTGGCAACCACGATTAAATTTAGTATGAATTTAAGTTTCATTTTGTATTATTTTATATTTAATAATTCTTAAAAAACGCTCCTCTAAAGCATTAATTTTAGAGATAAATCTAAAAAAATGACTTTTTGATGTAAAAAATCAATTTTTACCACAACAAATGTAATAATTTATTAACAAAAAATTAAAAATGATTATATTTGATTTATCAAATTCTTCAAAAAACATTTCATGAAAGCACTTAAGTATGTTCTTTTTCTATTACTCATATTTGTTATTGGCTTGTCCATTTATATTGCAGTGCAGCCTAACGAGTTCAGTTTTAATAGGAGCAAGGTTATAAAAGCACCAGTTTCAATGATTTTCAATAAAGTAAATGATTATAAAAACTGGCCTAGTTTCTCTCCTTGGATAGAACAAGAACCCAATGCAGAATTAACCTATGGAGACAAAACATCTGGTGTTGGTGGAAATTATGCTTGGAACGGCGAAATTTTGGGTGAGGGCAGTATGAAAACCTTGAATGTAGAAGAAAACGAATTAATTGAACAGCACATACAGTTTATTAAACCTTTTAAATCGGAATCGCATATTAATTGGACATTCGAGCCTACCCAAGAAGGCACTAAAGTGACCTGGAAAATGGCTGGAAAACAAGATTTCATGACTAAAATGTATACCACATTTGCTGGTTCCATAGAAGACATGACAGGTCCAGATTTTGAGCGTGGACTGTTTAAGCTAGATAGTGTTGTAACAGCAGACATGAAAAAATACAGTATTACTGTAAATGGCCTTACCGAACACGGTGGTGGTTTTTATATTTATAATACCACCTCTTGCAAAATATCGGATATAGAACCTAAAATGCAAGAAATGATGACGGAAGTTGGTCAATATGCCGTGCAGAACAACATTAAAATGGCGGGCGCTCCATTTACATATTACCATAAATGGGATATGGAAAACAATGCTACTATATTTTCGTGCTGTGTACCAACCACCGATAGGGTAATCTCATCCGAAAGCAATATTTTAACGGGGCAATTAAGACCTTTTAAGGCAGTAAAAACGACCTTAAAAGGTGATTACAAAAACTTAACCGAAGCTTGGGAAACCGCTATGAAATATGTAACAGATAATGGCATGGAATTTACTGAAAGTGGCCCCATGCTTGAAGTTTATCTAACCGACCCCATGGCGGAACCCAACCCGGCCAATTGGAATACCGAAATTTATATTGCAATAAAATAAGCCCAACATTACTTTTAGATGAAACAAATTTTACTCGTTTTTTTAGGTGGTGGTTTTGGTAGTGCATTACGTTTTGTAATAGGAAAATATTTGAACAAACCCGAATCTTACATGCCTTATGGCACTTTTACCGCTAACGTCTTAGGGTGTTTATTAATTGGATTAATATTGGGCCTAGCAGCAAAAAACACATCGCTTTCTCAAAACCATATTATATTGTTAGCCTCGGGGTTTTGTGGTGGGTTTACCACCTTCTCTACCTTTGCTTACGAAAACCATGTGCTTTTAAAATCTGGAGACTTTATGGGGTTTGTAGTTTATACTATTGCTAGTTTCATCACTGGGTTTCTGGCTGTCTTTTTAGGAATGTTTTTGGCAAAGTAGACACTTGACTTTGTAAACATTTTTAAATATTTTCGTTTAACATCTGAGCAGTGATAACCTATCGATAGTGGGCTTATTCGGAATGTTCCTCGCTTAAAAAGTTTTCAGAAAATTTAGTAATTAATTTCCGTAAGAGCAAAAAATCGCTCTGCAACATAATTTCTTTGCACTTGCTACTTTTCGTCTTCGAATGAAAAAAACGCTACTAACAATAGAAAATCAGGCTCTTAAAAATTATTATTTAGATTTATTATAAATAATTTGGTTAAATCAAAAGTCAAATATATTTTTGTCGAAAATTTACTATTTATATTAAGTCTAAATAAAAACAAATGAAAAACCTATTACCAATAATAACCCTATTTCTGCTAACAAAATTAGCATTGGCACAAAACGTATCACTTACTGGAACTATAAAAGATAACAATCAAACACCTCTTTTTGGTGTAAATGTTTCTTTAAAAAACGCAACTACAGGCACACAAACTAACGAAGATGGAGACTTTAAAATCTCTAATTTAGAAAGTGGTGATTACACGCTTTTAATTTCACACTTAGGTTTCAAAACAAGAGAAATTTCATTTTCAGTTTCAAATAATCAAAACACAAAATTAGAAACAATTACACTTTACGAAGGAAATGAAATTTTGAGCGAAGTTATAGTAGAAGGTGAACGACGCAACAAATTTTCAAGAAAGAAAACCGCTTATGTTTCAAAACTTCCATTAAAAGACATAGAAAACACACAAGTTTATAATACCGTTACTAACGAAATTTTAAAATCGCAAGTTGTTACAAATTTTGATGATGCATTAAAAAATGCTACTGGGGTTGAGCAACTTTGGACTTCAACTGGTCGAGGTGGCGATGGTGCTGGTTATTTTTCGCTTCGTGGATTTTCAGTGCAACCTCAATTAGTAAACGGATTGCCAGGATTGACAAACGGAACAATTAACCCAGCAAATATTGAACGTATTGAAGTGTTAAAAGGTCCTTCTGCAACTTTGTTCGGAAATGCAGTAAGTTCTTATGGTGGACTTATAAATGTGGTTACTAAAAAGCCTTATGTTGGAACTGGCGGCGAACTGTCTTTTACATCTGGGACTTACGGTCTAAATCAAATTGTTGGAGACTTTAATACTGCTTTGAGTAAAGATGATAACTTATATTTCAGATTAAATACAGCTTACACAACAGAGCAAAGTTTTCAAGATGCTGGCTTTAGAAAGTCGTTTTTTATTGCACCATCATTATCGTACAAAGTAAACAACAGACTTTCTTTCTCGTTTTACGGAGAAATTACCCAAGCAGAACAAACAAACCCAACTTTCTTATTCCTAAATAGAAGTGCACCAACCGTTGCTTCAAATCTTGATGAACTTAACTACAATAACAAGTTGTCGTTTACAAGCAACGATTTAACATTACAAAATCCAACGCAGAATTACAGAATTGAAATGGATTACAAGTTATCGGATACGTGGCATTCTCAAACGTTACTTTCTAAAAGTTCAACTTCTACAAAAGGATATTATTCATACTTATTTGATTTCGGAATTTTAGAAGGCAATACTTATTCTCGTTTTATCAATAAACAAAACGCAAATACACAAACAACCGATATTCAGCAAAACTTTATCGGAGATTTCAAAATTGCTTCACTACGAAATAGAATGGTCGTTGGTATCGATTATTTCAATGAAACACAAACAAACAACAGCACAGGATATGCCTTTTACGGAAATGTAACGCCAAATGGCGGTTCAAATGGAGATAATCCTTTTACACCAGATGTCGAAAATGATATATATCCGCTTTCAACTTCAGGAGTTGATGCTGCTTTGGCTTCACAAGGCGTTGGCAACATAAAATCTAAATACCATATTTATAGTTTGTATTTGTCTGACGTCATCAATTTCACGGATAACCTTACAGCAACGATAGGTTTACGATTAGACCATTTTGATAATGAAGGTGATTTAGCAAATCTTGAAGATGATTATGACCAAACTACGTTATCACCAAAATTCGGAATCGTTTATCAACCCATAAAAGACAAACTATCAATTTTTGGAAACTACCAAAATGGATTTACCAATGTAGCACCTCAATTAGTAGGTAATCCTGATGAAGGTCCGCAAAATTTACAAACTTTTGACCCAGAACAAGCAAACCAATTAGAATTTGGTATTAAAACAAATCTCTTTAATAATCGCTTAAATGCAACGATTAGTTACTATGATATTAAATTGAAAGACCGTGTAATTACTGACCCTTCATCACCTTTCAATAAAATTCAAGGTGGCGAAGTAGTAAGTAAAGGTTTTGAAATTGAAATCAACGCCAACCCATTTAAAGGACTAAATATTAGAGCTGGTTTTAGTAACAATGATAGCGAAACTACGGAATCCGATAATACTGAAATTCTAAACAGAAGACCGCTTGAGGCTGGACCAGAAACGCTTTACAACTTTTGGGCAAATTATGAATTTCAAGATGGAACTTTAGACGGTTTTGGAATTGGTTTAGGGTTTAATGGAGCAAGTGAACGTTTTGCGATAAACTACGAATCGACTGGCGAATTTATTCTGCCAAGTTATACGATTGCAAACGCTTCCGTTTTTTACCAAGCTAATAAATACAGAATTGGTTTAAAGCTAAACAATGCTTTTAACAAGGAATATTACAAAGGTTGGACAACCATAAACCCACAACAACCAAGAGCATTATTGGCAAACATTTCATATCAATTTTAATTAGTCAAGTGAAAAAGAGCAACTTTTTATCCAGGTTGCTCTTTTTTAAATTTAAAATAATGACAGCTAAAAAATTCATATTTCAATTACATAAATATTTAGGTTTAACAACAGGTTTAGTAGTTTTTATTGTGTCTATAACTGGTTGTTGTTGGGCGTTTAGAGATGAAATGGAAAGTCTTTATGATGACTATAAAAAAGTCACACCACAAGACCAATCAATATTAACACCAACAAAAGCAAAGGAATTAGCAAAAGAAATATTTCCAAAAAACACAGTTCACGGAACTCTATTTAAAAAAGAAGATGATGCAATTGAAGTAATTTTCTATGATGCCGAACCAGAATTTTATCAAAGTGTTTTCTTAAATCCATATTCAGGCGAAGTGATTCAAGTAGATAATCATCTGTCAGGATTTTTTGCATTTATTCTAAAAGGTCATATGCGACTTTGGTTACCCAAAACTATTGGCGAGCAGGTTGTTGGAGTTTCTATTTTAATTTTCATATTAATCATCATTTCAGGTTTTATTATTTGGCTACCCAAAAAGCGTAAAAACTTAAAACAACGTTTAAAATTTGATTGGAAAAAAACAACACGTTGGAAACGTAAAAACTTTGATTTGCATACTGTGGTTGGCTTTTACATTTGTTCACTTGCATTAATTTTAGCTTTTACAGGCTCAATGATGTCTTATAATTGGCTTAAATATGTAGTTTACAAATCAACAGGTGGCGAAAAAGAGGCACGTTTTACTATTCCTAAAAACCAAAGCGAAATCGGAGAAAGAGATATTAAAATTCCAATGGACTATTTAATTACAAAACTTTTAAAAGAAAACCCAAATGCAAAAAGTTTTGAATTACACTATCCCAAAACAGCAGACGAAAGTATTTACGTGGAAGTTTCAAACAGCAAAGGACTCTATTACGATTCCGATTTTAGATTTTTCGACCAAAACACATTGGAGGAAATTGAAACAGCGAGTATTTACGGAAAATACAAAAATGCAAAAGTAGCTGACAAAATTCAGCGAATGAATTACGACATTCATATTGGAGCAATTGGCGGAATTACGGGAAAAATTATTGCGTTTTTCGTTAGTTTGCTAACTGCAAGTTTACCAGTAACCGGAATTTTATTATGGTACGGACGGAATTACAAAAAGAAAAAAGTTTCAGAAAGCATTAAAGTGTAATACATAAATTACCATTTCACACACTTTTACGCCAACGCTACATCCAAGCAAAAAAGAGTGTTCCATTACATCACAGAAGAAACATCTTAGAAGAAAAGAGGACTCGTAGTTATAACGAAGCTTTAATCTAAAGACCGTTTTAGTTCTCCTCTTTTCTTCTATTAAATTTATAAATCAAAGTAAAGGAGACCGCTAAACGAACATCTCCATTCTCATTTTTTACCCTTCTTAAAGGCCTTTACCCCAGCTTCTACCCTAATTTTTAAATAATTTTCGCGTGGTACAATGGGGCAAGAATATTTGTCGTTATATGCACAATAAGGGTTGTAGGCTTTATTAAAATCTAAAACCATGGTATTGCCCTCTGGAGTTTTAGCATCGATATAGCGTCCGCCACCATAACTTTCCAATCCATTAGTTTCATCCAAAAAGGGTAAAAACAGATAATCTTCATAGCCTTCTTTCTTTAACAAATCTTGATTTTGATAAATGTTCAATTTAAAATTTCCGCCTTTTAATGTAAACGATAGTTCTCCATACTTCAAATAAATGGGTGCTCTATCCGTTGTGGTTTTCATTTTAAACGTCTTTTCGTTGGGTGTTCTTTTAAAAGTAGCCTTAACAACATAAGCCGAATCAAACTTAAAAAAATCCAAGCCTTCAAAATGCTTAAAGTCCTTTTCCTTAAGAGGTGAAGTTGAAGCATCTTTAAACATGGCGTTTTGCTCCTTTTGAAATTCAGTTTCACCTTTTATGGCATGCTTTTTCTGTGCACAAGCTGCTAAACAAATTAAAACAAAAATAAGTGTAACAAATTTCTCCATCCTTTTAAAAATAGCTGAAAATTTAATGCTCATGATTGGCTTTCGTTTTAAAAAATTTCATTTCAAAAATACAACTTACAAATATTTTACCTAGTTTTGACCAATCAAATAAAACAAAAATGCGTAACCACGTCACTATTTGTAGAAAACAATGGACCGCTTCTTATAAAGGAAGTTGGGCTTGTTATATATTGTGGTGATGTAAATATAAAATAATACAATATGTAAAAGTCCGACTTCGCCGTCGGACTTTTTATTTTTAGTGGTATCCCTTTTTTAAAACAGCAAAATATGTAGCACAAAACAGAAACCAACAACATTATGAAAACTTTATTCAACAATTACCTGAACACTTTTAACGGACTTTCTCGCGAAGTTTGGTGGCTAGCATTAATTACGCTAATTAATCGAGCTGGCACCATGGTAGTTCCTTTTTTGTCGCTCTACCTGAACGAAAGCCTTGGTTTTTCGTTTAGCAAAATTGGTTGGATTATGACCGCCTTTGGGTTAGGATCGGTAGTTGGTTCATGGCTGGGAGGCCGATTAACCGATAAAATTGGTTTTTACAAAGTAATGGTTTTTAGCTTGTTGGCCACAGGTGTTTTATTTATTGCCTTGCAGTTTTTAAAAACATTTGAAGCGTTTTGTTTTGGTATATTTTTGGTAATGTTAGTGGCCGATATGTTTCGCCCGGCTATGTTCGTGGCCTTAAGTGCATACAGTAAACCTGAAAATAAAACGCGGTCGGTAACCTTAATACGACTTGCCATAAATTTAGGATTCTCTGCTGGGCCTGCCATTGGTGGTCTCATTATTACCGCTTTAAGCTATAACGGCTTATTCTGGGTTGATGGTATTACCTGTATTTTGGCCGTTTGGGTTCTTATAACGGTTTTAAACCCAAAAACAACAAAAGTTTTGGACGATGTCACCATTGAAAATCCAAAATCAGCTTATAAGGACAAAGCATTTTTAATCTTTCTGGTAGCAATGGTATTGTTTGGTGTTGTGTTTTTACAATATTTTTCAACCATGCCACTGTATTATAAAGAAGCACATTTTTTAACCGAACTGGAAATAGGTATCCTACTAGGAACTAATGGATTTTTCATTTTTGTTTTTGAAATGCCTCTTATAAAATGGTTAGAAAATTCACGATTTACTAAAACTGGATTGATGCTTTTCGGAGCCATTTTAACGGGTGCAAGCTTTATTATTCTAAACCTTACGGACTGGAAAGGTGTTTTAATCTTGGGTATGCTATTAATGACCTTTGGTGAGATGATCGCATTTCCGTTTTCGAATGCATTTGCCATGGATCGTGCCAGAAAAGGAAACCAAGGTGAATATATGGCCTTGTACTCCATAGCATTTTCAATTGCCCATATTTTTGGGCATAATGCTGGGATGCGTATGGCAGACCACATGGGATTTAACAACACTTGGTACATCATTACTTTACTGGCAACGTTTTGTGTATTTTTGTTGTTTGTTTTAAGTCAGTATTTAAATTCAAGAAAAGCCAAAAGGTTAAAAACTGCATTGGAGATTGATGGAATTAAAAAACACGAATTAAATTTATAAATGAAAGCATTGGAAGAAAAAAAAGAAGTTATCATCGTCGGCGGAGGCCCAATTGGTATTGCCTGTGCCTTGGAATGCAAAAAAAGGAACTGGGACTATTTGATTATTGAAAAAGGCGCGTTGACAAATTCATTGTTCAATTACCCGAAAAACATGACCTTCTTTTCAACTTCAGAAAAACTTGAAATTGACGATATTCCGTTTATAAGTAACAACTCCAAACCTAACAGAGATGAGGCTTTGGAGTATTACAGGCGGGTAACCACATCCAACCAATTAAATATCCACTTATATGAAAATGTGGTTTCTGTTGAAAAACAACCTGAACATTTTAAAGTAGATACGAGTAAATCTAGTTATACGGTTAATCACGTAATTATTTGTACAGGGTTTTATGATATCCCGAAACTGTTAAATGTTCGTGGAGAGCACAGAAGTAAAGTGACCCACTATTACAAAGAAGCCCACAATTACAGCATGCAAGATGTTGTTGTAGTTGGCGCAAGTAATTCGGCCGTTGATGCCGCACTAGAAATATGGCGTAAAGGCGGACGTGTAACTATGGTAGTGCGCAAAGAAGCCATTGGAGAACGTGTTAAGTATTGGGTACGGCCAGATATTATAAACCGTATTAAAGAAGGTAGTATAACAGCTTATTTTAATTCAGAAATCACTGAAATTAAAGAAGATGAAGTCATTATAAAAACGCCTGATGGTACTGTAACCATTCCAAATGATTATGTAGTGGCGCTAACAGGGTATTTACCTAATTTTGATTTATTAACTGATAGTGGCATTACTGTTTCAGATGACGGTAAACGCATCCCAACCTACAACAACGAAACCATGGAAACCAACGTAGAAGGCTTGTATTTGGCAGGTGTTATTTGCGGTGGGAAGGAAACCCATAAATGGTTTATTGAAAACTCTAGAATCCACGCAAAACAAATTGCAAAACACATTGAAAAGAAAAAGAACGCGTGAATTTAAATCAAATAACCATACCCTCTTTAAATTTGGAAAAGTCGACCGAGTTTTACAAAACGTTGGGGTTAAGGCTTATTGTTGATTCCATTCCACGATATGCTCGTTTTGAATGCTCTAATGGTACTTCAACTTTGTCGTTACACCACGTCGATAAACTGGCTAAAGGCAAGGGCATTACTATTTATTTTGAAGATGAAAACTTAGATGAAACGGTTAAAAAACTTCAGCAAAAGGGTATAGTTTTCAAATCACTACCCAAAGAGCAGCCCTGGCTTTGGCGTGAAGCTCATTTGCAGGATCCCGATGGACACCAAATCATTTTGTACTTCGCTGGTAAAAACCGCAAAAATCCGCCTTGGCGTATTAATTAAACATTCTATTTTATTGGTATAACAGCCTTTTGCTTTACTACACGCGATAAAACTATTTGCGTTTTCGACTCTCCATAGGTTATCAGTTGGTCAATAAAAGATTCCAAATGTTTATTATTCTTCAATACCACTTCCATAACGATATTTTCATCACCCGTAATACGATAACAGTTAATCACCTCGTCAAAGGTTTTTACCTTTTCCAAAAAAGGCTTCAACTTTCCCATAAATGCCCTTAAGGTTATAATGGCTTTTAACTGGTACCCCATTTCATATGGAGAAACAATAGTCTTATAACCTTCAATTATCCCAAGGTCTTCCATCTTTTTAATACGCTCTGAAACGGCTGGCGAACTGATACCCACTTGGCGACCAATTTCCGCATTACTCATACGTGCATTTTGCTGTAAACACCTTAAAATCTTGCTGTTAATCGAATCAATACTCATTTAAAGGAATTTTAAACCTAAAAAATTAAATCTTAAGGCAAATATACGTTTTTACTTTAAAATCTAAAGATGAATCTCGTTTCTTGTTAGTAATTTTGATAAAATTGCTATTAGAAATAGATTATGTTACATAATACCCCATCAAACCTATCGGAATTACCGGTTTACCAAAAAGCCTTAGAGATTTTTGCATTGTCGCAAAACATTTCTACTTACCTAAACCATGACTTATCTTCACTAAAACCAGATGGTTCTGAAGATGGAAATATTTATTTTTCTGGAGATATAGTACAACAATCTGTATCATTGGCACCTGAGATAGTAAATGTGGAGCTTCAACGGTATTCTGACAAAAAAGACAAACACTTAGCATCGTTAAGAAAACTTACCAATAAACTTTACAAAAGCTCTTATAGATTAGAACGCTCAAACAGTAACGGAAAAGATTTCTTGCCTATTTTACGTAGTGAGTTAAAGAAATTTAAGAAGTTGCAACGTTCTTGGATGCTGAGTTTATAGTTTCCTCTATTATATTTTAAAACATCTTTACCAAAAAACCTCACGTTTTCCGTCTTTTGATTTAAAAGATTAAATTTAAACAATCTAAGATTTCCCCTCGTTATTTTGTCTCCAGAGGTTATAATTTGCTTTTTTAAATTTAAAATCTTTTTCCTACATTTGAAACAGATTAAACTTTCTAATCTTTAATCTTATCACAATAAGGCTATATGCCGTAGATGAAAAATCTTGAGTCCTGCTTCGGTAGGACTTTTTTTTGGTAAAATTTTAATGGCACACCTTACAATCCTCTTTGGCCTTGAGCTCGCCAACCAAATAACCATCGTGGTTTAGCTTAAAATCGCAGCAATCCATAAAACCTTGCGCTATTAATTTTCTGCCTCGCTGTATTTGCGATTTTACCGTGGGCAGTGGTCGTTGCAATCGTTCTGCCACCTGTGCTTGTTTTTCTCCCTTTATATCGGCTAAAAAAAGAGGTGCTCTATATTTTTTAGGTAGATTTTTAATGATTCCGTGCAAGCAGTCTTCTTTGGTATGTTCTGTTTTGTGTTCTTCAAAACCCATGTCGGCTTCCGTTACATGGTAGTCGATATTTTTATCTCTAAAATAATCCATCACCGTATATCGGGCTATGGTAAACAGCCACGACTTCAGTTTTGATTCATCCTTTAGCGTACTAAACTTGGTGTGCACTTTTATAAAGGTATCCTGCAACAAATCATCAGCTACCACTGGATCTTTCACCTTACTTCTTATAAAGTGTTTAACATCCTCTGCATATGCCTTCCAAATTTCTTTTGTTTTCATGAGTTTAATATAGAAATAGCATTCATATTAAATTTACAAATATGAATGCTATTTTTCTTCATTTTTAATTAATCTTAACAATTACAATTGGTGCATGTACAGTTTTTGCAAGTACATTGCGCACAATTTCCATTTTTACAGGGTTCGCAATTACAAATGCATTCTTTATTTTTCATAATGTATGTTTTTATGGTTCATCTAATAGACGTAGAATGATTAAAAAAGATGCATTTTTTGTGGAAAATTTTATATCGTCTACATTCAGACTTCGCTTAATGTGAATTCTAAACATAAATGATTCACTTTATCTTCCGAAAAAGGAAAAATGGTTTCTCTGCTTACATATTTCGTCGATACTGCCCGCCAACTTCAAACAGAGCTTGGGTAATTTGCCCCAAAGAACAAATTTTACATACTTCCATGAGCGATTCAAAAATGTTTTCGTTGTTAACTGCTTTTTGTTGAAGTTCTGTTAAGAGTTTATCAGTATCATGATTTTTATGAAGATCTTGCAGTGTTTTTATCTGAAACTTCTTTTCTTCTTCCGTCGCCCGAATCACCTCCATGGGGAGTACTGTGGGCGACCCCTTGCTACTTAAAAAAGTGTTTACACCAATTATAGGATATTCCCCATTATGCTTTAATGTTTCATAATGCAAACTTTCCTCTTGTATTTTACTTCGTTGATACATGGTTTCCATAGCCCCCAAAACGCCACCACGCTCAGTAATTCTGTCAAATTCCAATAGAACCGCTTCTTCAACTAAATCCGTTAATTCTTCAATGATAAACGCGCCTTGTATAGGGTTTTCGCTTTTTGCAAGCCCCAGTTCTTTATTGATGATTAGCTGAATGGCCATAGCACGTCTTACAGACTCTTCTGTTGGGGTGGTAATAGCCTCGTCGTAAGCATTGGTATGCAGCGAGTTACAATTATCGTAAATAGCGTATAACGCCTGAAGTGTGGTACGAATATCGTTAAAATCGATTTCCTGAGCATGCAAACTGCGTCCGGATGTTTGGATGTGGTATTTCAGCATTTGTGCCCTTGGATTGGCGCCATACTTATGCTTCAACGCTTTTGCCCAAATTTTACGGGCCACACGGCCGATAACGGCATATTCAGGATCTATTCCGTTGGAAAAGAAAAACGACAGGTTGGGTCCAAACTTGTTGATATCCATACCTCTACTTAAATAATATTCCACGTAAGTGAATCCATTGGAAAGTGTTAAAGCCAATTGTGTAATAGGATTGGCACCAGCTTCGGCAATGTGATACCCCGAAATAGATACCGAATAAAAATTACGAACATTATTTTCGATAAAATACTCTTGAACATCCCCCATTAAACGAAGCGCAAATTCAGTTGAAAATATACACGTGTTTTGAGCCTGATCTTCCTTTAAAATATCGGCCTGAACCGTTCCACGAACTTGTGCTATAGTTTTTGTTTTTATTTCTTGGTAAACTTCAGAGGGCAATACCTCATCTCCAGTAACACCAAGAAGCATCAACCCAAGTCCATCATTTCCTTCTGGGAGCGCACCATTATATTTAGGGCGTTCTTTTTCTTTATATAATTTTGCAATTTCAGCCTCTACTTCTTTTTCGAGATTATTTTCCTTAATATAAATTTCGCATTGCTGGTCGATGGCTGCATTCATAAAAAAGCCTAATAACATGGGTGCGGGACCATTTATGGTCATACTTACCGACGTCATGGCATCAGCCAAATTAAATCCAGAATATAATTTTTTGGCATCATCCAAACAGCAAATGGAAACACCAGCGTTCCCTATTTTTCCGTAAATATCTGGACGGTAATCTGGGTCGTTTCCGTAAAGCGTCACACTATCGAAAGCGGTTGATAAACGTTTGGCCGGCAAATCGGCACTCACATAATGAAATCGTCTATTGGTACGTTCAGGCCCACCTTCGCCTGCAAACATTCTTGTAGGGTCCTCCCCCATTCTTTTGAAAGGGTATAAACCAGCTGTATATGGGAATTGGCCCGGCACATTCTCCTGCAAGCACCATTTTAAAATATCGCCCCAAGCTTTGTATTTGGGCAAAACTACCTTTGGAATTTGCGTGTGCGACAAAGACTCTATATGAGTTTCGATTTTTATCTCTTTTTCCCTAACTTTGAACGAATAGATTGGTTTTTTATAAGATTCTACTTTGTTGTTCCAGCCTAAAATGACTTCCCAATTATTGGGGTTCAGTTTAAATTTAAGTTTATCAAATTCTTTGAAAAGGAGTTTTAACAAAGCCTTGTCATCTTCACTTTGCACTTCCTTTAAAATCTCATCTGCTATTAATCCTGACTTATCTAAATAGGTTTTACCGTTTTTATCTGATATAACCCCAATAGAGCAAATAGTTTTAAAAACACCATACAAACTTTGGGCAACCTCAACCTGTTCTGAGGCTATTTTATCGTAGTTCCTGTTGTTTTCAGCAATCTCAGATAAATAGCGTACCCTTGCAGGTGGAATAACATAAATTTTTTCACTCATTTCGTTTGAAATGGTAAATGTTGATTTAAATTCTACGTTTTCCTTTTCATTCAGCCTATTCATCACTGCTTTATAAAGCGCATTCATTCCTGGGTCGTTAAACTGTGATGCGATAGTTCCAAAAATTGGCAATTCATCTTGTGAAACATCCCAAAGTCCAAGGTTGCGCATGTATTGTTTTTTTACATCACGTAATGCATCTTGAGCCCCTTTTTTATCGAATTTATTAATGGCAACAACATCGGCAAAATCTAACATATCAATCTTTTCCAATTGAGTGGCTGCACCAAATTCGGGCGTCATCACATAAAGTGACACATCGGAATGTTCAATAATTTCGGTATCGGATTGCCCAATACCAGAAGTTTCTAGAATAATCAAATCAAACTGAGCGGCTTTCAAAACCTCAACGGCTTCGCTAACGTGTTTTGACAAGGCCAAATTAGATTGGCGCGTGGCCAAACTTCTCATGTAAACTCTTGGGTTGTTAATGGCATTCATTCGTATACGGTCGCCCAACAAAGCGCCACCTGTTTTTCGTTTTGAAGGATCTACCGAAATAATGCCAATCGTTTTCTTAGGAAAATCTTTTAAAAACCGTCTTACCAATTCATCTACCAGACTAGATTTTCCGGCACCACCTGTACCTGTTATACCTAAAACAGGAGAAGCCCCTCCCGACCTCCCCAATGGAGCCGAGGTCTCACTCATACTTGGAAATAATTCCTTAAATTCTTCGGGCCTATTTTCGGCAAGTGAAATCAATCTCGCAATTGTAACAACGTCCTTATTTCTTAAAGACGCTTTTATCTCCGTCCCTTTGGGAAGTATTAGGGATGGGCTTTTACTATCTGATTTTTCAACCAAATCATTAATCATACCCTGTAAACCCATTTCACGTCCATCGTCTGGAGAATAAATTCGTGAAATACCGTATTCCATCAAATCTCTTATTTCCGCAGGCAAAATAACACCTCCTCCACCGCCAAAGATTTTAATATGTCCAGCTCCCTTTTCCTTAAGAAGATCGAACATATACTTAAAATATTCGTTGTGTCCACCTTGATACGATGTTAAGCAAATGGCCTGAACATCTTCTTGAATGGCCGTATTGACAACTTCTTCAACACTTCGGTCATGTCCCAAATGAATAACCTCAACACCAGTGGCCTGTATGATGCGGCGCATGATATTTATGGAAGCGTCGTGTCCATCAAAAAGTGATGCAGCAGTAACCATCCTTACATGATGCTTTGGTTTATATGGCGATATTTGTTTCATTCATAAAAAATATTAAAATACTCTAGTGCAATTTAAGAAATATTCAAAAAAATAAGGGGTTTACATAAAATTATCTAAAATTATCAACCTAAATTTAACCTCAATAATATTTACATTATTTTTAGCTCCTAAATTAAGAATGAATGAACAAGATTACCATTTTAATTAATTGCAAAGACCGCCCAAACATTATTGCTTCTGTGACTAGTTTTATCGCCGAAAACCAAGGTAATATCGTTTACATAGACCAACATGTCGATAGGGAGCAAAATATATTCTTTATGCGCTTGGAAAGCGAATTTATTGAACATGCTTTTGACACAGAAGTTTTTAAAGCTGAATTTAAAGCAAATATAGCCCAAGTATTTAAGATGAAATGGCGCATATATTCTTCTGAAAACAAACCTAAAATGGCCCTTTTTATTTCGAAATACGACCATTGTTTGTACGATTTATTGGGGCGTTACAATTCGGGTGAACTTAATTTAGAGATTCCCTTTATCATTAGTAACCATAATACTTTAAAATCTATAGCTGATAATTTTAACATTCCGTTTTACCATATTCCGGTAACCAAAGACACTAAAACCGCTGCTGAAGAAAAACAATTAGAACTCTTGGAAAAGCACAAAATTAATTTTATCGTACTTGCCAGATATATGCAGATTGTTTCCAGTAAATTAATTGACAAGTACCCTAATAAAATTATTAACATTCACCATTCGTTTTTACCTGCTTTTGTCGGTGCCAAACCTTACCATTCAGCATACAAACGCGGCGTAAAAATTATTGGAGCCACTAGTCATTATGTAACCGAGGAATTGGATGCCGGTCCTATTATTGAGCAAGATGTTACGCGTGTTACTCATGCACATTCCATTTCTGATTTAATTGCTAAAGGGCGTGATTTAGAAAAAATAGTACTTGCCAATGCGGTAAAACTTCATTCCAACCGTAAGGTTATGGTATATAATAATAAGACGGTTATTTTCTCTTAACGTTTCCCTATTTTAATTTTGTAAATTTCAATCCTCTAATCATTAACCCAAATACTATGATACGTAAATTTTTAGCATTCATTTTCATTTTAAATTTAACGGCCTGTGCCGAGCTACAACAAGTAGTTAACCAATTACCGCAAGGAGAAACTATAGGAAATGACCAAATCGCCTCTGGACTTAGGCAAGCTTTAGACTTTGGTATAGACAAACAAGTTACCAAACTTACCCAAACCGATGGTTTTTATAAAAACGACTTGGTTAAAATTCTTTTACCGGATGAATTACAAAAAGTAGACAAAACACTTCGAGACATTGGGCTTAGTAAATTAGCAGATGAAGGGCTAAAAGTACTCAACAGAGCTGCAGAAGATGCTGTAAAAGAAGCCACTCCTATTTTTATTGATGCGGTTAAAGGTATTACGTTTGCCGATGCCAAAAATATACTGCTAGGAAATGATAACGCCGCTACGCAATATTTAACTTCGAAAACGCAAACAGCACTTTATAACAAATTCAATCCGGTAATTAAAAACTCATTTAGTAAAGTGGGTGCCGATGATATTTGGAACAACTTAATTACTAAATACAACAACATCCCTTTTACAAATGATGTAAACCCTGATTTAACTGATTATGTAACAGGGGAAGCTCTAGAAGGTGTTTTTACCATGATTTCAGTTGAAGAAAAAGAAATAAGAACAAAACTGTCTTCTAGAACAACCGATTTATTACGAAAAGTTTTCGCTTTACAAGATTAATATTTATATCAAAATTTCAACACTTAGCCAGATACTTTTGTATTTGGCTTTTTGCATTCCCAAAAGCCCTTTAAACTGATAACTGATCCGTTTTTTGTTTATCGAATGATAAAGGAGCTGTTCTGTTTTTAAATCCGAACTAAATAATGTATATTTAAGTACTTGTTAACCAACTATTAATGAAAAGATTTGACCAAATAAAAAGTCGTCAAGACAAATTAAAGAAACAGTACAAATCTTTGGTTGAACAAGCCTATAATTTAAGACAAACAGATTCTGCTTTAAGCGATATTTCAGAATACAAAGCCATCAAACTTCTCAATAAATTAAATAAGCTCAAATACTTTTACCGCGACGAGAAAAAAACGGCTGTTTGATTTTTATCAATTCCTTAACACTGTAATAACATCTAAATAAGGGTTTTATACGTATTTTGTATATAAAAGGAACATTATGAATACACATTTTTGCAAAGTGGGCAAAATTAAACCCAACCTCAACAAGCTAGTTAGCTTAAAGGATTTAGAAAACCGAATCTCCAATTTTGTTGACGATGCCACCAAGGTTGAATACTCAAAAGATTTTAGGGGTGCGTCTATTTAGATAATATAATCTGCATTTCTTTTTGAAGTTCTTCTGCTTTATTTGCCGCAGCCTGGGCGAATTCTGCACTATCAGAAGCGTAAATAATACCCCTTGACGAATTAATGAGCAAACCAATATTTTTGTTCATACCGTATTTGCACACGTCTTGCAAGTTACCACCTTGGGCACCAACCCCAGGAACCAGCAAAAAGCTATCGGGTATAATTTGTCTGATATCGGCCAAATACTCCGCTTTTGTAGCACCAACAACATACATTAAGTTTTGGGCATTTTGCCATGTTTTTGAAGTTTCCAAAACATATTTGTACAGCTCCTTGTTTTCAATGGTTTTGGTTTGAAAATCGAAGGCCCCTTCATTGGATGTTAATGCCAATAAAATAGTATGCTTATTTTCAAAAGCTAAAAAAGGCTCAACCGAATCCTTTCCCATATACGGAGCCACAGTAACCGAATCGAAGGCTAAATCTTCTAAAAACGCTTTCGCATACATGGTACTTGTATTGCCTATATCACCACGCTTGGCATCGGCAATGGTAAAAATTTCTGGATATCTTTCGTTAATGTAATTAATCGTTTGTTCGAGTGCTTTCCAGCCTTTTAAACCATAAGCTTCGTAAAACGCCGTATTGGGTTTATAGGCTACACACAAATGGTGCGTAGCATCTATAATGGCTTTATTAAACGCAAAAATAGGGTCCTCTTCTTTTAAAAGATGTTGAGGGATTTTATTTAAATCGACATCCAGACCAATACATAGAAAGGATTTTTTTTTCTGGATTTGGTTTACTAATTCGGCTGTGGTCACTTGATCTGTTTTTTCATTCAGTTGGTATCGTCACCAGCCTTTAACTTTTCAGTATTTTCAGCTAATTGCAACTCATCTATTATTTTTTGAATATCACCATTTACAATATTTTGCAAATCGTAAAGCGTCAACCCAATTCTGTGGTCGGTTACACGACCTTGCGGATAATTGTAGGTTCTAATTTTTGCGCTCCTGTCACCACTGCTTACCATACTTCCACGCTTTGCCGCATCTTCTTCCTGCTTTTTGGCCAACTCTAAATCGTATAAGCGCGAACGCAATACCTTAAAAGCCTTTTCTTTATTTTTATGCTGCGATTTTTGATCTTGGCACTGCGCCACTAAACCCGTTGGCTCATGTGTTAAACGTACGGCCGAATAGGTAGTGTTTACCGACTGCCCACCTGGACCTGACGAACAGAAATAATCAATTCGTACATCTTTCGGGTTTATTTCCACATCAAACTCTTCGGCTTCCGGAAACACCATAACGGTCGCGGCACTGGTATGTACACGGCCTTGGGTCTCGGTTTGTGGCACACGTTGTACACGGTGTACACCAGCTTCAAATTTTAGGGTTCCATAAACATCATCACCCGAAACCTCAAACTGAATTTCTTTAAAACCACCATTGGTACCTTCACTAAAATCTACCGTATCAACACGCCAACCTTTGCCTTCACAATATTTAGTATACATTCTAAATAAATCTCCTGCAAATATACTAGCCTCATCACCACCTGTTCCAGCACGTAATTCTACTACAGCGTTTTTAGTATCCTCAGGATCTTTAGGTATTAAAAGTACTTTTATTTCTTCTTCCAATTTCGGGATTCCTTCTTTAGCCTCGTCGTATTGCATTTTGGCCATTTCAACCATTTCTGGGTCACTGCCGTCGGCAATTATTTCTTCGGCCTCAGCTAAATTATTGGTCAGTTCGATGTATTGCTCACGCTTGTCCATCAAGATTCTCAAATCTTTGTACTCCCTATTCAAATCCACATAACGCTTCTGGTCTGAAATAATATCGGGCTGGATAATTAAATCGCTAACCTCATCAAAACGTTGTTTTACTATTTGTAATTTCTCTAACATCTGCCTTTTTTATTGGGAACCAAAAATACGATAATTTATCAATTTACCATGCTCGCAAAGCCGCGTTATACACGATTGCTAAAATAATCTTTGCGCTTAGAGCGTTATGGTACTTACCTATGCAACAATTATTTTCCATATACGTTTTTTACAGGCCTTTTATTATTTGGTCGTTAGGTATCAATACCGTGCTTTCTTTTTTGAAGTTTGATATTATACCTATAATTATAGTAAAGCTTTTATTGGTCAATCTTTTATGGTATTTAATGAATGAAACCTCTGCTAAACGCAAACTATTGTTTTACAAAAACTTAGGATTTTCATCATTCAAATTGTTTTCTTTATTGTTTATAATTGACATCGTTTTTTCTTTACCTTTCCTTTTAATCTTGAAAGAATTCGTATGACGATCGAAATCGATAATGTTGAACTTTCCTTTAAAGAAAAACGCATTTTAAGTGGCATATATCTGAAATAGGAAAGGTTACGGGTATGCTTGGAAGTAATGGCTGCGGAAAAAGTTGTTTACTGAATATTATATTTGGAACCCTCAAACCAAAATACAAACTTATACGAATAAACGGCAAACCCATTTTAAAGCCTTTATACCAAAAAAAATGGCAGGATATTTACCCCAAAACAATTTTATACCGCAGAGTTATAAATTAAAAAAAATCTTTAACCTTTTTAATATATCATGGTGCGACTTTACCAACATTTTTAAAAACTTTAAAGTTTATAAAACACAAAATTTCAACACATTACCGGGAGGAGAACGTCGCCTTGTTGAAACATATATTGTTTTAAAAATGAATAGAGGAATAGTGCTTTTAGATGAACCGTTTTCTCATTTAGAACCTCTGTATATTGAAAAAAATAAATCAAATTATAAAAGAAGAGAAAAAGTATAAAGCTATTATTATAACCGACCACATGTACCGTCATATAATTGGTATATCGGATAACATTTATTTATTAAAAAACGGTAGTTCAAAAAAAGTCAATGATTTGAAAGAGCTTGAAGATTACAAATATGTTAGTTTTGGCACTTTTGATTAAATAAAAAAAGAAGCCTTTTGGGCTTCCTTTTTTATGCTGGATTTAACTGTAGTTTATCCACATTTAGAAGACCCGCAATCCTTACAGGTTAAGCAACCTTCCTGATAAATTAAATTTTCAGATTTGCAATTTTCGCACCTCTGACCTTTGGCTTGAGTACCGTCTTCAACATAACGTTTTAAGGCACGAACTACACCATTCTTCCATGTATTAATAGATTCGCTGTCGAGCTGCAAACTGTTTATTAAATCAACAATTTTATCAATAGGCATTCCGTGTCGCAACGTACTTGAAATCAACTTAGCGTAATTCCAAAATTCTGGATTGAACTTATGGGACAGTCCTTCAATAGTGGTTTTATAACCTCTTTTGTTCTCATATTGAAAATCGTAACGTTTGGTACCATCTTCATTTCGATGTTTTATAATGAGTCCGTTATTCGCCCAACGCGGAATTAAAATACCATCTTCATCATCAGCCAAACCTGTAAATATTTCATAGGGTTTATCATCTATCAAACCAATAAAAGCAATCCATTTTTCTTTGTTATTTTGAAAACGAACCACATCAGCCTCTAACACTTGAGGACGCTTTGTTGGGAAAGTTGTCAATGTATCTTCAGATGTTTCTTCCTTTTTATCATCATTGGAAATCAAAACCCCTGACCTTGATCCATCTCTATAAACCGTTACACCTTTACAACCTACTTCCCAAGCCTTTAGGTACAATTCACCAACCAAATCTTCCGAAACATCGTTTGGCAAATTGATGGTAACACTAATGGAATGATCCACCCACTTTTGGATGGCTCCTTGCATACTTACCTTACTCAACCAATCCACATCGTTGGATGTTGCTTTATAATATGGCGATTTTTTTATCAGCGCATTAATATCTTCCTGCGAATAATTTTTGGAGGTATCAATGTTGTTTACTTCCATCCACTGTTTAAATCGGTGATGGAATACCACATATTCTTCCCAAGAATCTCCTACCTCATCAATAAAATCTACACGTACATCTTTGTCGTTAGGATTTACTTTTCTTCTTCGCTTATAAACGGGCATAAAAACAGGCTCAATTCCCGATGTCGTTTGTGTCATCAAACTTGTAGTCCCTGTTGGCGCGATGGTTAGTAGCGCAATATTTCTACGACCATATTCCATCATTTCGTAATACAACTGGCTATCGGCATCTTTTAACCTATTAATAAACGGATTGTCCTTTTCGCGTTTCGTATCAAAAATCGTAAATGGGCCACGCTCTTTTGCTAAATGTATAGAAGCACGATAAGCTTCGATAGCAATAGTTTTATGAACTTCCAAAGAAAACGCATTACCTGCTTTACTTCCATACTGAATACCAAGCGCGGCCAACATATCGCCTTCACCCGTTATGCCAACTCCCGTTCTACGTCCTTCTTGAGCCTTTTTTTGAATATTTAACCACAAATTACGTTCGGTCGATTTAACTTCATCCAATTCAGGGTCTTCATCAATCTTTTTTAGGATTTTATCAATTTTTTCTAATTCCAAATCGATAATATCGTCCATAATACGTTGTGCTGCAGCCACATGTTTTTTAAACAGTTCGAAATTAAAGGCAGCCTTTTCGGTAAACGGGTTTTCTACATAAGAAAACAAGTTGATGGCCAAAAGCCTACAAGAGTCGTATGGACATAAGGGTATTTCACCACATGGATTGGTTGACACTGTTTTATAACCTAAATCTGCATAGCAATCTGGAACCGACTCATTGATTATGGTATCCCAAAACAAAATACCGGGTTCGGCTGACTTCCATGCATTATGCACTATTTTTTTCCAAAGTGATGTGGCATCGACACTTTTTGAAACTTTCGGATTATCACTAAACACAGGATATTTTTGTACATACTCACCACCGTCTTTAACAGCTTTCATAAAATGGTCATCAATCCTAACAGAAACGTTGGCTCCAGTTACTTTTCCTTGTTCTAATTTGGCATTGATAAAATCTTCAGAATCTGGATGATTAATTGAAACCGAAAGCATTAATGCACCACGTCTTCCATCTTGTGCCACCTCGCGCGTTGAATTTGAATAGCGCTCCATAAAGGGTACAATCCCCGTTGATGTTAAAGCTGAATTTTTTACAGCAGAACCTTTTGGACGAATATGCGACAAATCGTGCCCTACACCCCCACGGCGTTTCATAAGCTGAACTTGCTCTTGGTCAATTTTCATGATGCCACCGTAAGAATCTGAATCTCCGGCGTTGCCAATTACAAAACAGTTTGAAAGGGAAGCAATTTGAAACGGATTACCAATTCCTGCCATTGGACTGCCCTGTGGCACAATGTATTTAAAATCTTTAATTAGATTGAACACATCATCCTCAGATAGCGGATTGGCGTATTTAGTCTCAACACGCGCAATTTCTTTAGCGATACGTCTGTGCATATCGTTAGGGGTAAGCTCATAAATATTTCCTTCTGAATCTTTAAGTGCATATTTGTTTAACCAAACACGCGCCGCTAAATCATCATTATTAAAATATTCCAGACTAGCGTTAAACGCTTCTTCTTGTGTGAAAATTTTAAGTGAAGTTTTGGCAAGTTCTGCTTTCATTAGTAAACTATATATTTTTAGATTAATTAAGGTTATAAATTAACCATAAATATACAATTTAAAACATGACAAAAATCATAAAGTTTTCAACTAAAAACCAAAAACCAACTGATTTACAGTGTTTTAAAAATTTATCAACATTAAAAAGTTAACAAATTTTTCAAATTAATTTGAAAAATAATTTCAAAAATCTACAGCAAAACCAACGCCTAAAAACTGTTTCCACTGTACTTTGGCACCAGCTTCATCAAACTCACCTTCTTCGGTTTGCGATGGTACTTGGGTTTTTATATCGTCATCGTACCTAAGATGCGACCCCAAAGTAGCCCTTACAAATTGATTGACTTTAAAATCGAAATCCAAACGCCAGTCAATATCAACATTTCCAAAATTATTAACATAATCTGAATAAAGGCTCATTTGGTTTTTTACGGTAATATTTTCAATCACCTCCATTTCATAACTATTGGTGAGCAAAATCCCTACTTCCCGCCTTATACGATCACCGGGAACAATTACATTTCCCTCAGCATCTAAAACGGCTGGCGTCACCCCAAAGGAACCTGCATTGGCCAAATCTTCATCCAAAACAAATGTGGCTTTTAAGGTTAATGGTGAAAAATACAAGGACACCTTCTCTATATGCTTTCCGTATTCCATACCCCCACCAAAAAAGAGATACCCGGGAGCCATCAACCTAGATATAGGTTCATCAGTATTTGGGTATTTGTAACCATTTGTCAATTGTGTCCTAAAATTAAGCCTTGCAGAATAAAACCAATTGGATTTGGTATCAGGCCTATAACCTAGATTAGAATTTATTTCGAACAGATCATCAGTTTTTCTAAGCTCTCTCGCCTCCTGTTTATTAATTCCATATTGAATTCTAGCTTCATTTCGCCAAGCAAAAAACTTATCGGAGTAATTGGCCGAAGAGACAAAACCTAATAGCCCAGAAATAGAATTGGTACCACCAGAATTCCAGTTAAAAAAAGCAACTTCGCTTAAATCTAAAGAAGCTTTATTCTCTTGAACCCATTGTGGGCCAGAATATTTTTCTTCAACTTTTTTAATAAATAAAGAATCGGGTTGAGCAAAAGCAAAATGAAAACTAAAGCACACTAATGCTAATAGCGTATATTTCATGATTTGTTGGTTCGTTTTAAAAGTTTACATTCTCATCAACAACCATTCCATTTTATAAAAAATAAGAATAATTAATAGTTAAACTCTCCAAACTCAGATTTTATTGTAAGCTTTTTGGATTTTGATGCTTCTACCTTACCAATAATTTTTGCATCTACATTAAAGGACTTAGAAATTTCTATAATCTCTTCAGCTATTTTGGGTGTCACATAAAGTTCCATTCTATGGCCACAGTTAAAGACTTGATACATCTCTTTCCAGTCGGTTTTTGATTGTTCCTGTATCAATTTAAACAATGGCGGAACAGGAAACATATTGTCCTTTATTATATGAAGTTCGTCAACAAAATGAAGGATTTTAGTTTGAGCCCCTCCAGAACAATGCACCATACCGTGAATGGTATCACTATTAAATTCCGATAATATTTTTTTTATGATTGGTGCATAAGTCCTTGTTGGTGACAATACCAGTTTTCCTGCATCAATAGGTGAATCCTCAACAGCATCGGTTAATTTTACAGCTCCCGAATACACTAAATTCTCAGGTACAGCTGCGTCAAAACTTTCTGGATATCTTTCTGCTAAATATTTACTGAAAACATCGTGTCGAGCAGAGGTAAGCCCATTGCTGCCCATACCGCCATTATATTCTTTTTCATAGTTAGCCTGCCCAAAACTTTCAAGACCAACAATAACATCGCCTGGCTTTATATTGGCATTATCTATAACATTGCTCCGTTTCATTCGCGCGGTAACGGTAGAATCCACTATTATAGTTCTAACCAAATCACCTACATCAGCCGTTTCGCCTCCAGTGGAATGTATGGTTACACCGAAGCTTTTTAGTTCTGAAATCAACTCTTCGGTACCGTTTATAATAGCCGAAATAACTTCACCGGGAATAAGGTTTTTATTTCTCCCAATGGTTGAAGACAGCATGATATTATCTGTTGCCCCCACACAAAGTAAGTCGTCAATATTCATTATCAATGCATCTTGCGCAATACCTTTCCAAACTGACACATCGCCAGTTTCCTTCCAATACATATAGGCCAAAGAAGATTTGGTTCCTGCACCATCGGCATGCATAATCAAGCAATAATCATCATCATTTGTTAGATAATCTGGCACTATTTTACAAAATGCCTTTGGAAATAAACCTTTATCTATATTTTTAATCGCACTGTGAACATCTTCTTTTGATGCTGATACTCCGCGTTGCGCGTAACGTTTTGAAACCTCTTGACTCATAACTTTGTATTGTGGTGCAAAGGTAGTTTTTTGAATGAAAAAATCCTGCTTTTTTAGGGCAGGATTTTTTTTGAGTGATTAAAAACTTATCTCGTAAATAGTAGTTCTCGGTACTTAGCCAAAGGCCAAAGTTCGTCGTCTACCAAAAGTTCCAATTTATCGCAGTGATATCGTATATCTTCAAACAAGGCTTTCACCTTGTTACAATAGGCAAAAGCTCTTTTCTCGTCATCGAGAATAGCGTTGGCTTTTCTACGTTCATCAATCATTTTTGTTACCTGGGTATTGATTCCTTCAATGTGATTTGAAATCTCTTCAATCAATTTCACCTGTTCTTTTGAAACCGTATCAAACTTCTTATCGAAAATACTTTTTAGCCCCCTTACGTTTTCAATCAATATGTTTTGATATTTTACCGCGGTTGGAACAATATGATTTCTTGCAATATCACCCAAAACCCTACTTTCAATTTGAATATGCTTTATATACGCTTCGATTTCAATTTCATAACGTGCCTCGGTTTCAATTTTACTCATTACCTTCATTTCCTCAAACAATTTAATAGTTTGCTCAGAAATTTTGGCTTTAAGGGCTTCAGGCGTGGTCTTATTGTTACTAAGTCCGCGTTTTTTTGCTTCCTTCTCCCATTCCTTTCCGTACCCGTTACCTTCAAACAGAATGGCTTTTGTGGATTTTATATATTCTCTCAGAACATTGAAAACGGCTTCATCTTTTTTTAGTCCTTTTTTATCAATAAGCGCATCAACTTCAACTTTAAAGTCAGTTAATTGCTTGGCTACAATCGTATTTAAAACAGTCATCGGGTCACCACAATTAGCTGTTGAACCTACCGCTCTAAACTCAAACTTGTTACCTGTAAATGCAAATGGCGAGGTTCTGTTTCTATCCGTATTATCAAGCAGAACGTCGGGTATTTTCCCAACCACATTAAGTTTAAGTTCTGTTTTTTCTTTTGGCGACAACTTTCCTTTTGTCACGCCTTCAAGCTCCTCCAAAACCTTAGTTAGCTGTTCACCAATAAATACCGACATTATAGCCGGTGGTGCTTCGTTTGCACCTAACCTATGGTCATTACTTGCAGATGCCACGGCCGCACGTAAAAGTGCTTCGTGCTTATAAACGGCCTTAATGGTATTGATAAAAAAGGTTAAAAACTGTAGGTTACTCATAGGTGTTTTACCTGGAGCTAATAAATTGACACCCGTATCAGTAGAAAGCGACCAGTTATTATGCTTACCCGAACCATTGATGCCTGCAAACGGTTTTTCGTGCAATAGCACCTTAAAATTATGACGCGAGGCGACACGCCCCATAATGTCCATGAGTAAAGAATTATGATCTACAGCCAGGTTGGCTTCCTCAAAAATGGGCGCTAGCTCAAATTGATTAGGAGCCACCTCATTATGCCGGGTTTTAACTGGAATGCCCAAAAGCATACAATCGTTTTCTAAATCACGCATAAAATTTAGGGCCCTTCTTGGGATTGACCCAAAGTAGTGATCGTCCAATTGTTGGCCTTTAGCGGCTGAATGCCCCAATAAAGTTCTTCCGGTTAAATTGATATCAGGACGGCTTGTTGCCAACATTTTGTCAATTAAAAAATACTCTTGCTCCCACCCCAAAGATGAGCTTACTTTTTTCACGTTTTTATCGAAATATTTACACACATCTGTTGCGGCAACATCAACCGCTTGTAACGCCCTTAGTAATGGCGTTTTATAATCTAGGGCTTCCCCAGTATAAGCCACAAATATGGTTGGAATACAAAGCGTGGTTCCATAAATAAATGCCGGCGACGTAGGATCCCAAGCAGTATAACCCCTTGCCTCAAAAGTATTACGGATACCTCCACTTGGGAAACTAGAAGCATCGGGCTCCTGCTGAACCAATTGTCCGCCTCCAAATTTCTCAATGGCAAGGCCATCTCCAGTAGTTTCGAAAAAAGCATCGTGTTTCTCGGCAGTTGCTCCAGTTAGAGGCTGAAACCAATGCGTGTAATGCGTCACCCCTTTGGAAAGTGCCCAATCTTTCATTGAAGACGCCACTTGATTGGCTATACTTCTATTAATCTTTTTGCCGAAGCTTACGGCATTCGTAACACCCTCAAAAGCATCTCTAGTAAGGTATTGGCGCATAGTCCGTTCATTAAAAACATTTTTGCCAAATAGTTCGGACCGACGTTCTTTTTCAATAAACACCACAGGTTTATGGGCAAAAGATTCTTTTAAAGCGTGAAATCTTAATGTTGACATTCTATATTTTTAATTAAATGATTCAAAATGAATTATTAAGCAAAAATAAAACAGCAGGAGTAATAATACCACTAACTTTTGAAAATTGTTGTTAACATTTTTTCAATATTTAAATAAAATAATCATCTTTTTTTAAAATAATCCTTAAAAAAATAGGGTATAAATAAAAATAACTCACCAATTAATTAAAACACCCCTATAAAATTCATAGTGCATCTGATAAATTATATATTTGTTTCGCAAAAATTATTATTTCATTCTTAAAAATAAATATTTATTATGGCAAAAATCAAGTTAGAATATATTTGGTTAGACGGATATTTCCCTACCCAAAATATGAGGAGTAAAACTAAAGTAGAAGATCATGAAGATTTCAAGGGAACTCTTGAAGAAATAGGAAACTGGTCGTTCGACGGGTCTTCTACAAGGCAGGCCATTGGAGGTTCTTCAGATTGTGTCTTAAAACCAGTTGCTATTTATCCTGACCCAGAGCGTGTTAATGGATATCTAGTAATGACAGAAGTTATGAATCCTGACGGAACGCCGCATGAATCTAACGGTAGAGCTACTATTGATGATGAAGATGATGATTTCTGGTTTGGTTTTGAGCAAGAGTATTTTATAATGGATACTAAAACGGAATTACCTTTAGGTTTCCCTAGAGGAGGATACCCTGCACCACAAGGTATGTACTACTGTTCTGTTGGTGGTTTAAACACTCACGGACGTGATTTAGTTGAAGAACATGCTGATTTATGCATTGATACCGGATTAAACTTTGAAGGTATTAACCAAGAGGTAGCTTGCGGACAATGGGAATACCAATTATTTGCCAAAGGCGCAAAACAAGCAGGTGATGAAATCTGGATTTCTAGATATTTACTAGACCGATTAACTGAAAAATATGGTTACTACATTGAGTACCATCCAAAACCATTAGGTAGAGATTTGGATTGGAATGGTTCTGGTATGCACGCCAACTTCTCTAACACATTGTTGAGAACTTGTGGAGATAAAGCGACTTACGAAAAAGTTTGTGAAGCATTCCGCCCTGTTGTAAAAGAGCACATTGAAGTTTACGGTGAGTTTAACGATCAACGATTAACTGGTGATCACGAAACACAATCTATCGATGCGTTCTCTTATGGTGTATCTGACCGTGGAGCTTCAATCCGTATTCCAATTGCAACTGTAGAAAGAGGCTACAAAGGATGGTTGGAAGATAGACGTCCAGCTTCAAACGGTGACCCATACAAAATCGCCGCTAGAATTATTAAAACTGTTAAATCTGCAAAGATTTAATTATAATATAAGTTTTGTTCATAAAAAAGGCTATCACTCTAAATGTGATAGCCTTTTTTTATTTTCAGTGTCATCCTACAAATTTAGTTGACAAGGTAAATTATAACAAAAATTAATTTGTGAAACTGGTGTTTTCTTGAGCTTTCTTTAGAACTTTTTGAACTTTTACTTCACTTAGTTCGTCACTATTAAGAGCTTCAATTTTAGTTTTCACCTCCTCTTCTAAACCTTCAAACGTTTCATATACTACTGATTCCTCACCGTTTTTTGTAGTTGTGGTAGTAACCACAGCTTTAACAGTTCCGTCTTCATTTTTATTCATTTTCACTTCAACTTCTTTCGTAACTTCAATCTGTTCCAATTGAACATCCTCAGAAACATAAGCTGTTACAACATCCGATGATAAAGCAATACTTGGTGCAATAACCAATGCCACAACAGACATTAACTTTAACAATATATTTAATGAAGGTCCTGAAGTATCTTTAAACGGATCTCCAACAGTATCTCCAACCACAGCAGCTTTATGCGCCTCAGTTCCTTTTCTACCTTGCTCTTCTATTGTTTTTTTCGCATTATCCCACGCTCCTCCTGCATTAGATTGAAAAATAGCCATAAGTACACCACAAGTGGTTACACCTGCAAGCAAACCTCCTAACATTTCTGCACCACCAATAAAACCAACAGCCACAGGAACGGCGATGGCCAACAACCCTGGCAATACCATTTCCTTAATTGATGCTTGAGTTGAAATGGCAACACATTTATCATACTCAGCTACTCCGTCAGCTGCGTCAAATATTTTTCTATCGGCTTCTGAAGCCTTCGTCATATCTGAGTCATACTTACGCATCACCTCTAAAGCGGCTTTTAACTGTGGGATATCTCTAAACTGACGACGCACTTCTTCAATCATAGCCATTGCTGCACGACCAACTGCATTCATTGATAACGCCGAAAATACAAAAGGCAACATTCCTCCTACTAGTAATCCAGCCATAATATCGGGCCGCGACACATCAATAGTTTCTACACCGGCAGTTTCCATAAATGCTGCAAACAAGGCTAAAGCTGTTAAAGCAGCAGATGCAATGGCAAAACCTTTTCCAATAGCTGCAGTTGTATTACCAACGGCATCCAATTTATCGGTGCGCTCACGTACCTCACTTGGCAATTCTGCCATTTCAGCAATACCTCCAGCATTATCTGAAATTGGTCCATAAGCATCAACAGCCAATTGTATTCCTGTATTAGCTAACATCCCTACGGCTGCAATTGCAATACCATATAAACCTGCAAAATGATGTGATACCAAAATAGCGGCTGCAATTAATAAGATGGGAATCATGGTAGACATCATTCCTGTTCCTAATCCAGCAATAATATTGGTTGCTGCACCAGTTTCAGATTGTCTTACAATAGCATTTACCGGCTTAGTTCCTGTGCCTGTATAATACTCAGTAACTTTACCTACCAGCAAACCAGCTATTAACCCTGCAATCGTAGCCCAAAATACGCCCATAGCTCCATACTCAACACCTTTAAATGTGTAACTTTCTGGAATAAATTCATTAATAATAAAATAAGACGCTACAACCATTAAGGCTGCTGATCCAAATTCTCCAATATTCAATGCTCTGTGTGGGGAACCACCATCTTTCACTTTTACGAAAAAGGTTCCGATAATAGACATAATAATTCCTACAGCAGCCAATACCAACGGTAAATAAACTGCTCCAAGACCATTAAAATCTTCCGTAGCAATCAACGCTCCCAATACCATTGTTCCGATTATAGAGCCTACATAAGATTCAAATAAATCGGCTCCCATACCTGCAACATCTCCTACGTTATCACCTACGTTATCGGCAATAGTTGCCGGGTTTAAAGGGTGATCTTCAGGAATTCCTGCTTCAACTTTACCAACCAAATCGGCTCCCACATCTGCAGCTTTCGTATAAATACCACCACCAACACGTGCAAACAATGCAATGGATGATGCTCCAAGAGAAAAACCAGAAAGCACATTAAGCACTTCGTTAATGCCCCATCCCATTTCGCTATAAATCATAAACAATCCACTTAAGCCAAGCACGCCAAGACCAACAACACCCAAGCCCATTACAGCCCCTCCTGCGAAAGCCACTTCTAAAGCTTTTCCTAGAGATGTTCTTGCAGCACTTGTCGTGCGCACATTAGCTTTTGTGGCTACTTTCATTCCTATAAAGCCAGCCAAAGCAGAACAAATAGCCCCAACAACAAAAGATATAGCCACCATTCCATTAGACCCTTCCTCAGAGTTGCCTTTAAAAAATAACAAGATGGCAACTGCTATAACAAAGATTGATAATATTTTGTACTCTGCCTTTAAAAATGACATTGCACCATCAGCAATATTTTTAGCGATTCTTATCATTTTTTCGTCGCCTTGGTCCTGCTTAGAGACCCATGAACTTTTAATTAAAACAAACGCCAGTGCCAAAACACCAAATAGCGGTAAAAACTTTACTATTAATTCCATATTACATTAGTTGGTTTATATTTTTAATGGGGCTAAAAATAGAAAAATATAAGTGATAAAAAAAGCCATCTTAAATTTAAGATGGCTTAATATAATTTTAATTTTTTATGAATATGATAATCTAGATAGTAAAGGTCCTTTTTTTCTTATGTTCGCTTTCTTCATAGCGCTTTACACATTCGTGATAAATTTTAACGGCAGCTTCTGCATTACCCCAACCTCCTGTATCTACTTTTTTCTTTTCTAAATCTTTGTAAACTTGAAAAAAATGCTCAATTTCCTTTAATCTGTGCGGGTTTAAATCCATGATATCACCTTTCTTACTCCAAATTGGGTCAGAAACAGGTACACATATTACTTTTTCATCTGGGCCTTTTTCGTCGGTCATGTAAAACACGCCTATCGGTCTTACCTCCATAACCACCATAGGGTATGTTGGCTGGTGACCCAAAACCAAAACATCCAATGGATCTTGGTCTAAAGCCAATGTTTCTGGAATAAAACCATAATCCCCAGGATACATCATTGACGAAAACAACATACGATCAAACCTGATTTTGTGCAAGGTAAAATCATACTCATATTTGTTTCTACTTCCTTTTGGTATTTCTATCAGTACATCAAAAGTTACTGGTTTTTCCTTTTTATCGCTCATTTTATCATAATTTTTATCCTTCAAAAAAGAAGAATAAGATTCATTCTTAAAGGTGCAAATGTAAAGAACGCATATCCTTAAAGCAACTAAAACGAATGGTTTTATAAGTTTTTTAAGTAATCATCAACATGACTTAACCTAAATGTTATTTTTTCATAAAGTCCTTTAATATTTCCTATATTGTAGTTGACTAATTCAAATAAATAATAATGATACGAATACTTCAGTGTGTGGTCGTGTTTGCATTTTCTTTTTCTTATCTGAGTGCACAGAACGAGCCATGGCAGGGTAAATTTGAACCCATCGACCGTTTAATTGCCCCACCTAATACCTATAGGACGGCTAGTGGTGCTCCTGGAAAAGATTATTGGCAGCAACGTGCAGATTATAAAATAAAAGCGACTTTAAACGAAAACAATAACACCATTACAGGTGAAGAAACGATTACCTATTACAATAATTCACCAGACAACTTAAGCTATGTTTGGTTGCAGCTCGAACAAAACGTCAACGAAAAAGGCAATGAAGATTTCGGTGACATTAGCAACAGTATAAAAAACGGCATGACCACAAGAAAAATGCAGTTTCTTACCAGAGCTCTTGATTTCCCAGCTGGCTATTCAATTAAATATGTAAAAGACAGCAATGCGAACAACTTAAAAACCATGGTAAACAATACCATGATGAAAGTAAAACTAAACGAACCGCTAAAATCTGGAAAATCGACTGTTTTATCTATTTCATGGTCATATCCCATTACCGATAGAAGCTTATTTTTGTTATCTAGGGAAGGTTATGAATATTTTCCGGAAGACGACAATACCGTTTACTTAATAGCGCACTGGTTTCCCAGAATGGCCGTTTACAACGATACCGAAGGCTGGCAAAACCAGCAGTTCCAAAGATTGGGCGAATTTGCACTTGAATTTGGTGATTACGAAGTGGAAATCACGGTTCCTGAAGACCACATCGTCGCATCTACCGGAGCGCTTCAAAACAGCGAATCTGTATTAACAAAAGCTCAACAAAAGCGGTTGAAATTGGCAAGAGCATCCTTTGATAAACCTGTGATGATTGTCACAAAAGAAGAAGCCATTGCCAATGAAAACCAAAAAACGTCAAAACAAAAAACCTGGAAATTTAAAGCTGAAAATGTTCGAGATTTTGCATTTGCATCTTCCAGAAAATTCTTATGGGATGCCCAAGCTGTAAAACTTCCTACCAATGCAGTTATGGCTATGTCATTCTATCCAAAGGAAGGTTTACCCGTTTGGCAGCAAGAATCTACAAAAGCCATAAAGCATGCATTAGAAGTTTACTCTGAAGCCACTTTTGACTACCCTTATCCAGTATGTATTTCGGTTAATACATCGAATGTTGGAATAGAATTCCCCATGATTAGCTTTAATGGTGGCAGACCCATAAACGGTAAAATTAGTGATGCGGCAAAACAAGGTATGATTAGCACCATTATACACGAAGTGGGACACAATTGGTTCCCTATGATTGTAAGTTCAGACGAGCGCAAGTGGATGTGGATGGATGAAGGCCTCAACACCTTTTTGCACCAAAGAACTATTGCCGAACGCTACCCTAATTTTAATAGCTATTCTCCTAAAACCATTGTTCCATTTATGAGCGGAGACAAAAGTATTCTGCGCCCCATTATGACCGTTTCAGACAATGAACTGCTTAACCAATTTGGAATGAATTTTTACGCAAAGCCTACTGTTGGCTTTCAAATGCTCCGCAATTCCATTATTGGAAAAGAACTGTTTGACGAGGCTTTTAGAGAATATGCCAATCGATGGAAATATAAACACCCTAACCCTGCCGATTTCTTTAGAACCTTGGAAGATGCCACAGCTACTGACCTAGATTGGTTTTTTAGAGGATGGTTTTTCACCACCGACCATGTTGATATGGAGTTAAGTAACGTAAAATGGTTTAAGATTTTTGAGAAAGACACTAACATTGAAGACAAAAAGGCCTATTCTCAATTGAAAATTCAAACGAATGACAAAAATACCAAGACCTTAACTGATAGTTTTTCTAACGGTCCAGAAATAATAACCGTAATAGATACACCTGACAAAGGTTATGGGCAATTTTTATCTCGTTTAGACGACGAAGAAGTTAGAAAGCAACTTTATGGAAAAAATATTTACGAACTTACCATAAGGAACATGGGTGGTTTGGTAATGCCCGTTACCATAGAATGGGTTTTTACGGATGGCACCAATGAAATAGAAACTCTATCTGCCCAAGTATGGCGTAGAAACGAGTATGAAATAAAAGAAACCTTTGTAAAAAGCAAAGAAGTTTCAAAGATTAATTTAGACCCTAATTTTGAGCTTGCAGACACCAATACAGCTAACAATAGTTATCCAAAGGCCGATAGCAAATCTGAATTTGATACGTTTAAAGAAAAAAAATGACCAATTTTATGATTTAACATCAAGTGATAAAAATAAGTAAAAGTGCGTGTTGTTTTCAACGAAGAACATCACTGAATTTATTTGCTGGATATCAAATAGATAATTAACAAACCACTTCAATGTTGTGATACTGCTTCATTGAAAACCCTCTTTTTCAAGCATCTTAATTCAAAAAGCATGAGAAGACATTAGAATTGAGATATAAAAATATCAAAACCTCTATATTTCAATCTCAATCCTAGGGGACTTTTTGAATCATAAAAACCAGAACGTTTTCAAAAATACAACGACGCCCTTAAGTCAAATTAAGATAGTACTCTTATTTTAAATCATCCTAGACAAGCTTAAATCCGTTCAATTTTTGCTCCTATAGCCCTTAAACGTTCATCAATGTTTTCATAGCCACGATCAATCTGTTCTATGTTTTGAATGGTTGATGTGCCTTTTGCCGAAAGTGCAGCAATTAAAAGGGACACCCCCGCACGAATATCTGGCGATGTCATAGTAGTTGCCTTTAAAGTCGATTTGTAATCATGACCAATAACAGTGGCACGATGCGGATCACATAGAATAATTTTCGCCCCCATATCAATCAGTTTATCCACAAAGAACAAACGACTTTCAAACATTTTTTGATGCACAAGAACACTTCCTCTAGCCTGTGTAGCTACAACCAAAATAATACTTAATAAATCTGGCGTAAACCCAGGCCATGGGGCATCAGAAATGGTTAAAATAGAACCATCGATAAAACTCTGTATTTCGTAGCCATCGGTATGTGCTGGAATATGGATATCGTCGCCTTGGCGCTCAACAGTAATCCCCAATTTTCTGAAAGTTTCAGGAATTAGTCCTAAGTCATCCCAAGAGACGTTAGTAATAGTCAGTTCACTTTTTGTCATCGCTGCCAAACCAATCCAACTGCCAATCTCAATCATGTCCGGAAGCATGGTGTGTTCAGTTCCACCCAAGCTGTCAACACCATCAATAATCAACATATTAGACCCAACGCCACTTATCTTCGCCCCCATTCTATTCAGCATTTTACACAATTGCTGTAAATAGGGCTCGCAAGCCGCATTATAAATGGTGGTTTGACCTTCAGCCAAAACCGCAGCCATTAAAATGTTGGCGGTACCGGTTACCGATGCTTCTTCAAGAAGCATGTATGTGCCTTTTAATTTTTTGGCTTCAACCCCATAAAATTGTTCTTCACGGCTATAGCCAAATTTGGCTCCTAGTTTTATTAGTCCTTCAAAATGGGTGTCTAGTCTGCGGCGACCAATTTTATCGCCACCCGGTTTAGGTATATAACCTTTACCAAAACGTGCCAAAAGCGGCCCTACAATCATGATTGAGCCTCGTAAACCACGGCCATCAATTTTAAACTGATTGGATTCTAAATATTTCAAATTGACATCATCAGCCTGAAATGTATAAGAGCCTTTATTTAATTTTTCAATTTTTACACCCAGTTTTTTCAATAAGTCGATAAGCTTATTAACATCAACTATATCTGGAATGTTGTGGATTGTAATTCTTTCTGGAGTCAGTAAAACGGCGCATAAAATTTGAAGCGCTTCATTTTTTGCACCTTGGGGCTGTATACTTCCTTTTAATCGGTGGCCTCCTTCAATTCTAAATGTTCCCATATTGTTTAGTAACGCTTACGTTGACGATTACCTCCTTTTTTGTGATGGCTTTTTTTTGTATTTGAATATTTATTTTTAGAACGCATTAAACTCGATGCATCTGATAAGTCTTCTTCTGAATTTTTCAAGTTGATTTTTCCTCCTGAAAGCTCAAACAGGTGATCGTAAATTACATCATCCTCAACCGTGTCTTTGTTCCAGTTTAAAAAGCACTTTTTCATATGGTTGGCAATGGTATAAATCAAAGCCTCTTTTAATTCGCCTTCTTCCCAAGTATTGGCCACATCTATCATCGTTTTGATGTTGTTTCCATAAAAACGGTATTTAGGATGGTTTTGAGGATATTTTAAAGGTTCTGGCCGCTCCTCAAAAAGCTCTTTGGTGGGCTTTTCATAAGGTGAATCTACATCTAACTCAAAATTAGACATAATAAAGAGTTGGTCCCAAAGTTTGTGCTGAAAGTCGGCAACATCCCTTAAGTGCGGTTGCATATTACCCATCACCGCAATAATGGCCTTTGCCACTTTGTTACGTTCCTCTTTGCTTTCAAAGGTTTTAGCATGGTTAATCATTTTTTGCAGGTGGCGTCCGTATTCTGGAATGATTAAATGTTCACGCTCTGTATTGTATTCTAGGTTATCTATCAAAATAAATGTGAAGTTTTAAAATTTTTGCACGTAGTTTTTATGCAATCGCAAAATACAAAAAATTATTAAAGACTTATGACACCTTCAACTTTTTCTGCAACTACTTTATACTTTTCAATTACTGCGTCTGGATTTTTCATTCTAACATTTATTGAAACGCTAGTATATTTACCGTTTTTTGACTCTTTAGTATTTATAACAGCACCCAAATTATCAAAAAGGTCCTCTATTTTCTTGATTTTTTCCTTATCGGAAATCACAATAAACTTATAAAGGTACTCTGATGGCCAAAGTGCAGTGTCTTGTAATTGGCCTTTTAATTTTTTATAAAATTCTTCTGAATTTGGAGAAGTTCCCATAACATTATATTAGACGGCAAATATACGGTTTACTTTCTATTTTTTTTATAACAGTTAAATTCCGAATTTTACAACAAATAAAGCCAAATTGAACACCCATAAAATTGTCATAACCGGAGGTCCAGGAACGGGAAAATCAACTTTAATAAATAATTTGATACGTCAAGGGCACCATTGTTTAGAGGAAGTTTCGAGACAGGTTACTTTGGAAGCCCAAAAAAATGGTGCCGACCAACTGTTTTTAACCAAACCTTTAATGTTTAGTGAATTATTGCTAAAAGGTAGGCAAAAACAATATTTTGAGTCTGAACTTTATAAGAACGAGACCGTTTTCTTTGATAGGGGCATTCCAGATATCTTGGCCTATATGGACTATATTGGAGACACCTATCCCGAAAAATTTATAGAGGCCTGTAAAAATTCAAGGTACAACAAGGTTTTTATTTTAAAACCGTGGCGAGCGATTTACACCAACGACAACGAACGTTATGAAAATTTTGATCAAGCCTTGAAAATTCATGCCCATTTGGTAAGTACTTATAAAAGTTTCGACTATGACTTAGTAGATGTACCATTTGATACCGTTGAAAACCGCACCAATTTCATTTTAAATACTGTAAAAATTTAGAATGGAACACCCTATAAACATATTAGAACGCTATTGGAATTTCACTTCGTTCCGGCCTCATCAAGAAGCTGTAATAGAGGCTGTTTTAAAGGGTGAAGACACTTTCGTTCTTATGCCTACTGGTGGCGGAAAATCATTATGTTTTCAAATACCGGCATTGGCAAAACCAGGTATTTGTATTGTTATTTCGCCGTTAATCGCACTAATGAAAGACCAAGTGCAAGCCTTAAAAGACAAAGGCATTAAGGCCATGGCCATAACCAGCGGTATTTCTTATAGCCAATTAGACACGCTTTTAGACAACTGTATTTACGGAAACTACAAATTTTTATACCTCTCTCCAGAACGTTTGCAACAAGAATTGGTTCAGGATAGAATAAGGCAAATGAATGTTAATTTAATTGCCGTTGATGAAGCCCACTGCATCTCCCAATGGGGTAGCGATTTTAGGCCAGCATACAAGAATATTGTTATTTTAAGACAGCTGCAGCCCACGGTTAATGTGGTTGCCTTAACGGCTTCGGCGCGACCAGAAGTAGTTCAGGATATTGTTAATGAACTCGATTTTATTGACCCTAAAATCTTTAGAAAATCGTTTTCAAGACCTAATTTGGCCTATATGGTTTTTAATGAAAATGATAAACACTACAGGCTGGAAACCATTTTAAAAAAACATCAAAAACCTTCCATTGTATATGTAAGAAACCGTAAGCTTACTGTTGAATTGAGTCATTTTTTACAATCGAAAAACATTAGTGCCACAAATTACCATGGCGGGCTTTCAAATACAGAGAAAGAAACCAATATGACATCTTGGCTGCATAACCAAAATCAGGTAATGGTAGCCACAAATGCTTTTGGTATGGGCATAGACAAGCCCGATGTTAAAACCGTTATCCATTTTAGCTTGCCAGAAAGTATTGAAAGTTATTTTCAGGAGGCTGGTAGGGCTGGTCGTGATGGCGAAAAAGCCTTTGCTGTTATTTTAAAAAACAATAGCGACAAAGAATTGGTTAAAAATCAGTTTTTAAATGTTTTGCCCAATGTAGATTTTGTAAAGCAGGTTTACAGAAAGCTGTGTGCCTACTTTCAAATATCTTACGGTGAGGGCCAGTATCAAACTTTCGATTTTGATTTCAACACTTTTTGCAAAACCTATAATTTCAATATCATTTTATGTTACAACGCCTTACTTATTTTAGATAGGAATAGTGTCATTACTTTATCAAGGCAGTTTCAAAATAAAACTACCGTTCAGTTTATAGCATCCAATCAAACCCTTTTTAGGTATCTAGGAACACACAAAAGACTAGATATTATTGTAAAATCAATTTTACGCCTTTATGGCGGAATTTTTGACAATCCGTCCAAAATCGATTTAAGTAAAGTTTCAGAAAAAGCTTCAGTAAATCAAGCAACCATAATAAATGGCCTAACTCAACTAGAACGTGATGAAATCATCTTATTGAATCTAACCAAAACCGATGCTCAAGTCACTTTTATAGAACCTCGTGAAGATGAAAAGACCATAAATAGAATCGCTTCAATAATAAAACAGCAAAACAAGCTGAAACAACAACAAGTTAAAGCGATAATTGATTATGTAGAAAACGATTCGGTTTGTAAAAGCGTTCAGCTATTAGCGTATTTTGGAGAAAAAGACACACAACCTTGCAAAATTTGTTCGGTTTGTATTCAATCTAAAAAAAGCGACAAACCTAAAGATTTAAACGCCTTAAAAAAGAGTATCATTAAAATTCTTGAATTGGGAGACCAATCTTCTAGGAACCTTTTAACCCAATTGGACTGTACCCAAACCGAACTAAAAACCGTATTAAAGTTGTTATTGGAGCATCAAATTGTTACTATTACACCAACAAATACATATAAATTAAGTCATTTATAAATAATGACGATTTTACAAAAATGCACAACCTACATTTATAATAAATGAAAGATTTAAGAATACTATTTATGGGCACACCAGATTTTGCTGTGGCCACATTAAAAACGCTAGTAGAAAACCATTATAATATCGTTGGTGTAATAACTGCACCTGACAGGCCTGCTGGACGCGGCAGAAAACTTAACGAGAGTGCCGTAAAGAAATATGCCGTTTCACAAAACTTAAGGGTGTTACAACCCACCAACTTAAAAAACCAAGAATTCCTAAGCGAACTAAAATCTTTAAAGGCTAACCTTCAAATTGTGGTGGCATTTAGAATGTTGCCCAAAGCGGTTTGGCAAATGCCCGAATATGGCACGTTCAACTTGCATGCTTCCTTATTACCTAACTACCGTGGTGCGGCTCCTATAAACTGGGCTATTATTAATGGTGAAACAAAAACAGGTGTTTCCACGTTCTTTATTGATGAAAAAATTGATACAGGCGACATGATTCTTCAGGAGGAAATAAATATCGAACCTAATGAAGATGCTGGAAGCCTTCATGATAAACTGATGGAAATCGGTAGTGATTTAGTTTTAAAAACGGTAACACTAATCGAAAAAGGTAATGTAGAAACCATTCCGCAGCCTGAAACCCAAAATATAAAAACCGCCTATAAACTCAACAAGGATAATTGTAAAATAGACTGGAGTAACACTGTGGATCATATTTATAACCATATTCGTGGACTGAGCCCATACCCTGCGGCATGGTGTACATTATTAAATGGTGATGACCACTTGGATATAAAAATCTATAGTGCAGAAAAAGAAAGTGCCGAGCATAATTTTGAACCAGGAAGCATAAAACACACCAAAAAGGAACTAAAGGTTGTAGTTTCAAAAGGTTACATTGTTATTAAAGAATTAAAGTTGCCAGGCAAACGAAACATGGACGTAAAATCTTTTTTAAACGGGTTCTCTTTTGAAGAAAATGCTAAAATGCTGTAAACCCTCATTATCACTGATATTTCAAAAAAACTCGATGAAATACCTTCCGTTTATTAACAAATGATTTAAGTTATCAACAAAACCACGTTTTTCCCTTACCATTACTTGCATGGTTGCATAATCCGTATAAATTTGTAGAGGATTTAACAAAAAGTTTAACCGATTTATTAATAATTAAATTTTACATTATGAACAAAACAGATTTAATCGATGCAATGGCGGAACACGCAGGAATTACTAAAGCTGCCGCAAAAAAAGCTTTAGAGTGTGCGCTTATTGAAATTGAAGGAGCTTTACAAAAAGGAAACAGAGTTTCTTTAGTTGGTTTCGGATCTTGGTCAGTTTCTAAAAGATCTGCAAGAGAAGGAAGAAACCCTCAAACTGGAGAAACTATAAAAATCAAAGCTAAAAACGTAGTAAAGTTTAAAGCTGGATCAGATTTATCAAGTGCGGTAAACTAATTTGCCCCTTTTTATAGAAAAAAAAGCCTCCACAAAACGTGGGGGTTTTTTTATATATACCCCAAACAGTTGCATTTTTAATAAATAAATATTAGATTTAGTTATTAATTCCTCATCATATGGTTACAGCAAAACCCAAAAAAGGAAACTTATTAATTGCAGAACCTGCGATAATTGGGGATGTTTCGTTCAATCGTTCAATTGTTTTATTGGCAGACCATTCTCACGAAGGTTCTATTGGTTTTATACTAAATAAGCCTCTAGAATATAATATAAGCGACCTGATCCCCGAAATAGAGGCCACTTTCAAAGTCTACAATGGTGGTCCCGTAGAGCAGGACAACCTGTATTTTATCCATAAGGTGCCGCAACTTATTCCAGATAGTATAGAAATTTCCTTGGGTATATATTGGGGTGGTGATTTTTCTGTGGTTGCAGAGCTTATAAAAGACCGCACCATTAAGGAAACAGATATTAAATTTTTTCTGGGCTATTCTGGATGGGAAACCGACCAGTTGGAAAATGAATTAAAAGCTAATTCGTGGGTAGTTACAAAAAATGTTTATGAAAAGAATATTATAGAAAAAGACTACGAAACGTTTTGGAAGGAAAAAATGTTGGAATTTGGTGGCGAATACAGCATATGGTCCAACGCACCAGAAAACCCCAGTTATAACTAGCCCAGCCTTACTTTTATATTTAATTTTTGAAGTAACAATTTGGCCGCTTCGTTACCAAATACTTTCTTTCTATACTTACTTACGGGCTGAATTCCCGCAATAACGTTAGTTATAAAAACTTCATCAGCTTTTTGAATTTCAAATGGTGAAACCGATTCTTCAACCAAATCATATTCTGGAACTTGTTTAATTATATTAATAAGTTGGGTTCGCATAACGCCTTTTAAACAGCCATCGGTTAACGGCGGCGTTTTAATTACTTTGCCTTTTACCAAAAACACATTTCCGTTTAAGGCTTCAATCACCTTTTTATCGGTATTTAAAAGAAAACAATTATTTAGGTTGTTTTCTTTGGCATAAACACTCGCTACTACGTTAAGCACTTTGTTATTGGTTTTTAAGGTTGATAAGAGAGACGGCGAAACATAATAATCTTTAAACAAATCGACTTCGTAAAAACTGTCAGCTAACAAGTAAAAGTCTTCATCCAAATCTTTTGCAGAAATAATAAAACCGACATCATTGGTTTCGGGTGCGTACAATCCACCTTCATTTCTATGAACCGTTAGTTTAACCCGCGCCGATGCTTTTAATAAACCAGTGGCATCCAAAGTTTTATTTATTTGGCCTTCCAAAAATTCCATGGTAAAACTCATGGGTATCTCCATACGCAAAATGCGCATTGAGGCCATTAGCCTAAAATAATGGTCTTCCCAAAACAAAACCTTTCCGTGGCTTACTTTTATGGTTTCAAAAAGGGCATCGCCATAGGCATAACCACGGTTTTGAATTGATAATATATTGTTTTCTTTTAAAAGGTTTCCGTTAAAATTTATCATAAAAAAATCCCACTAAATTCATTTTTTTCAGCGGGACAAATATAATTTAAAATATACTTCTTTAACTAAGCAGAGCCTAATACTTGTTTTAGGCTAGATATTTGGTTTTCCCATAGCATTTTAGATTCATCAATTTCATCTACTTCTGCATAATCGGTAACCATTAACGATACGTCTTTTGTAATTTCATCAACTTGAATTCTAATTTCAAAATAATAGGTTTGCCCATCTTCTTCATCTACAAGCCATCTAAACTTAACGCGTTCTCCACTTTTCTTATTCAATAATTTCGCTTTTTCTTCGCTGCCATCCCAAATAAATGTAAACAGTTCGCCTCTGGAATTTACATTATCTGAAAACCATTCGGACAGACCCGATGGCGTTGAAATATATTGGTATAACAATTGAGGTGATGCGTGTATGGGGAATTCAATATCAAATTTAACTTTATCGTCCATAAATAACTGTGAAATTTATAATGCCCAATATATACATTAATTGATAAGAATTACAAGAATTTTTAAGAATATTTTCTGAGGGTTTGGTTTGCTTACACCAATTTTGTTTATATATTTGCAGCCTTAAATTAGGCGAGGTAGCTCAGTTGGTTAGAGCGTCGGATTCATAACCCGGAGGTCTCGAGTTCAAATCTCGATCTCGCTACTAGAAAAGACAAGGCTTCACGAAAACGTGAAGCCTTTTTTATTTTATTGGGTACAACATAGGTACAACATTTATATTATTTCGATTAGCAATAGAAAAAAAGCCATTATTGCTTTCTAACATTTTCTCTAACCCTATTTATAATTCTTTTCTCTTCATTCTCTAACCAAAGAACGACATTAGAGCACCAAGCCCATCTCTTCTTCAAAACTCTAATTTCTTCAAACGTAAATGGCTTCTCTTCTTCCATATTTTAATCGAGTTCATTCTCATCTGGATTTGGTAATTCCAGTGCTTTTACTGATTGAATTGCTTTACCTGCAATACCTTTGATAGAACCATACATATCAATTGTATTGGTTGTTACTTTATCAATTTGTCTCTCTCTTTGTTTCCAAATTCTTTGCATCGATCGCTTTTCACTATCAAGATCAGATTTCATTTGTGTAAAGCCTTCAACAATAGCTTCCACCTGCATTTTGAAGTTATTACTTGTTAGATAATCATATAGCATGTTCATTTTATCTCCTTTATTTTCTTGAGAAGAAACTGCAAGGTTTATTTGAACGATTGACTCTCTAAGTACTGAGCAAAGCCCTTTAAATTCTTCGTAACTACAAATCCAAATACCATCCTTAATTCCCATCCTTTCAAAATCAGAGGGCATAGCTTCAGTTACCAAAACACCAATATCAGCTCCTTTTTCGCGCATATCAGCCTTAAATTTTTCAATCCAGCTTGGTTGAAAATCTTTAGTTCTTTTACTTTCATAATAAATCCTTCCACAATTTTGACGGCTTCTTGTATTCACAACTTGAAGACAATCCCCCCCTCTTGTCCCCTTCTTAATTTCTTCCACTGAATCTAAAGGAAATTGTGCCATTAACCACTCTTCTATTGCAAGCTCCTGAACTTCTCCCTGCATTTGCATAGAACCTTGCTCCTGTTTGCGTTTCATTTCTTCGGTGAGCTTCTTTTGGTCCTCCAATTGCTTTTGAAGTTCTTTGAACTTCAACTCATTCTTTTCTTCTTCAGCTTTCCTTATTTTTACTTTTTCAGTCTGCAAGGTTTCATTCAGCTTCTTTTGAGCTTCTGCCTCAGCAGCCTCTTTCAATTCTGCCTTTTCACGTTTTAATTTTTCAATCTCAGCCTTTGTACGATTAAGTTCTTTTATTTGCTCAGATTTTTCATTTAGTTCTTTTTGCAATTCTTTAAACTGCTCCGACTGCTCTTCAGCGAGTTTAGCTTTTATTTTACTCTCTATTGCCTTTTTTTCTTCTTTCAGTTTTTTCTCTAAACGCTCTTCAAACAACTCGTTTTGTTGTTTTTTCCTTTTTTCAAACTCTTCTTTAGCATTATTAAGGTTTTCCAACTCTTTATCAAACTTCTGCCTTTCTTGAACAAGTTGTGCCTGATATTTTTGTTTGATTTCTTCTTCTAATTGATGTGCAAGAATGTCTTGAACATCAATTGACGTTGAACAGTTAGGACATTTTATTTGAGTGGATTCATTCATGTTATCTATTTACTGCTTTAATTAATTCATTGTAATGCAAAGAATCGTTCGATGAAAGTAAATCTATTAAATCCTTAACTGCATTTTCTATATCACATATAAAATCATTATGCTTACTCATTCTATCAATACTTGCTCCATGACTAAAATAATGACAAACTTTTAAAATCCGTTTTGCTTCATGAGCACCCCATAATTGCTCAGTTCGTATATCAACCGACTCACTTTTAATACTAGGAATTCTGGAATAGGTATACAGTTCAACAAATCTGCGTAGCGCGTTTGGTAATATCATAGCCGAATCTATATCTTTTTCATCTTGACTATTAAAACTATGAATTAATTGAAAAAGATAATGATACTCTGACCCATAATTTTGCAATGATTTAGGTAATCTATCAATTACCGACTGATTACTGTTTACTCTCTTTACAAAATAGTAGAAACGATTGAAGCCTTTAGGAACAGGTAACTCCCTTAATAAACTAAAAAAATCAAAATTATGTGTGGAAAGAAATAATTGTTTACAGTTGAGTATTTTTGGATGTACATCACTTGGATTTTCCTTTCTATAAAAAAAATCTTTTAGAACTGCATTTACTTGAAAAATATGGTTACTGTCCAAACTTGAAATTGGGTCATCAATATAAACTATTACTTTTTCCAAATCTTTGCATTCTAACAGTTTTGTTAGAAAAAAAGAAAAAGCAATTGCGGTTTTCTCTCCTTCACTGAGATTTACAGCCTTGGCTTCCTTCCTTTTTAATCTAAACCTTTCTTTCTCTCCCTCTTTTTCAACTACGACTTTTATTTCATCACGACCTAAAAATTTATTTATAAACTCATTAAGTTTTTCACTTCCCTTATGAGCTTTACTAACCTTTGCTTCTAATGTTTTTATTTCTTTGGCAAGAGTTGTTTGAGCTTCTTGAAAATGTTTTTCTCTTTTTTTATAAAGTTCAATTTTTAGTTCTTTTTTATCTAGTTCTATTTCATCTACAAACTTTGCTGCATAATGCTTTTTTAAAGTTGCTTGGGCATCCGCCTTGTTGGTTTCAAACTTATCAGTTTTTTCTCTATTCTTTTTCACAACCTTATTATAAGCACTAATTTTAGCTGCAACCCTTTCATCATTATTTTCAATTAAGCTAAAATCAGTAATAGCTTGAAATGGTTTTTCATTCTTTGCTTCAACTAGCTTTATAATATTATCAAGTTGCTTGTTATATGACTTTACCTCTTCTTTTAAGGATGAATTACATTGAACAAACTCTGTCCAAAACTCCTTATAAAAATCACTTTTCTGCAAAACAGGGTTCATGATTTTTGACTCATTAATTAGGACTATAAAATCTGCTAATCGTTTTTTATGATTTTTTAAATCCTCCGAAAAATGAGCTGCTATTGTTTGAATATGCTCAGAATCCAATTCATTTCCACAGAATTCACATTTTTCCTTTTCTTTATGTAACGGCAATCCTTTTTCAACCCAATTTGCTATATCTGGATTTTCTATAAAATATTGCACGGTAGAAGAAAACTCAGGAATTTCCTTTAGTAATTTTTCCGCACCTTTAATTAAATCAGCTATGGGTAACTTAGTTGAATAATCTTCCTTCTTTGGAAGTTTATCATTTTCTGAAGCAGTTGCTAATTTTAAAAGAACTGGCAGTTCTTTGTCTGTTTTAATATAACTCCTATGGTTATCTTTTACTTCATCAAAAATTGGTTTTAAGTGTGTTCGAGTAAAAGCTTGAACAATTTGAAGTGTTTCTTTAATCGAAGAAGCCCGATTTGTTAAGCCTGATAATATTTGGCTTTCAATTGTGGTATAAACTTTATTGAGGTTATTTTCTATTTTCTTAAGCCTACCTAGATTCTCATCTTTTTTCTTAATATCACCTTCAGTTTTTTTCGCATCTTCACCCAATAACAAGATTGGATTAAAGCTCTCTCCTTCAAGATGTATATTATCTCTAATGAAGTCTGAGTTAAACACTTTGACCTCACCACCATTAATATCTAAATTTTGTTGATTTCCTTTATTACCATCATAATCTTCTAGTTCAAATTCAGCACTTGGATAATGTTCTTTTACTTCCTTTTCTTCAAAACACTGAAAGACCCTTGAAATCGTTGTTTTTCCCGAGTAATTCCAACCATAAATTATGTTAACCTTATCGAAATCTTGAATGTTTCCTGATCTTCGATATGAGTTAAATACTCCAAAACCCCTAATATGATTAATTTTTTTTATCATTTACTTTTTATATTTTTCTCAAAATATTATACAACTCAACCATAGCCCAGGTATCTAGTTTGCAATATTCTAATAATCTTTCCCTTACCTCTTTTTTATCTTGATTAAAGTTTTTATCTAAAACCATGCGCCCCCAAAGGTCTAAAGCCATTGTACCATTTTGAACTTCTAAATCGTCATATGAAAGCTCTGGCAATAAAACTGGAAGAACTTTTTTTATAGATGTTGACCCATGAAAACGATAATCCACATAGTCCAACTTAAAAACATCTTCTAAATCAAACATATTGGAGTTCATATATTCTAAATACTCATGATACTTTGGAATCCAATGTATTATATCCTTGTTACGCCCAATCTCAAAACTTTTATGCCAAGATATAAATGTTCCTGTTTGACCTGTGCTTTGCTCCATAAATTCTACCATTTTATCTGGCAGCTCTAAACAATCGGCTAAAAACTCAAAATGTGTTATTACTCCATCCTTTGCCATTGTATGAATAGAAACCTGAAAAGGAATATGTTGATGTGGTCGCACTCTATCAATTTTAGGAACAGCACTTGCATAGGTTTCATAATCAATAAAATGAAGCGGAAATGTTAATGAAGATAAGACCTTACAAATTCTGTCCTTAGCAATAATGGGAACATCTTGAATTACCGATTCATACTGCAATATTTGTTTATTATTAAGTTTAAAATCACTAGGTATATCTTTAATCTCTAGTATATCATTATCAATTAATTCCTTTATCTTATTTGCTCTAATATTCCCAATCTCATAAATGCTAAACTGAGGAGTATTGGCATTAAATAATAAAAAACTATCACAATGATTAGACCTTGTATTTAATCTACATGAGCAAGAAGTCATATCTATTTCAGCTTGATTAATAAAATATATTGCTTGTTCTATTTCAATTGAAACTTCAGGATATAAATTTTGAACCTCCTCTGTTACCTCAGTAATTTGTAATAATTCTGATGGATTTATATCTCCTTGACGAACATACTCTTTATTAAGGTGAATTATTGAAACTTTTGAAACTGATAAACCATTTTGTTCTAAAACATATTTTTGAAAGCAAGCATCTTTTAAATGATTATGTTTTTTATCCTTTTTAACGCTAGTTGAAGACTTCACTTCATACAAATGCCATGTATTATTTGGAAGATGTTCTAATATATCTACTCTGGCAAAAACACCTGTATCAGTTTTAAGTGCTGCTTGAAAAAAAATAGTATTATCTTCTGCAAAGGCTCTTAGAGTGTCTTCAGGTGTACCAAATTCAGAAATACTAAATGCATTAGGAAATAGCTTTTTCGCCTGCTCTTCAACTTCATACCCTTCATCTATCAGCTTTTGTAAAAAAAGAGAAAATTCTCCACTAGGATAATCTTTTGGCTTATTTTTCAGAAGCCACAAAGACTCTGAGCAATTCAGATATTGTATGAAATCTGTTTTAGTTAATTCCATTACTTACCTTTTAGTTTTTCTAGCTCTCGTAGCTTATCATTTAATTCATTATTCAATTCTACTTTTTTATTAAACTGCTTCATTCGCGATATTGCAGACTTCAATTTGGATATATCCTTTTCTACTATATCAACTTGTTTTTGATAACTAACAAGTGTCTCCAAAGAACTCTTTTTCAAATTTTCTTTTCCCGATAATTGCACACAAAAGTCTTTAAAAACCCAATCTAAACTTGTTCTCAAGTTTAATAAGTATGTTTTCTCATTTATACCCTGCCAAGAGGATATAAATGTCCAATCTATAACAGAATTATCTTCGGCTATTGGATGAGGGTGTTTTGAGGAACAAGAAAAGTAAAATTGCTCATCATATTGAACCAAAAATATAATAGGATAGGGAATTGATTTATCAATCACCTCTAACACTTCTTTTATATCTTCTTTAGCCTTTAACTCTACCTTAAAAATTTGTATCTCTTGAATTTCCTTAGCTTCAAGGTTTACAGTTTCCTTGGACAACTTATTTAGCCAAGTAATTTTACTTACTTTTTCAACAAAAAGCTTCTTTTGCCTTGCACTTGTATATTTATCGAATGCATTTTTAGGAATAAATCTATTGACTTTTGTACTTGGAGGCAGGTTCAAAAATTCCATATTATCTAACTATTAAAAATGAAATTAATTTAAAATCTTCAAGCCCTTTTATTTTGTCTTGCAATGCTGTAGTTCCTCCCGACTTAAATAGGCTTAAAACCTCCTTCTCTTCTTCAACCTGAAGCACACTTCCAATACTTTTTTGTAACAACTCTGAATACTCTCTCATATCGTGATACTCATCAGTTTCCTTATTAAGTGTTTGGCATAGGTTAGCAATTGGTTCACTCACTCCTTTACACAACATTCTTATGGCATCTAAAATCTTTTTGGATTCAACATGGTTCAACAAGAGTTCTCCAGATTTTTTGATATAAACCATATAAAACGGATGAAGTCTGTTTAGCTTATTTATGTTTACCCCAGAATTTAGGTTTTTTAAAACATAAATGACACCTGATTCAAGTATTGGGGTTGATTTAACAACAGCGTGCAATCCTTCAGGGATATCTTTCAATTCCCCATATTCTTTAATGAGGTTTGTTAAATCAACTCTAAAATCATTTAACCCCAAATCTGTAATACTAACGCCTTCCCTCAAATCTTCTAAATCAATCACTTCTTCTTGCAACTTTTGTAATTGAATTTTACGATAATCTAAATCCTTCTCATCAGAATTTAAAATGTTGTCATCTCCTGTACTAGCCATATTGCTAATCAACATTTTATTTTCTACACGTTGTTTTAAATTAATGTAGTTATCTAAGGTTGTATCGGGCCAAAAATTCACCATTGTTATGGTTTCATTTTTAGACCCGATCCTGTCTATTCTTCCAAAACGTTGAATGATACGAACTGGATTCCAATGAATATCATAATTGATTAGATAGTCACAATCTTGAAGGTTTTGTCCCTCAGAAATACAATCAGTAGCTATCAACAAATCAATTGAATCAGTAATCTTTGGATAGAGTTGCTTCTTATCTTTAGATATAGGCGAGAAACAGGACAAAATAGCATTCAAATCTGGTGGAATTTTTTTAGTATTACTAACCTTTCTTGAACCAGTAACTATGGCAGTATTTAAACCATATTCATCCTTTAAATGTTTAGCGAGATGCTCATTTAAATAATTGGCTGTATCAGCAAATGCTGTAAATACTATTGCTTTTTTATTTTTTCCATTAAAAGGGTTTTGAACTTTATCATCTAGCAGACTTATTAGCTTTTGTAGTTTAGTATCTTTTTCCCCTCTTATATCAACAATACTACTCCAAAGGCTGTTTAAAATAACTAAGTCTTCACTTAGATCTTCACGCCATTTTGTGGCATCCATATCGTTAATATGAATTTTGATTTTCTTACCTATAACATTTTCTTCATCACCCCAATCGGCTTCCCAATCAAAATTCTCATCTCCAATTTTAGCTTGCAAGCCCTCGTAATCCCCAGAGCCACCCTTGTCTATAGTTTTAATAGCACTTTCAATTTGGGATATAACACCTTCCAAAGTAATTCTGAATGAATCAACTGAACTCTCTAATCGTTTCAAAAGATTAATTCTCATTAGAATTCTTAAACTCTTTTCACGATCAATCTGTGTCAACCTCCCTGATTTTACCGTCTTATCGTATAGGTCAGCATAAAGCTGCATTTTACTAGGAAGAATATAGTTTAATGGCGTATATATCGAAAGATTGAGCAGCGTTAATTTCTCAGCTATATCTACATAGGTTACATCCATTGTATCAGTTAATGGACTTTGTATAGATATTGGTTTATTACGCTCAGGAAACTTCCCTATTGCTGTGGTATCATAATACGTCGTTATATGTTTTCTAGAACGAGCTATTGTGAGTGAATCCAAGATTTCAAAAAAATCAAAATCTAACATGTCTAACAACTTTTCAGTTGTTCTCTCAGACGTATCAAATTTACTCCAAACATTAAAGGCAGTTTGCGCTCTTCTAAATACCTGATCTATTCCCCTGTCAGTCTCTAATTTATCATCAATATTAACAGTCTCACCTTCATAAGCTAAAGCTAATTGGTTCTTTAAGTCATTAAATCTATTATTAACAGGTGTAGCCGAAAGCATCATTACCTTAGTTTCAATTCCCTCTTGAATTACTTTCCTAAGTAACTTTTGATACCTATTCTCTTTTCCAACAACTGTGTTATTGTTTCTAAAGTTATGAGATTCATCAATAACGATTAGTCCATAATTACCCCAATTGACAGACTCTAAATTCCGTCCGTTACTTGTTCCTCTTTCTCTAGACAAATCTGTATGAAATAAAACATCATATCTAAATCTATCCTTGGCTAGAATATTATTTTTATCATTATGACGATACGTATTCCAATTGGCTTCTAATTTTTTAGGGCAAAGAACCAGCACATCTTTGTTACGCATTTCGTAATACTTAATAACCCCTAGTGCCGAAAAAGTTTTACCCAAACCAACACTATCAGCCAAAATACAGCCCTTATATTTCTCTAATTTATTTATTGCGCCAATAACCGCATCTTGCTGGAAATTATAAAGTTTACTCCAAACAACAGACTGCTTAAAACCAATCTGATCATTAGGCAAGTTATCTATTGATAAATCATCGAGAAAATCATTAAAAATATTATATAGCGTAATGAAGTATATAAACTCAGGACTGTTTTCTTTATAGGCACTTTCAAAGTAATCTTGAACTTTTTCTGTAACGTCTTTTAAATATTCCTCATTTTCCCAAACTTGATTAAACCAATCAAGGTAAGCACTACTATCAGGAAAATCGGTTTTTTGAATTAAAGTAGGAAATCCCTTTTTATGGGTAATTCCTAAATCTGAAGAAGTAAAACTACTCACATTAGCATAAGCATATTCCTTTTCACCCTGAATATGTATCATCCCATTTAAAGGCAGATTACTATGCTTATTGGATTTAAACGTAACTTTCTCTTTTACCCATTTTGAACACTCTCTAGCAATTGCTCTTTGATTGAGCTGGTTCATTAAACGTAATTCAAATTCGCCACCACAAAGCTCAGATTCTCTATAAATATGAGGAATGTAAAATTTTCTATCTTGTTTTTGAATTTCCTCTTCAACAAATGTTGGTGATGAAAAAATAAATCTTAGTTCTTCTATCTTCTCAAGCTCTTTTTTTAGAGCTTCGAACGCATAAATTGAAAAAGAAGCGGCAGCAATACTTAACTTGCTGCCCTTTTCAATACTTGCTTTTAAGTCATCACCTAAACGGCTATTTATATTATCTATTAATTTCATGCTTACAATCGCAAAGCCTTTATATGTTTCTTGGTGGCATTGATTAAGGAATTCATAGCTCCGACCACTTGGTCAATTATTGAATCCCATTTTTCCTCGTCATCTCTATATCCTCCTAAATCATATTCTTTTCTTACACTACAAACTCTATAGCCTTCTAGTTCATCCCAGTTCAAACCGCCTCCAAAGCTTTCTTCTATATTCTGCTTTGATTTTTCCAATGTTCTTAGGATAGTCAAATTTTCATCTTCTGAACCTTTGCCCCTGTCAATGCGAAGTTCAATACGAACACTATGCTGATTTACCCAGAAAACAAATGATAACCCTCTAACACCTGATGAAGCTCCTATCCATGCATCTCCTGATGGGGAAATAGCAGAAAATGTTGTTACTTTTTTTGTGCTAGTTACAGATAGAAGCTTTGTCCAAAAAGCCCTCCTTTGCTTGTGCCTTAATGAATCCTCCTTTTTAATCTTACCAATTTGTTTGGATTCTTCACTAGGTCCAATAATTTTGGACAACAAAGGTGCAGGATTACTTTCCCCAATCTTTATTGCCTCAATTTTTAAGAAGTAAAAATCGCAACCATTATCTGCTTCGTTTAACCATGATATAGCATTGATATGCTCTTGTTTTGGAGTTTCAACAATCCAAATTGCAACCTTGGCTTCAAAAGACGTCAAATAGGTAATCAATTTTCCAAGATGGTCATGATCGCTTGCGCCATATTGGTTTTCTATGACAACAATATCCCCATTATCATTTTCAGCTTTTATATCAACATTAAAACTTCCAGTACTCTGTTCTCTTTCAGCATTTATTAATTCAATGCCGATGGCATCCCCAAGAACTTCAATATTCTCACAAAGCCAAGGGGTAAAACTTCTAGCCTCATAAGGAAAAGCTTCTCTAATTGGAATTCTTATAATTTTTTCTACGCTATTCATTGGCTTTGAACTATTTCCATTAACTTATCATAACTACTAACTTTTTCAAACCGAACCTCATTGCCACTAATCTCTTTAAAATGCTCCCCTGCACAATGAATTTTTAGTTTTTCTATTTCTCTTAAATCCATATCTGAATCTGAACCTTTTGTTTCAGCAACAAAATAAATTTGTCTAACCTTATCCTTGTCAAAAACAATTGCCCAATCTGGACTATAATTAGCTACTGGTGTAGAAATGTAGAAACTCTTAGGTAGTTTTGCATAGACAACAACCTCAACACTATTCTCCAAAGCTTCAGCGAATTTTGATTCAATCCCTGAATCTGAGGTAAGAAAATCGTATATGTGTTTTTTGAGTAATTCCGATTTCCGCAAAGCAAATTTATCATTGGTAAATACCGTTTTCGCATCATGCCTATCATCAGTTTTGTGATAGACAATGTTATTAATTATAAGGCTTGCCTTAATTTCATTAATAAGCTTACTTGTTTTAGCAATGAATTCTTCAGGATTTTTACGAATAAGTAAAAACTTCTTTTCACTAATAGACTTTAGAATAGATACGATTGTCCGCCTTGTTAAATTCGTTAATGCCTCAATCTCACCAACGATGTCATAAACTGCATCGGCATATAAGTTATTATTCAGTTTTAAATATTCACGTTTCGACTCTCTAACAAGATTCCCTTCTTGCATCTGTTCCTTAGTTCCATCATGTAACTCTCCAGTTTTCACCTCATATACCCTATCACCAATATTTAACTGTGCATTGATGAGAATCTTACTATCTTCAATAAGCTTAGAAGTATCAAACTTGACTTCATAAATGGTCTTCAAATTAATTTTATCCCAAAGTGCCTGAAACTCTTTCTTTTTGAAATTGTCATTGGTATTTAGCACTACCGTTTCACGTTCATTTTCAGGTTTAAATTCTTCACCTGTATATACAGATTTCAACAATTGTCCAATCGATGCTCGATAAGGTTCTAAAATTTCGGGTAGAGGCATTTTATTTTGTTCAATAAGCTCTTTCCCTTCTGTTGTAATCTTGTCATCCTCATCGATTACATCCATTTTATAAAGAATCTTATTTAACTTCTTTGCCTCTTCTTCTGTGATACGATGCTCTTCTTCTTTTTCATTAGTAACAATCTTACCAACAAAATATTCCACTTCTGCTTTTTGAGGTCGGTCTTTTAAAGTTGCCGCAATTTCTTTTTGTAACCCTTTTGCAAAAGCTTCATAACTTTCTGAAGCTATAACCGTTAATTTATTTATTTCGTGTACTTGCTCACCAACAGATTCAAAATCTAAACGATTACCGTTCTTGTTCACGCACAAGCGCATTCCACGCCCAACTTCTTGTCGCCTTCTGGTTTCACTTCCACTTTCAGGATTTTTAAGTGCACAAATCTGAAACACATTTGGATTGTCCCACCCTTCTTTTAACGCTGAATGCGAAAAGATAAATCGAGTAGGCTCATCAAAACTCAACAACCGTTCCTTATCTTTCATAATAAGGTCATAAGCAGAAATATCATCAGAATCTTCACGACCTCTTTTTACGGCTGGGTCAACCATCCTCTTCTTTTTATCAATAGAAAAGTAACCCTCATGCACATCTTCCGCATGGTCACGCTTTAAATACTGACCATAAGAAGTAGGCATATAACCTTTATGAACCTGACTTGGGTCATTATCCTTTAAATAATCGTTGTATTCTTGATGAAAAAGGTCAAGGAATTCACTAACCGCGTTATTATATTCCTCTTCAAATATCTTAGCGTATTCACCTAATTGCTGTTCTCCTAATTCATCATAGACACGATATTTTTCAACCGTATCAATAAAGAACAAAGACAGCACTTTTATTCCCTTATCAAATAGTTGCTTTTCTTTTTGTAGATGAGACATAATACATTCGCGTATTTGCACTCTGCGAAAAGCATTTTCATCTTTGTCATTCAGTATATCGCCTGGGTAAATGTCCTGACCGCCAACAACTACTTTATTCAAATAGCCATTAATTTCTGTAATGGTCTGATTTTTATAAGCTGGCATATTACCAGATAACTCATATAAGTTTGCTCCCTCACTAAGTTTTTTTCGAACCTTTTTGACTCCAGACCCGACACGTTGTTCATATTCCAGTACAGCAAATGGTGGCTTGGTTGTACTTAAACTTATATGCTCTAAGTACAGATAACCTGTTGTACCAGTTGACCCTTTTAAATTAATACCCTTAACCTGAATCTTCTTAACTAATCGCTTGTTATAAGCATCTAAAGCGTCTAAGCGGTAGATTTTATTATAATCAACTTTGTGTGTTGCCGAATATCGTAAGGTAAAGAGTGGATTAAAATCCTGCATACTCTCTAGAGTTTTCTTCCCATCAACAGATTGAGGTTCATCTATAATTAAAATGGGGTTGGTCTGAGAAATAATTTCGATAGGTTTCCGCGTACCAAATTGGTCTAACTCCTGATAAATTCTCCTAGCATCCTTACCTCTGGCATTAAATGCTTGTGTATTGATTATCATTACACTAATACGGCTATCAGATGCAAAATTCTCAATATCTTGTGGACGGCTAGAATTATATATAAAGGGGTTTACTTTATGACCATATTTTTCTTGAAAATGTTCCTGAGTAACTTGAAACGACTTATAAACGCCTTCTCTAATAGCGATACTTGGTACAATAACAATAAACTTGCTCCACCCATATTTTTCAAATAACTCATACATGGTACGGACATAGGTATAGGTTTTACCCGTTCCAGTTTCCATTTCAATAGTCAGGTTATACCCTAACTTAACCCCTTTAGGGCGTTCTATTTGTTGACTTTCGTGTAAGTCGTTTTCTTTTTGAACTGCTTGGATGTTTTTTAATATCTGACTTTCTAAAATTTGAATACTACTATTTCTGTATCCAATTTCTTCTTCAATATTAAAATCTAACATTGTAGCACCAGAAGCCGCTTGCTTTGCTTTTCTGATTAATTCCTTGCTTCGCTCTAAAGTAAAACGATTTGTTTTTAAAGGTTGCCCTTCAAAACAATCTACTACTGCCTTTACCGCATTTACCTGAAAATCTTGTTCTTTAAACTGTAATTTCATGCTTACCTTATGAGTTTTAATACTGACATACCAGATGCGGTTAATTTGTAGCGTTGATTAGGACTTGTTCTTGCCTCAGGAAACTCCATGCTTACCCATCCCAAATCTATTAATGGATCTAAATATTTTTTTCTATTTGTTGTATGATTACTTAACCCTATTCCTTTTAACAAATCACCTCTTTTAATCCAATCTATTGTTAGATTAAGAACATCAATTGCTTTACTATTTATTTCATTATTAAGTACAGCTTTAACTTGGTCACTAACTTGGTCACTAACTTGGTCACTAACTTGGTCACTAACTTGGTCACTAACTTGGTCACTAAAAGCTATAACTTCTTCTAAACTATTTAAAACAATAGTGTCATCAGGAGTATTAACTTGTTTACTAGCTTGGTCACTTTCTTTAAAAGCATCATGAATAGGAAGCGTAACTAGAACATATGTTTGTTCATCTGTTTCAAAAATTGGTTCAGGAGAGCCATTATTAGCCATAGCATCATAAATAGTTGGAAAACCAGTACCTCTTCCTTCTGTTAGTTGTAATTCTTTTAAAAAATCACCTATTCTTCTATTTCTATACTCACGGGCAACAATACGCTTATGTGTACTTAGTATTTCTGCATTTACAGGAGGTACAGGACTTGGGTAGCTTAATATCTCAATTTTATCAGACCAAATTTGTATTTCAATAGGCGAACCTAATTCATAACTTTTATGATATACCGCATTAGAAACAGCTTCCTCAAAAGCGGCAAATGGAAAATTAAAAAACCTGTCAGCTTTTGCTTCATCTGCACTTTTAACCACTTGCTCAGAAAAAATATTCGTTTTAAAAAACGAAAATACATCCCGCAACTGTTTCTGGAGAGGTCCTTTAAAATAATACTCCTTAAATTTTTTACTAGAATTATCTTTATGCCAAACCAATTCTATCCAAGACCTTGGAAAAAATGCTTCTGGAGCTTTAGTAAAAAAGAGCAAACCAACATTAACAGGACGAATATCTTCATCTGCACCTTTAGCAATAAGCATTGCTCTACATAAATCAACAAGCGGCATTGTTATACTACTTGCATACAAATCACTTTTAACTTCTTGTAAGTGTGCCTGTATCAAACCTAAATCCAAGTCATTAATAGTTGCTTGGTTATTTACACGATCATCAAAAGGAATCCGTGCCGCTAATTCGTGTAATCTTCTTAAGTTTTCGCCTCGGGCAATAATACTTCGAGAACCAACTCTTATATAAGGATGCCGTTGTGCATTTCTTCCTTGGGTACTTGGCGCAGTATATGGACGATTATCTCCTGCTGGACACCAAAGCACCAATATATACTGCCCCTCTAGAACATAAGGTTGCGAAATAGGGAAATAATTAGGCTGTACTTGGTGCGCCAACCTCACAATATCACCCTGAATTGCATCTAACTGATTTTGTTGCAGCCCTACTGGCGGCAATATAGGTTGCCCATTATTCTCTTCAACACCTACAATAATATAACCACCACCCCAATTATGGATGTCATTGGCAAATGCACAAATGGAATGCACAATTTCTTCTGGATTCCAACCACGTTTAAATTCCAGTCGTTCCCATTCTACGGTATTACCATGTACCAAATCCTGTATGTTAATTGGTAATGCCATAGACTAAATAACTTTCATTTCAGTTTCGGGATTCAATTGTTTTAGCAACTGCTTTACATTGGTTTTGGCAGTATCATCCTTAAAGCCACTGTCTTTAAATACAATACGTAATGGTTGGTCTTTAGCGATGGCTTTGGCAAAAACTTCATCAATGCCATCATCAAAACAGGCATATAAAGAGTTTTCAGAAACCTTAAAAACATGTTTTCCCTCAATTGTTTTTTGCTCTATTTTTAGCGACAGTGGCAAACCCCAATCCAACATGACCTGAGCTAGCAAATCATCGGCAGTTCTATCTGGTTTTACATTATCTGAAAATAATTCTAGATTATCTTGGGTATATTCTTGGGGTTTATAATACACATCTTGCATATTACTTTCATCTAAACGATAGACTCGGAAACCATAATCTATATCAGCTTTAGTTTCTTCTTTTATTTTTGCAGCTGCTCTACGAATACGTTCTTTGCCTATTTCGCAAATGTTTTTGTATCCATCTTTAAACGCATCTGATTTTTCTTCAGTTTTTTCATTTAACTGAACACAAAGAAACTTTCTATTACTATTCTCTTTTTCACTATTAATTTTGAAAACAGCTTCAGCAATAGAAGCAGACCCACTAAAAAAGTCTAAAACTATATCATCTCGGTTACTACCAATTGTTATAGCTTTCTTTAAATACTCAACTGGCTTTGGATAATCAAAATAAGATCTTCCATCAAAAATTTTTTTTAAGGCTTTGTTCGAGCCATCAGTATGCCCAACCTCGTCATAATCCCAAAAAGTAGCAGGTGTTAAACCTTGTTTTACCTCAGTCAAAAACTTTTTAACAGATGGAACATTGCTACCTGACTGACCAAACCAAATACGATTATCTTTTACAAGCTCATCAAATTTAGATTCTCCCACTACCCAGCTTCTTCCTTCAGGAGGGTTAACCACTCTTCCAGAAGGAGTAGTTATACTATATCTATCCTTTTCAGTTACTCTACCAACACTTAAATCCGCTGATTTCCATGGACCTCGTGGGTCATTATCTGGATTCTTATATCTATTATCTTGTTGATCAGTTCTATCAACTAGATTAGGTTTAAATTCATATTTCTTTTTGGCATAGGTTAAAAGATACTCATGACTTGTCGAGTAGTATTTCGCATCATTTTGTAAACCATACTTCTTTCTCCAAACTATTGTCCCAACATGACTTAAATCTCCAAACACATCATCACAGATTCTTCTTAAATTATGTACTTCATTATCATCTATTGAAATGAAAATAACACCATCATCAGTAAGTAAATTTCTAGCAAGTTTTAATCTAGGGTACATCATACTTAACCAGTCTGAGTGATAACGTCCTCCTGTTTCAGGGTTAGCCACCAAACGCTGGTTTTGTTCATCTTTTTGCCCACTATCAAGAAGTTCTTCTTGGGCATCTTTGGTAAAGTTGTCTTTATACACAAAATCCTTACCTGTGTTATAAGGCGGGTCTATATAAATCATCTTTATTTTACCCAAGTAACTTTCTTGTAAAAGCTTTAAAACTTCAAGATTATCACCTTCTATATACAGGTTTTCGGTATTATCGAAATCTACCGAATCTTCTCGTACTGGTCTAAGTGTTTTTGTGGTTGGCAGGTTAGCCGTTACAATAGCCTCTCTTTTTCCTGACCATTCTAAACGATACCGTTCTTTTGTACCTTCAACCACTTTATGACTTAATTCTTGCTTAAGTAAATCAAAGTCTATGGCTTTACCATCTGCACTTTCAGTAACACAATTGGGAAATAAGTCGGCTAATTTTTCAAAATTTTCATTCACAAAATCAGGTGAAGCAAGGTCTAGTTTTTCATTTGATGACATATAAATACGCTCTAAATTTAGTGGTTGTATATCTCCGTTAAACGTAAGAGAAATTGACGGAAATTAGCTATAAAAATAAAAATCTTTATACGGTATTACAAGATAATAATGTTTTATTTCACAAGTATTAAATTGAGCGTATTAATCTATATGGTTTTTAGTATCTTAAGAAAAGAGGTCGCTTTGACTTTTAAGGGTCAGCGACCTCTTTTTGTGTGTTAACGTATTAGTTACTCAACTTAATCTTCTTTTCTGAAACTGCAAGCATATTATCATTTACTGGCGTTTTACATACACTGGAATTATCGTTAGCTAATTCCTTTTGAACGCTCTTTACAAGTTTTTGAGTTTCTACTTTATCTGGTACAATTACCAACTTACTGTTTAACGCATCTGCCCAACAATATAAATGAAAAGCTGTTGGACTTCTCACTCCACATTCCCAATGACTAACCAAGCGGTCAGCTACACCAAGCGCATGGTTTAATTCATCTTGCGTAACACCTAATAGGTGTCGTTGATTGATAAGCTGTTTTACCACATCATGAAGAAAATCTTTTCTTACCTTATGTGGATAGTTAAATTTAATATGCATTTTCTCTTTCCTTTCAATTTGTTATGAGGCTTTCTATACCTATAAATTGGAAGTCTGGGACGCTATACTGACAGATTTGATTTTTTCAAGGAAAAAGAAACAAAATGGCTTCTTTAAATACCATAATATTTTAAACATACAGGAAATAGGTCAGTACATAATGCTAATTAATTCTTTTACAACCCTTTTCAACCCCACTAATGAAGAGGAAAACACTTTAATGAAGACCATAGAAAACAATTCTGTAATCCTAATTGACCCTGATCAAGAAAAGGAAGTTGTTATCGGATTATTGCTAGAAACAAATGCCTTTGTTTCTATTAAAACAGCCGAAATCCTAACAACATTGGATAAAACAACTCAATATCGGGAACGCAAAGAAGGACGTTTTCCTAAACTCCATTCCCTGACCCATCATGGAAGAAGAAAAGCTTACAGGGTACAGGATTTAAAAAACTGGCTTGAAAATCCAAAGAGCTACCAACAAATCATTTAAGGTCTAATAGGTAGCCCGCTAAATTAGCGGGCTACTTTTATTAAAATTCACGTTTATAAATTCCTTTTGTTATAATCTCTTCCCTTAATTTCAGCAAAGTCGGCACATCTTCAATATTAGAACAGGATACAATTCTTTTTATGGCATAATTAAGAATTTCAGAAGCTTTGTTCCTTTCCCAATCATAAGCATATTGGTCGTAGATTCCTGTAATATCACTATCTGAATGATTAAGTAGAATTTTCACCCATTGTCTTGGACACCCTAGCCCTGCTGCCAATGTTGCCGCAGTACGTCGTAAGTCGTGTGGTTTAAATTCTTCCATATCCAGCAATTTTCGGTTGTTATTAATCGCTCGACTTAAACTTGTTTGACCGAGGTGATTTAAATCCTTTGGAGGATTATCGGGCACTTTTTCATGTCTCATCGACCCAAAGACATATTTAGAATTACCAGTATAAAGTTTTACTTGTTCAATAATAGATTTTGCATGACCATGCAGATAGACACGGTGCATCTTTTTATTTTTCGTCTTCGGAATTGTCCATATCATGTTATCGAAATCCAAATGTTCCCATTCCATAGTACGAACTTCAACACCTCTACAGGCGGTACATAACATAAACCTTAATGCTAAACGGATAACCATTGCCGTACCTGCATTATTCAACATATGCCAAAACTGATGAATTTCTATAGGGGTAAGATGTCTTTGCCTCTTATTGCTTTTGATCCCAAGTTTTAAACCTAAACAAGGATTATATTCCATTAAGCCCCACATAACGGCAATATTGAACATCCGTCTTATATAGGCGAAAAGGTGCTTTGCCCCAATTGGAGCTTTCCTTTTAACAATCATTTCGTGGAAAATAGGCATTAAGTCCTTCTTTTTGACATTGTGGGCTTTCATATGACCTATTACAGGTATTACATTTTTTCGCAATTCTAGTTCTTCTGTTTTCCAAGATTTTTTACCCTGTGCTTTGCTATATTCAATATATCGAACAAGTAAATCCTCAACCGTGTCAGCATTTCTTTCAAATTGGTTCTCTTCAACTTTCTTCTGAGCAGGGTCAAATCCCATCTCTACCAGATGATCATATTCAGAAAATAGTATTCTAGCCTCTCTTAGTGAAACTCTAGGATAGGTTCCTAAAGTCATCATTCTTGGTTTATTATTATAACGATACATATAAACCCAAGATTTTCTATTTTTAGGAGAAACCCTTATTCCGAAGCCATTATATCCCTCAAACCAATAAATAACTCTCGAGGTTTTTGGTTTGAGGCTTTTTATAGACAAATCTGTATACTTTATATAGTTAGGGGAAATGTTTCTTTTCCCTGATGTTTTTTGGCTAGCGTTTTGGCTAGCAAATGAGGTGTTATTTTGTGAAATAATATGCATTTCTATGTGTCCTTGTTTAAGGTTAAAAGTGTTAAAAACACCAGCAAACAAAGGTTTCATAGAGTATTATATGATGTCATGATACTGACCCATACTAAACCTGAAAATCGTTGTGTCGGCAGTTCAAGTCTGCCTCGAGGCACCATTATTTTCAAGGCTTTCAGAAAATCATATATTCCTTAAAAACTCTCTGGCTAGCGTTCTGGCTAGCAGTCTATCATAATCTTACATTTAAAGGAATCGATTTTAATTCATAAAGACTCAAGAGGCATCAAATTTTTCCATTAATTTCACGGGAATTAATACACCTCGCATAATTAGGTCATGTTCTTTGATAATGGAATATCCTTGTTTAAGATAAAATTGATAACTACCTTTATTACCATTAAGAGACAGCTTTCCTTTGCCATCTTTATTGGAAGACTCTTTTTCAATAGTAGAAAGCAGCCTTGCACCAATGCCCTTAAATTGATAATCCGGATGAATAAAAAACTGTTGCAAGAAGCCAATCTTTGGCAGAATAGCATAACCGATAATTTCTTCTTTCTCATCAAATACAAAGTAGCTAGCATGACAGTTTCTAATGAAATCAATAAAGTCTTCTGCCTTTCCCGCTTGCCATGCTTGAATTTGCTCGTCCGTAAAATGCTCTTTAATGCTATCAATGGCTAAAGACTGAATATTTTTAATTGCTTTTGCATAGGCTATGGGCAGCTCAAACCCTTGACCGTATTGATAAATGCGGATTGAGGCATTCGAAAACACCTCAATCCCCTCATTATTTGACTTGTCTTTATGCAGCAAGAATCTGGTTTCCTTTAATTTTAGTACGGCAGCGCGTTTGACTACCACATGTTTTGGCTATTGCATCATTTCCAATACCAAAGCTCAAATCAATACCAAAATTCTCTCTAAAGAGTGCTTGCGTTCTTTTTGAAGCATCTGCTAATGAGATATTAGGCTCATTTGGCTCTTTATAGCTTGGTTCATGGTGCAAAAAATAACCAAACAAGTTCCCACAGTCAGCAATGTACTTCTGAGTATCAAGAATATGAGCATGCCACAATTCATCAATTTCTGGATCGGGTGCAAATTCAGTTCCTGCATAATCTTGGTTCAACTTTAAGAAACCCCGATATTTCTTTTCAATTATATCAGCTTGTTCTTGCGACCAGCCATTTTTATTGGCTGTTTTCTTGACAATTTTATCCAAGTCAAGTTCTGGGAGTATTTTATCTGTAGTGTTCATTTTATTTCCTTACGTTGTAGATTAGGGTGTCTTACCTCACAATTATTCACTCGACACCGTTTAGTGAATTCTGTTGGTTAATGCTTGCCAATCGGAAACAATCCTCGTTTACGCATAGCCGTTTTAAGTTCATCAGCACTTTGCGTTAAATGGCGCAAAGCCCGTTTGAGATGTGGGTCTAAATCCACTTCCACCTCATAATCCGCTACACCTTCCAAGGCTTTTTCCAAAGGGGTGTCATCTTCAAAGCCATCATCATTATTATTTGTCATTTTTAGTCCTCACTTGTTTTTGTTTAAAAAAGCGTGAGTGGGGACATGACCATTTATATATCAAGAGAAAAGATGGTCATGTCGCCCGTAATATAGGTACAGGTCTACGCATCCCATTAATGATAACAGGGTGAAGGAATACGTTAAATCTGGAGCCTATTTACCGTGAAAAACTTTTAAACGGAAATCCTAACACGTGTTTGACATTCTTCTTCATAGCAATCAAACTCCTTGAAAGGGTCAACAAATCCTTTCAAAACTGCATATTCCATTGCATCGAAGTTAAAGTTCGGGTTGAACCTGTCATTCTGATTAGCATTGAGAACCAATGTATCTTGGAGTGTCATTGCTCTTTCCTCTTAAAAGTGTTTTTTCACACACCCGAAAAATTCCTTTCGGGCTACCTCACAATTCTGACATTACCGATTCGAAAGTGATATGTCAAGAAAAAATGATACTATTAATATTTTTAGCATATAGTTTTATAATTATTATTAGTTTTTATTACTATCAATTTTATTGACTAATACTATTGTTTTCTGCTAAAGTACGAATCATGATAACAGGAAAACAATGCAGTAATGCGCGCAATCTTTTGGACTGGTCGCAAGAAGATTTGGCGGATGCCGTTGGAGTAAAAACACCAACAATCCGAGCCTTTGAGCAAAGTCGTGTCCACCCAAAACAAAAGAACCTCAAAGCAATTTATCAAACATTTATAGATGAAGGTATAGAGTTTATTGACGGTGAGGGTGTTCAACGCCGTCAAGATACCATCACAATTTATGATGGTTCAGACTTCTATCTCAAACTATTGGACGATGTGTATTATACCCTTAAAGAGAAAAAAGGTGAATTACTGTTTATGTTTGTGGACAATTCTCTTTCGCCGCCCGAGGTCATAGAAAGTGAATCACGCATTCGTAAAATTGCTAATATTAGGTCTATGGTTCGTGAAGGCGATACACACCTACTATATCCATTAAAAGAATATCGCTATATCCCTGGACAGTATTATGCCAACTATAATGTCATCATTTTTGGCGATAAAGTCGCTTCAATGCTAGACAACAACACAAAGGCAATGGTCATCCGAGATAAAAACCAAGCGGAAGTCATGAGAAATATTTTTAACCAACTTTGGGATTCTTATGAAACTCCAACAAAGTCAACTGCACCAGAAACCTATGATTAGGCAGTAACATATGGAATATAAGCATTACAAGATTAAAGCTAAACCAGCCGCTAGTCAGACGGGTGCAAGGGTTTGTAGCCTTAATATCAGTATGAATAATGCCAATCAAACTGGGGATAAATTAAAAGCCATGATTGATTGGGTAAACAGCAATTTTGATTATTGTATTATTAATGTGTCTGATAGTTTACAGCGTCACAATCTCATGAGCAAAGGGCTGTCTAAAGAAGAAGCTTATTCGAGAGCCTTAGCATTAGGTGATGAATGGCTCAATGCTAATCAAAATACTTTAGAAAAGCTGACGATTTCTCATGAAATTACCCGTTGGGATAAGTGGCTAAACTTAACAAAAGTAAAAGACTTAAACTCAAAGCTACATAAAATGTATCAAACCATAAAACCCTTTCAGTCATGCGTTATCTTGGATGCTGAACGATGGGTAATCCGTCAAGGTGTTAATGATAATAATGAAACATTCCAAAATGGTATAGCCTTTCTACTAGAGGAATTTGCTGTTCACAGTTATTTGGCTGAAAGGGAATACAAAAAAGGTAATGGTATCATGGCACAAGCTTATCCTGCCAAGCAATTAAGTTCAGAAGATTTTTTGCGTAACCGCTATGGGCGTTTAGGGTTAGAAAAAAGCTTCTTTATCCGTCAAAAAGTGGAAACAAGAGTTGCTAATTCTCTATAGATTTACCCTCTTCCTTCTTCCATGTAATCGTAATGTCCTTCACAAAAGATTCATCATCCCCTGCCATATCAAGGTATCTATCATCAATAACCTTGACAGATTTAAGCGAAAAACTAATTAAGCTATTATAAATTTCGTCAAGACAATAACCATTTATTGTTACCAAATGGGTAGCAAAAAATATCTTGATATACCGTTCATTATTTTCACTTTCCTTATCTATTCCAATCCATGCGGTCATATAATGGGCATAAGCAAAATTTTGCCGTGTTCCATCTTTTAAAACAAAATCGATGGTGCGGGTATCGCCTGTTTCAAAAACCGTTAGAGCATTTGGGTCTTTTTGTTCTGACTGGTTTTCTTGATTATTCTTGGCTATTTTCAAGCTTTTAAAATTATATTTCTGGCTCAATATCAACTGTTTTTATTGGTTCAACATCTTTTTCTTTTGTCTTATCCATCTGGATAGTTTTTGAAAATTTTGGTTTAATGAGTTCCGTTGCGCCTTGCCTATCGCCATGTTTTTCTACATGGCTTAACAATTCTTCTGCATCATCGGTATAAATCGAAACATTTTCACGCCCTCTTGAAACCGATACATAAAACTGTTTTTCATTTGATGCCGGAAATGTTGAAGCTGGTTGTGAAATAATCACATGGTCAACCGTTTTTCCTTGCGAACTGTATGAGGTAATCGCATAGGCATAATCAAAATTACTATGATTTTTATCTAATAAAAAATCACTGCGCCGTTTAGCCAACTGCTTAACCGCTTTTATATTCCCTTTTTTATCAAAACCACTCACGGTTAAAATCGTGCTGTTGTTAATGCGCTTGCCGTTTGCATCAAATCCATTTTTATTGATACGGATTTCATCCCCTTTACTTAATTGAATGTCTCTTTGTGAATACACATCATAATCCTTTGCTCTGTGGAGGGGCAGGATATGATGTATTCCCTGCTTATCTTTTATTTTTACACGATTATTTTCTGTATTTATAACCTCTAAAACCGACCCCTTTTTAATATCTGGTAGGTTTTGATGCGTTTGGATAGTTTGCCCTCGATGATAATTGCGGATGTCCTGTTTTTGAGCAATAGTCAAATAATGATTATCAAAAACCGTAAAACGCTTTTGTCGTTTTCCTATTAATTTACTCTCCCTGAGACCATCTCGAATATCTGCATTGATTTCCTTGGCTTGTTGATTGGTTGGTGTAATAACCAAAGCCGATTTTTTAGATTTTCGTGAGGCTAAATAATCTCCAATCATCTGCTCTTTCAATCTAGTTGGCTCACATTCCTTGATAGACCCACGGCTTTTAAGCATATCAAAGCCTGTTTTTATATTGCCATTGCTTATTTCCTTGACGGCTTGTTTATAACTTGCTTCCTTTTGACGATAAATACGCTCCATCGAGACTTGCGGAATTTTGCCAACATCCTGTAACAACCGCATGGCATCACCACGCATAACGGCAGTATGCTGTCTTGGATCGCCTGAGAGAACAACCCGAGCCTTAGCGTTTTTAGCAAGTGAGAGAATGCTTGCCATATCTTGTGACCCCAACATACCAGCTTCATCTATCCAGATGACGTTACCCTCAATATTTCGTTGCAATTCCTTATCCATTAAAAGCCGTGAAACGGTATCAGCATTTTTAAATCCCTCTTTTCTTAAGACATCACGGGAAGCTTCTGCCGTTGGCGCAAATAAAAACACGTCTTTATTAGATTTTTCAATCTGTGGGACAACTTCTTTGAGCAATGTTGTTTTGCCCGTTCCAGCCGCGCCACGTATCATAGTCACTCTATCTTGACTGGTCATGACATGGTTCATAACCAAACACTGTTCCTCATTTAGGTGATTGAATTTTGAAACATCAAAATTCGGTTTTATAGGACGTAATTTTCCAACACCATCTCGCGCCAATTCTACCATTCTTCTTTCTTCTGCATGGACTAGCTTTGTTGTACAAAGCCGTTGACTGCCAACTTGAATTTTAAAAACCGTCTGGTTTTGTTCCAATGAACGGTCAATTTGGTCTAATGTGATATTCTTATTATCAATAGCATGTTTATAGCCTTCAGCTAGAATCTGTCGGTCTCGTTTGACCGAATTTCTCGTAAATACATGTTCTATGGCATGGTCAATTGATTTTGATGCTGAATGATATTTATTTGTAGTTTTATTTTCTTCAGGCGTTTTTTCATTAATTCCATTTTTATGGAGTTGGTCACGCCATTTTTTCTGCAATTGGGACATGATGAAGTTTTTCTGTTTCTTTGCCCTGGTCTTTGCTCCTAACTTATCAAGTTCCTTATGGTTGGTAATGCCTTTTTCTTTGGCGACCTGTCCTATAAGGTTTGTCCGTTTAGAAAAATGATCAATTGCCTTTTGAGGTATTACAGCTAATTCAAAACCGTTTTTAGTTTTACGAATACCATACCCCATATCAGAAAGTTTATCGGCTAATCGTTTTTGAAACCTTGCCTGATGGTAGGGCATATCTCTTTTGACATTATGAAACTGCCCCGCTTTAAATTGTCCTGTTTCCTTTTCAAATACCGTATTAAATGTAAAAGCATGGCAATGTAAATGCGGGTCTGGTGGTTGACCGTCAACTGGTCGTGCTGTTTGATGAACAAAATTTGTCCAAAGTAATTCTGGTGCAGAGCGATCATCATTTTGCCCCTGTGTACGAACTCTTACTTGCATATCTTCTTGGATATCCAACATGGTTTCATAAACACTTTCCTCAAAGGCAGTTAAAACACGTTTATCGTCTCCTAGCGCATGAAGAATAGATACCGATTTTGGGCAATGGAAACTAATATCATAGCCAACACGCCGATTAGCAACCGTTCTAGGCGTTAGTGAACCGCCATCTTTTGGATTAATATTATCACAAAGCTTCTCAAATGTTGCCCTATCAACCGCCTTACCCTCTAAACCTAATCTTTTAGCGATCTTACCATTGAATTGTCCATTGACTTCTTGGTCTTCCAGATAGTAATCCGCTTTGGCAAGTGCATCCTTAAAATAGTCTTTGGCTTGTGCCGATGTTGAACTTTGGAACATTCTTATCATAGCCCATCACATATTAATTCTTAAAGGGTACGGATATATCTCTTTCTAAAACTATCCTACTGACAGATTTTGAAAGTTCTTAAGGAGCAATGAAAATACAAAAATATCCTGACAGGCTTATCTTTCTTTTTTGTTTATTTCATATCTGTCAGTACATGCAATTACTCCTTTGCCTTATTGGTGCATCAGATGATTCAAAAGCGATAACACCAACGCGGATATTTGCCCGCCACTTGCCCGCATAAACGTGTGGTTCTAGGCAAATATCCTCTGCCTTGATGTGAATACGACTCATCATCTGATTAACAAACAAAGGAGACTTAAAGATGACTAACAGTACAAAACAAGTTGAGAAAAAAGGCGACCGCCCTACGCATGGACTTTTCATTAAGAGTGAACAATTCGGCAATGAAATTCCTTTCCGCCTTTCTGGAGTATGGAACTATCCCGAAAAAGGATACATGAGCCTTAGCCCTGAAAAATTGCAAATTCGGGAAAATCCAAATGCCAAAAATGGCGAACCTCGTTTCCAGCTCTTCCTTAAAACAAAACTCTATGGCAAAGATGCTTCCATCAAGTTTGGAGAAATCAAACCCGACGAAGAAAAAAATTGCTTTGAAGTCAACCTTGGCGACTTGGTGATTTTTGAAAATAAACCGCGTGATGTTGAGCAACCAAAGAAAATTGCAACTAACGGACAACCGCAACCATAACCCAAAGGGGAGCTTCGGCTCCCCTTATTCTTTTTGTTAAGGAGTACGAAAATGTCAAAACAATTTGATATCCAACAAACCATTACCAACCAGATTATTAACCTTCTTGAAAGTGTCAATATTGAAGACTACCACCCACCCTTTGGTGAGTTATCTTCTTTAGGATTACCCAAAAACCCTATTACAAAACATGCTTATAACGGTATCAATATTTTAAATCTATGGCTTTATCAACAAGCTAAAAATTATACTTCCAATGAATGGGCAACCTTCAAACAATGGAAAAAGGTTGATGCTTCCGTTAAAAAAGGCGAAAAATCCAGTAAAATAATCTTCTATAAAACACTTACTAAATCAGAAGAGACTGAAAACGCAGATATAGAAGAAATTAAAATTCCCATGCTCAAAGTCTATAACGTCTTTAATGCCAATCAGGTTGAAGGTTATAAACCTAATTCAAAAAATGATAAACCCGTACGAAATGATGTCAAAAGCCTTGAAAATATTGATCTGTTTTGTAAAGAGACTAAAGCTATTATAAAGCACAATGGGTATCGAGCGTATTACAATACACGTCTAGACTACATCAATATGCCTGAAAAACCTCTTTTTCAAAACACGCCTCAAGCAAATGCAACTGAAAATTATTATGCAACTTTACTTCATGAACTAACCCATTGGACTGGAGCTAAACATCGATTAAATCGTTTTGATTCAAAAGATATTGGCAATAAGACTGCAAAAGAAAACTATGCATTTGAAGAACTTGTGGCAGAACTAGGATCAGCTTTTCTTTGCGCCCATCATGGTATTACCCAAATACATCCAGAACACCATACAATTAATATTAAAAGCTGGTTGAAATCCCTAAAAGATAATAAAGCATACATCTTCAAAGCATCAGCTAAAGCCTCAAAAGCTGTTGAGTTTTTAAATCAATATAAACCTAGTATTTAGAGGTACCTCACATTGCATATGGTTTGTTCGATAGATGTTGGGGCTTGCAGCGCTACGCTCGCTTTTCTTTAAGGTAAAGTTCTTTGTCTGTGCGTTCTTTGAACGCAGGGTTATTGTCTATCACAAGAACCAGAATTTATCCATCCCCGCAAGCGCCTATTCGGTTTCAGGGAGGACAAATTCTGCTCCTTGCGGATTTTTGCCACCATGCGTTTTTATGACGAACAGACAAAGGAGATAATGTCATGGGATTAGATATGTATCTAAAAGGCGAAAAATTCTTCACTACTTATGAAGGATATAAACGTAGAATTGAAGATGGTTTTGAAGTATCCGAGCATAGTTTAGAAATTGGGTATTGGAGAAAACACCCTGATTTGCATGGGTATATCGTTAATACGTTTAATAAAGGAATTGACAATTGCAAACCTATTAACTTAAACCCCGATAATTTTATAGACATTATAAATGCTATTAAAGAAGATCGTTTGCCCAAGACAACAGGGTTCTTTTTCGGGACAAGTGAGAATGATGAGCAAGAAAAACAAGAAGCCATCGAAATTTTTGAAAAGGCTTTTAATTGGCTCGTTAAAGAGCAAAAAGGTTGTTGGAAATCTGTTATTTATCAAGCTAGTTGGTAAGATATAATATTTGAGACAGGGCATTGATTGATGCCCTGTTTTTTCTTCAAAAAAACTTTGAGACAGAACATTTTTCTGCTTTACAATCCATACCCTAAGCTAAAACACAATTCACCCTAAGAGAATATGGATGATATTTTAAAGGTTTAATCTCAATTCTAATAATTAATAATACAATGCTTTTAATTAATGCCTTCATAGCCAGCATTGCTTGTATAAATTTATGTATCGCTTCATCAAAAATGATTAATTTTGAACTTCATGATTTTTTATACATTCCCAATCTAAGGGAAAATCTTGATACCCTGCATTGCTTTCTTCATTAATACAACAGTGCTAATTTTCATCAGACATCTCCCCTAAGCAGTGCTTAGGATTATTTTTAAATCCGATCCTTAGAAATAAGTTATTCTAGTTTTGGAGTTTTGGAAGAGGGAGTTCCTTTGTTTTCTTCTTCGGCAGTTAATTTTTGCCATCTTTTGTATGTCCTCGATACAGTTGATCCATACCAAGTTTTCCCTCTGATTGTTTTTATTTTTCTTCTGTTTAACTCTTGAGTTTTATCTTTTATGGATTTAATGCCGTCAATATCCATTTTATGGATTATAGGACCCACTTCTTTAGCGAAATCATCCGCAACACTTGAAACTTGTTTACCAAAATTGGGATTACCTCGATTAATTTCATCTCTAGTTTTTGAGGTATATCTAATAGCTGAAGATATTCTTTCTGATAAAAATGGCTCATTTTCACATAAGAAATCTATTTTAAGTTCCGAAATTAATCTTAAAAGTTTTTTATTCTCAAGCAAGGTATAAACACTTGAAAATTGGACAGGTTTTTTATGATTAATCCAATATAGTGCAGTTTGATTAACTGCATCCAAATCTTCAGGGTTAATAATATCTTCTTTATTAAACTCAAATATTTTATCTTTTTTAGACACCTCAGAAACTCCATTTCTGTTTAAGCTCTTTTTTAATTCATGAGTGTCAGACAATATTTTACAAGAATCAATAAGACACTCAAAATTTTCATCCTCTCCTAGCATTGTACCAAATTCTCTATGTAAATAAAAAGCTGAAAAAACATTTAATTGGCTAATTTTTTTACAGTCACTATATAAGTCGTCTAAAGTGCTATAAATAAATTCTAAATACCTCTTTGCATTAGACCACACAGACCATTTATGGTTTATGCTAATAATTATTTTGTTAGGTGGTCTGTATATATCTTCGTTTAGTCTTATATCTGTATCAAAATATGGCATTTTAAATTTGTTTATTATCAATTAAGCAGATGCAATTTATAGAAAATTAACATTAAAATCAAATATCCATTTGATTTTAATGTTTTTTTTTATATGTTTGTAGTGTAATATTACAAATGACCTCCCTCAATTAATGAAAAAGGTATTATTAAATACACTTCAATCATCAATATACGTCCATCAAACGTTCTTTAGGTCGTATTGTTCAAATTCGAGTAAAATTTAAGAAATCACAGGTGTTCCCTGAATAATAAATATGAAGATTTGTTAAACAATTCTTCATATTTGGGCGTGATTGTTTGGTTGTAGGAGGTCAGGTCTCACGTTTGCAATGATAAAAGATGAGTGATTATAGGTTCCAACTAGTACAAGATCTTAGTTGTTAACTTTAAACAGAGTAGCTATCTTTTTAATTAATGACACTTATACACTCATCTTTGTTATTGCTAAACCAATCAACTACTCCAGTTTCTACATTGCATACTCTTAGAGCATACACCCTAAATAAGAGTCCTTAAATGGAATATTCTATTGCTATAAATAATAATTTGAGATTATGTCTAAAAAAACTATAGTGTTAACCTATACAAGAAATAGTTACTTTGTGAAAGTAATTAACGACAATAAAATTGAAACTGTTCCCATATATTCTTTACCAAACTGCCTTCAATTAAGATTATTAAAAGATTTAGGAAAGAATAATTTAGTCTCACTTAGATATATTGAACGCAATGATCATGGTGAAAACCTACCTATTTTATTTTTTAGGTCAGATTTCAATATTGAAGACTTGCCGTTAAAATCGAAGTTTGAAAATTCCATTTTTTATGACTGTTTTGCTGGTTCAAGAAGCCAAACATTTTGTTTCTGCAATAATTAAGCCTTTAGACACCTCATGATTAAGCATGTAAAAACAAAAGAGACGTATTAAAGTAATGGCTGTTTAGGCTACATTATGTAATTAAAAATGAAAGGAACGCTCCTAACAATAAGTTTTGGATAGGAAAGAAAGATAATAATATTTAACTTTTAAAATCACATATTATGAACGCAAACAAAACGTAAGAAACACAAAAACAGTAACAACATTCGATGTTGGGCTATCAATAACGAAAATTAAACCAGTTGGTAAGCCAACTATTTATGTACAAACATCAAATCTCGGTAAGCATAAACACCGATAGACCCTTTTGCCTGTCTTTGAACAGGATGGCTAAATATTAATTTTAAAAATCAATTATTATGAGTAGTTTAAAGAATGGAGATGTAAAAACTGTAGATGGTAAGAAGTATACATGTAATGGTGGCACTACTAAAGTAGAGGAACATGGAAAATCTATCAGACATGAATCAACAACTCGATCGAACTTGAGAATAAATCAAGGGAAGTAGACAGATTACTAAAGTTTGTTGGAGAGCAAGATTTAGTAAGATGACTTAACATTTATCTGCGCAACTTTAATGTTAATGTCATGAAAACCATTGCCTGACGAGGCTGATGGTTTTTGTAAAAACCTAACATAATCCAGTTAGGTATATCTGAAATTTTTTAATCAATTAATTAAGGCAGTCCTAAATACTTTAGGGACAATGCCAGCATAACTATTGTCTAATCTTAAACAAAATTATTATGAATGATCATTTAGAAAGAGTTCTATTTGAATGGGAATATGCAGACTTTTTTACCGTAAGGAACTCACTCCAATCAGCTTTAATTTTAGGTGAGACAGGAAGCGGTAAAACAACATCTAGTTTTTCTTTGCTTGCAGGGCATTATCTGTCCAACGGGTATGGCATTTTAGCACTTATTTGTAAACAGGATGAAATTTCAAGGTGGCAATCACTTTGTAAAGCTTATAAACGTGAAAAAGATTTGGTCATTTTTGGTCCAGATTCTGGTGAATATTTTAACTTTTTTGAATACATGCTTTCATCTAAAAGTGATGGAAAAGGAATTGCTCATAATATTGCTGACGCATTAAAAACAGTAATCAAATCAGGAAATCAAGATGGCAATGAAAGTGATAAAGCATTTTGGGACTCTACTTTACAACAATTACTTGTCAATGCAGTGGACCTATGCCTTTTAACCAAGAATAATAAGTTTGAGCATGTTTATCAAATTGTGCAATCTGCCCCTAGAAATAGCACGCAACTTAAAAGTGTTGAGTGGCGGCAATCATCGAAATGTTTTCGGTTAATGGAACATGTAGCCCAACACTTAAAAGAACAACCAGTGTCAAAAGAAAATTCCAAACTTGAAAGACGGTTACGGAATATCGAAGACTTTTTTTTAGGAAGCTGGTTGCATCTCTCCGAAAAGACCAGAAGTATTGTTGAACAAATGTTCTTTGGTTTTGGTGACCGATTTATGAGAGAGCCTATTTATTCCCTTATGAATAGCACACATACAACAATTTCTCCTGACGATACAATAGAAGGCAAAGTTATTGTCTTAAATCTGCCTTACATGATTTTTGATAAGACGGGACAAGATATCCAAACACTATGGAAGCATTTGTGGCAAAAATCCATGCAAAAACGAGAAATTGAAAATACGAGCAGACCTTGCACAATCTTTATTGATGAATTTCAAAATTTTACTACGGATAATGATCCTCAATTTCAGTCTACATGTCGAAGCTATAGAGCTTGTTGTGTTTACGCTACTCAAAATCTACCCAACTTTTTTTTAAATGCTGGAAGTGGAGAAACAGGAAGAACACGCTTTAAGGCATTAGCAGGCAACATAAGCACTAAATTTTTTCATGCCAATTCAGACCCCGAAACCAATGAGTATGCTGCCGACCTCATTGGTAAAGATTATCTATGGACTGACAGCCGTGGAGAATCCTTTGGAGAAGGATTTTCTTTTAATAGCGGTCAATCTGAAAGTCTAGAGTATATAGTGCCACCTGCCACTTTTACCCAACTTAAAACAGGTGGTCCTGAAAATGATTTCTTGACTGAAGCTATTATACACCGACAGGGAAAACCTTTTATCTCAACAGGCAAGAATTATAAAAAAGTAACCTTAAAACAAATACTATTATGAAACGACAACACAACCCTTACCAACTCCGAACAGGAAAACAAAGTATTTTTAGAATAGCCCAAGCGGGACGTACTAACCTCTTATTTGATTTTATTACAGGAATCTTATTTTCAATAACATCTTATCCAAGCTATATATGCGAAATATGGCTCCGTAGTAGCTTCGGACAGCGTTATTTCACGACAGCTAATGCTCTTTTCATCTCTTTAGGAATGATCATTACTTGGTTAACTGTTGGCAATCAAGGACAAGAATTTTTAGGATTTACCTGGTTGCCCTTTATGATGCTCTTCCTTTGGAAAGCTATCCGACATCGTATGGAGATCACAAAATATGGCACAAGCTATAATTTTGACCGTTTTAGTCTTTCTGATGGAGAAATTCTTCCCTTTTGGTGGGACATTATCGGAAAGGAATATTTAGGAGTAAAAATCACCCGTTATCGGGTTCATATCCTATTAGAGCCTGCACTTCCAGTCATCATTGGATTGTTTTTAGCCCTCATCCCATTTACCCGAGGTACTGGTATACTAATTTTAATAAGCGGTTTTATGTTTGGGTTTAGAAATTTTATGAAAGCACATATGGCAAGACAACGGGTTTTAGATGCTATTGATGAACAGCTTATTATGAAATGGAAACACGATGTATTGGTAGAGGAAAAACCCAAAAGTGAAACCAAAGGGCTTTCCCTGCCAATCGAATTACCAAAAAGCAGGGAAATGCGCGAGGGGATATTAGAAATGGTGGACGACTATAATCCCTTAGATATTTGGGATGATGGAATAGAGGAAGAAGGTTTGGGAGTGGTTTAAGCCTGCCCTATTTGAGCATATTCAAGCATGACCGTTTTAATGGTATTGACATGAAAATCAATTTTTTCTTGAAGTTTTTCTTTTGAAAATTCCTGATTGTCATATCCTTTTAACGCAGTGCGGATACAAAGTTCACCTAATACTGACAACTCAATGGGAGGTTCATAGCCCAAACGGTCACAAACAATGTTACGGGCTTGGATTTTATAATCCAAGTCCTTTGTGGCGTAAGCCTCTAACTTATCTGAATTGACCTCTAGACCATAATATACGGGCATAAAAACTCCTGAAATTGTTAAAACGAAGTCTAACATAAAACTTAATTTATGTCAAAGAAACCTGATGATTTAGAGCTTATTGCTATTCGGGAATTAGGCAAGGGCAGCAAAAAAGTGCAAGACCTCATAAATGATAAAAATTTAGATATTAAGACCATAGAATCACAACAAAAGGTCAATTTTAAAGAGCCACATCCCGCACCAAAACCTGATGGGGATATTCGGATAACAAAATTGCACACCAAAGAAATGCAATCTGTAGAAGAGACAAAGCAAGAAATTAAAAGGATTGAAGCCCTCTATGCTGACAAAATAAAGCCTGCTATGGAAGAAAAAGTCATAGAAACTGATGCAGAACACCTTTTGCCCGCTTTACAAAAAATAGATAAAGATGATTTACCTATTTTAGTGGAAAAGGGGCTTAATGCTTATAAGGAACGTCAGGCTGAAAAACAGATCGAGTTGGAGCAATCCATTGAGTTAGACCTTGATGATAAAGAAAAGTTTGATAAATACCCAATCCTTCTTGATTTTGATAATAATGAAAAGGATATAGATAAAATCCCATCACCAGCCGATGATTATGAATGATAGAGGCTGTCTGGTTTCAAACAGCCTCTATTGTAATGAGTCTTTAATCAAAAACAGGGTTGCCATTTTTATACAATATCTCATGGCTTTTTCCATCGCCAGCTTCTCTTGAATAAATTGTACCGTTAAAATAATCTATCCGATAATCGCCTTTGGCTGAAAAAATAATTGTCTCAATATTATTGGATTCAAACTCTTCTGATAGGGCTATTAAATCTGAATCATCATTTAGAGAAAAAGCCATTTGTCCTCCACCTTCTTTAAACCCAATCAGGCTAACATCCCTTGCTCCATTTCTAATTAGAAATCGTAATTGAAGTAGCATCCTATAATCGACAAATCGATATACAGTAACACTTGTTGCATCTTCGTAAGAGAAGATATCATCTTCTGTATAATAAATGTTCCCATCTAAAATTTGTTCAAGCGTTAAGGCATATCCATTGGTATGTGAAGTAAACTGGGCAGCAGATGAAAGTGCAAAACCTTCAACATATCTGTCCCCAAAAATATAACGTTCTATTTTATATTTTTTATCTTTTGAAATGAATAAAACCCCACCTCCTTTTTTATAAAAATAATAATCCGTTTGTGTCATTACTGCATCCAGTAAATCATAATTACCTCCTCTTATATAATCGGCACCAGACCATGTTTCCTTATTCTTATCGATCGTTTTTTTACGGGCAATCGTCATCCGGAAATCCAATTCGGCATCGGCATCACTTGCTCCAAACTCTCCTATTATATTGGAGTCACCCCTTGACCCAAGAGTAAGGTTTGCATTGGGATAATCTATATCCTTCCACTGGTAGCCCTTACAGGCATTATGAGGTGTCATTGAGCGTACTGATTTTAATTCTACCAATTGTGCTGATGCTTCAATATCGACAGGTGTTTCTGGTTCATTGTCGCTTTCACTTGAACACAGAGCAAGGGGAAGCGACATAAGGGTCATAAATAAAAATTTGTAACTGATTAATAGTGATTGCATGTTTTAAAATTTTAGAGGTTTGTAATTATTCTTTGGGTGTGTTGAGAACATAGTTTTGATAAAAGTCCTGCCATGCCTTGAAATTCTTTTTTGAAAATTCACCTTCAAAACTGCTGTCTTTTTTATCACGGGTTTTGGCTTGCCCATCCATAAAATGCTCTTGTAGCATCCGAAACTGAACTTGTTTAGCATTGATAATGGTTTCCAACTGTTCTTGTGTAATGGGGTAACGGGCAAAGACTTTGGAATTGTTATTAATCCCTTGAAACCTTTCAGCGTTATATTCGCCTTCGGTCGATAATCCAATACGCTTTCCATCGACCAAAAAAATCAGGGATTCTCCTGCCATTGGATAAAAGGCGGCATCGTCTTTAACACTTACTTTTAAGATGACAGCTAACTGACTGATGCTATCATTAACAATATGGTTTTCTAATTGAAGGCGGGTGGTCATGATACTCATTTTAACCCCTCCTCCCAATACCAGACCAAGTGCGCCCTTGCCTATAGAACTACCAGTGGCTCCCTTGATTTTAACTTTGTTTCCTTCCATGCGATGGGTGGTCGTACCTTCAAATTTATCTTGGGTGGTGGTAACTTTTACACCGAGCAATCCATTTATGCCTTTCTTTTCTTTTTGGGCATAAGTGGATTGTATGGTCAGACTCATACCTGTTATCAGGCAGAGCATAAAAAATAATTTCTTCATGTAATATTTTTTAGAGATTAATCAGGGCAAAAGCATTTAAAGATTTAATACTTTTTTTTATCAAAAGTTAAATGCTTTTGCCCTGGAGATTAATAGAACTGTAGGTAAATATCTTTGGGAAAAGAAAGATGCTATGGGTCGCGGATATGGAAGAAACAGGTGTTCATACGGCAAAAAAATAGCGTGAAACTTAGTGTGCCTTTCCCATAGAGGTACTGGTATACCTTAATCCAAAGACAGCAACTAAGCCCACGCCTTGCCGTGGGCATTAGCTCTGAATTTTCGCTCGGATTTAAAAATTACCAGTTTTCTATGAGGAGCGAATTCGTTAGCTAACGCTTGTATTTTAAAATTTATTTATTCGTTATATATCTATGTTTTATACAATTTACGTTTAGTGAATCTAAGATAGAGATTCCAATAATCTTGCCAAACCTTTTTCTATTTTTTTATACAACTAGTCTAAAAAATCGGATAAACCATTGTTATTCCTATATAGCAACTAAGCCCATGGAAACCATGAGCCTAGTGCCTTGTCTTTCGCTTGGATTGTATAAAACCAGTTTTCTACAGGAAGCGAAAGTATGTTGAATTTTAAAGTCCTTATCTGAACTAAAGATATGTGCTTTTGGTTATTACATTGCGTTTGAATTAGTTTACGTCGAAATTATTTAGTTAACGTTTTAAAGGTGTTGTTTTTATATTTACAATAAGCCTTTGTTGGAAAAAAAATATAAATTAGAGCAGCAATTAATCTATCAACTTCAACTTAATGAAAATAAAAAGCGTTTTTGCTCTAAGTCTATTTCTTTTAATCACGAATAATCTTATAGCACAACAAAAAGTCATTGATTCTTTAGAACAACAGCTTTTAAACCCAAGTAATGGACTAAGCATCGCTGAAAACCTTAATGAACTAAGTTGGTATTACGCTTTTTCCAATTCGGAGAAAGGAATAGACAGAGCCAATAAAGCCATAGAAAACGCAATCAAAGATAAAGATTCCTTGCAGCTAGGAATAGCTTATGAACGTAAAGGCTTTAATTACCAAAATCAGGGAAAAGATTCATTAACAATCGTTTTTTACGAGAAAGCAAAAAATATCTATGCACAAACAGGGCATCAAAAATTTGTAGCAGGTTTAACTTTTAATATTGGCAATTTTTACTTCTATAGATCGAATTATAAAAAATCTCTCAATCATGTTGAAGAAGCTCTTGGGTTCTATAAAAAAGGTAAGGACTCAATAAGAATGAGCAGAAGCTATAATCTAATTGGTTTAAATCAGATGTACTTAGGCGATTACTCTTTAGCGATTGAAACGTTTCAAAAAGGATTGTTGTTTTTAGAGCTTACAGGCAATAGCACCACACAATTTTATGCCGAACTTCAAGGTAATCTTGCATTGCTCTATGAGAAGATTTCTGATTTTGAAAAAGCACTGGAATATCAAAACAAAGCCTTAATCCTCCATAAAAAGAATAACTATAAAGTTGGTATTTCAAATACCTACGCAAATATTGGCAAACTGTATGGAAGATTAGGACAACATCAAAAAGCATTGGAAGCGCATAAAGAGTCTTTAAAGCTTAAAGAACAACTGGATAATAAATATCGTTTAGCAAATGGTCTTACAAATCTTGGCATTACATATAGTGAACTGAAACAATACCCAAACGCAATTGAAAACTTAAACAAAGCTAAATTGATATATAAAGAGTTGGAGCACAATACAAACCTTTCAACAGTTTATAAAAATCTTGGTGATATTTATCTAGACAAAAATCAATCTCAAAAAGCATTTGTTCAGTTTGACTCTGCCTACATCTATGCAAAAAAAGCAGAAGATAAAAGAGCTATGTTTCTGGCTAAAGAAGGTTTATCAAAGGCTTTATTCTTAAAAGCCAATTATAAGAGAGCTTATAAAGAACAGGCTGAATCCCTTATGATTAAAGATAGCTTGCTTTCAAATGAAAAGAGAGATGAATACGCCAATTTAAAAGCCAAATACGAATACGAAAAAGAAAAAGCAGTATTACAGGCAAATTTTGAAAAAGACAAAGCCATTGATGCAGCCGAAATCAAACAGCAAATGCTCATTAGAAATATTAGTATAGGAGCAGGTATTTTTGGTATTGTTGTTTTGGGAATAGTTTTAACACTTGTAAGACGTAATAAAGAAGCAAAATTAAAAGGTCAGTTAGCCACTTCCGAACTTCAAAAAATAAGGGCACAGTTAAACCCTCATTTTATATTCAATAGTCTCAACTCCATTGGTGACTATGTACAAAAAAACGGAAAAGATAAGGCACGCAATTATATTGAGAGGTTTGCAGCCATAATGCGTAAAATATTGGACAATTCTCAAAAGGCAGAAATACCCCTAGAAAAAGAAATAGAATTTTTAGAAGGCTATATCAAATTAGAACAGCAAAGACTTGAAAATAGATTTGATTATACCGTTAATGTGGACAGTGATATTGATGAAGAAAACACCCTAGTCCCGCCTGCCCTTTACCAACCATTTATTGAAAATAGCATTTGGTATGCGTTTCCAGAAAAAAAGGGAAAAGGACAGCTAACAATCACTTTTGAAAAAGAACAAAATACGCTTGTTTGTACTATTGATGATAATGGTTTAGGCATAAAACAGAAACAAGAGACAGATAAAAAATCGTTTGGAATAAGCGGTGTCCAAAACAGAGTTGAGTTGTTTAAACAGATTAAAAGGTCGGAAGCACGAGTTGAGATTATTGAAAAAGAGCAAGGCGTTCGTGTCATAATACAAATACCTTTGTCTTTAGAATTTTAGCCCATGATAAAAGCCTTGATAATCGATGACGAGCAACACGCAATTAATGCGTTAGCAGACCATTTAAAACCATATAGCGATTATACTATTTGTGGCACAGCAAAAACCTTAGAAGAAGCTATCGCTTTGACCAAAAAGACACAGCCCAACCTTGTGTTTTTGGATGTTGTTTTAGGTTCTAAAACAGGCTTCGATTATCTTAACGCATTTACACCCACTATAAATTTTGATGTAATATTTACCACGGCTTATAACAAATATGCTGCTAAAGCCTTTAAGTTTAGTGCCCTGCATTATTTATTGAAACCAATTAATGCAGATGATTTTAAGGATGCTCTATCACGAGTTGAGGATAAGATAACCCAGCAAGAACATCTGGAACGCTTAAAAAGCCTTGAACATAACTTTAATAATCCCAACGGCTATAAATGCATTCATCTACCCACATCGTCAGGTGCTTTTAAAGTAGAGTCAAAACACATTTTATATATAAAATCAGAAAGTAATTATGCTGATTTCTTTTTAACTGATGAAAGAAAGATTTTGATTTCCAAAACATTAAAATATTGTACTGAACTATTAGAAGAAAGTCATTTTTATAGAGTGCATAAATCCTATTTGATTAATACCAAGCAAATGAAAGCGTATAACAAAAAGACGGGAATAGTAACGATGAATGACGGCACACCTATTTCTGTGGCAGTAAGGAAACAAAAAGATTTTTTTGAAACGTACTTTTCTGGAAGACCGCTACATTAAACCTAAATCTGCAAATGAAGCATAGGTTTCGTCTGTGATAATGATATGATCAAGAATAGGTAAATCTAAATATTCACCCCCTTGCACAAGTTTTTCAGTAAGACGTTTATCCGCTTCACTTGGGCTTATGTTTCCCGATGGATGATTATGCCCTAGTATGAGAGAACAAGAACGTGCCTTTAAAGCAGACGCAAACACCAGTTTTGGGTCAACGAATGTCCCTGATACTCCTCCTTTAGAAATAGGGATTATACCCATGCAGTGATTATTACGGTCAAGTAACATGAGCTTAAATTCTTCTTGCAAGTTAATCGTCATATCATCCCAATTTTCACGAAACAACTCATAACCGTCTTTTGAACATGATACTTTCGGACGGTCACTTGCTCTCACCTTTCGCTTATAGGTGAGTTCGATTTCAGAAATTTTAAACAGATCTATTTTTGTCATGTAGGCAGTATGACCTATTAAAATGATATAGTGTACTGACATAAAAAATGAGCCGATTAACAAAATTAATCGGCTCATTTTAAATTTTATGCATTATAAAACCACCTATATTGGTCAAAGTTCTAAATCAATATCTTTATCCTTATCGTTTTTTGTAGGCTCCAAATCGATATAAGAATTATCAATACTATCCATATCAAACGGAGGGATAATATCTTTATTCTTTTCTTGAGTTAGTTCTTTAGAATATTGCTGCATGCCATCTTTCATTGCCTGCATTCTATTTTTTCCTGCATTAATACCATCAATATCTTCTGGTTTTAGTCCAAGTTCTTTAGCTACCTCATAGCCCTGATTAAAAGCTTCTATATAATCCTTATCTACTTTCGTTTGTTCTTCCATAGCTTAAAAAGTATCACGAGCATGACCCTCTAAATAATCATCTATTGAATTACGGTCATAAAGAATAATTCTCTTTTGAGGTTGGGAAAAACGAATTTTCCCTTCATCCCTTAATTTTTGCAAAGTAGTTTTAGATGAAATATTCAGCAATTTCATAGCCTCTTCACCATCAATCCACTTAAATGGTGTCTCCTTAGTACGTTTTTGTTCAAGATGTTCAACCACCTTGTCAAAAAGTTTATAAAATGCTTCTTCTTGTAAACAGACAACTTGCATAAAGCTAATATCGTAAAAATTTAGAAACTGACTTCTCTTAATTCTTACTTACTCTCATATTTAAAACAGCTTCCTCTTTTGGGGTTAATTTAAGTTGTGAGAACTTCTTCATTATAGATATAAAGTCTATAACAGCTTGTTTGTTCTCGAAGTTTGGATTGAAAGTGCCTTTTGTATCAAATAAAGTATTAACTGCTTCAACCCCATCTTTTTCTAAAACCTCATAAATCTCATCAATTAATTCTGGTGCTATTTTAGGAGCGTCATTAAATATTTTTTCTATTTCTTCTTTAGAAAACTTTCTCATTCTTTTTGTTTTAAAAATTAATAACTGAATCCAACGCATCATCCGTCTCTTTGTGCATGAAGTTTTGCTGATAGTTTATCGTAGTTGTTATGGAAGAATGACGATAAAGCTTTTGCAACATCTGTATTGGAATTTTGTCTCCTGAAATATTACCAAAGCTGTGTCGAGCAATATGCATAGATAACTTCTTATCGATTTTAAGTTTTTCTGCCACTATTGCTAATCGTCGATTAAGGTTTCTTGTTATTGTTTTAACTCTGGTTGCAACCTCTTTCTCATTTTTTAAATTAGTGCCTTTTAGAAATGGAAAAACCAAACCATTCTTATTTCCTTTTTCCTCTTCGTAAGAATTTAATATTATCTGTGCTTTCTCTGGGACAGCCAAAGAAACAAGTTTTTGGTTTTTACCCATACGATAATATAAGCGACCATCTTTAAAGTCAGACCATTTAAGTTTAAGAACATCCCCTACTCTGACACCTGCAAAATAAAAGCTAACCAACCAAACATGGACAGCATGTTGCTGAGCTTGGGTTATACCTTCAGCATTTTCTAATTGTTGAACTTCTTTTTTATTCAAACCTATTTTTTCTGTTTCAGGAAATTTAATCTGAATTTTACCCTTACCAAACGGATAGTTATTATCGTTTACATTAAATTCCTTACGGGCAAAATTGTAGATTGTACGAATAAGCATGAGATAATTAACGGCTGTCCGTGGTGAAACCTTTCTTTCATATAGAAGATGTGCTTCAAATCCTTTTAGCAATGTGAAATCTAAATCAGTAAAAGATAATTCTGAACGACCAATAAAGTTTTTAAAAATCTCAATTCTCTTACTTTGATTGTAATGTTGATTGAACTTTTTACGCTTTAAGAGATTACCGAGGAATATTGTACTTATCTCAAAAAACTCTTTTTTATCTTCTCCTACTATTGTCTTTTTTATTTTACTTACAGATTGGTCTACACGACTACTATCACTATCCAATAAGGTGTCATTCGCTTCTGAAAGCTTTTTAAGTAGCAAATTGTTTAATCGCTTAGAATTGGGATGAGATTTTTTTACTTTACTATGCTTACTGTCCCAATATTTTTCATCAATATACTGACCTGTGTATAAATAAGAAGATTTCCTATCTTTGGTAAGACGAATGGCTAGAGGAAACAAACCTGCGCTGTTTGGTTTTCGTCTCAAAACTGCCTGTATTGTTGACATAGCTCTTGTTTTTATTAGTATAAAGATACAAAATTCAGGTACAACATAGGTACAACATTTGGTGTTTTTTCATGATTTTTATTGAATTTTTATCATCCACAAAAAACACAAAATACTCATAATCAATTGATTTTAAACACATTTAAAACCATATAGATACAATTGATTCAGAATTCATAACCCGGAGGTCGGGGGATCGTGCCCCCCTCTCGCTACATAATGTAATCATTTCAAAACAAACGGTTTAGGTTTTCCAAACCGTTTTTTTTATGTCTTTATTAAATGATTTTCTTACATTTGAACACAGAAGTGAACACGTTTTTGCACACGATTTAGAACACGATTTGAGTAAAAAGCCCCAATTTTCATCCCCAAAAATCTACACGGCCAACGGTGATTTAAGTAAACGTTGGTACGTCTATTTTTCGTTCCGAAATCCTGAAACAGGAAAACTAGAGCGTATGAAAAATATTTATGGGATTGCCAATACCCATAAAAAAAAGGAAGACCGATTGGCTGTTTTAACGGTTTATAGAAAAAGACTGCTCATTCTTCTCAAAAAAGGCTACAGTCCTTTTGAAAATAACGAACATTTGTTCGAAAAAGAAAAGGCCGGTACCAGGGTTAAAACTACTTCCAGTTCTGAAGTACCTCAAAATCCTAAACCGGTTGCAGTCGAAACCTCTAATAATGAAACCACAGCAATCCAACCTAATGGCAAGTCCCTAAAAGAAGCTTTCGATCTGAGCTTACACCTAAAAACCAATGTTGTCAGTGAGCGAACTTTAAAAGATTATAAGTTCCATGCGTATAAATTTATCGACTGGATAAAAGAAAACCACTCTAAAGCAACTACCATTGAACAGGTCGACAAGCCTTTAATCCAACAGTACCTCAACCAGGTACTTTCCAACACCAGTGCCAGAAACTATAATAACAGAAGAACCAATTTAAGTTCTTTACTGCAGGCCATGGCAGATAACGATGTTATCAGTGCAAACCCTGTTAAGAAAATTAAAGCACTGAGAACAAAGCCAGAACGCCACAAAACTTATTCCCAAGCTGTACAGACCAAAATTTTCAACTATTTAAAAAAGGAAGACCCCGTCCTACTCCTTTTTATTCAGTTCATTTCATACAACTTTTTAAGGCCTGTAGAAGTCTGTCGGTTAAAAGTTAAGGACATCAATGTTAAAGAGGGGTTGCTTCAATATAAGTCAAAGAACAGTGCCCTTGAGGTAAAGCGCATCCCTGACATGCTGTTAAACGAGCTTCCGGATCTAAGCAAACTGGATCCCGATAGTTTTTTGTTTACTCCTGAAAAATTGGGCGGTGCCTGGGACACGGAAGAGAACAATAAGAGAAATTACTTTTCCAAACGCTTTAAGAAAGTGGTCAAAGACCATTTTGGACTTGGCGAAAACTATGGGCTTTACAGCTTCAGACATACATTCATTACTAAACTATATCAGTCGCTGATAAAACAATACCCGCCCCACGAGGCAAAAAGCAGGATTATGCAGATTTCGGGGCATTCTACCATGGATGCTTTAGAAAAGTATTTACGCAGTATCGATGCCGCTGTTGCAGATGATTATTCACACTTATTGAAATAGCACATGAACGAGATTTTTAAGACCGTTAGGGACAATCTTATCAGATCATATATTTTTTATATACCCGAATACTTATACAAGGATTTCCAACAGACCGAGTTTAAAGATTTAATCCCCATAGAGGCTACAAATACCGTGGTGTTCATGAACCGAAAAGGTGAGCTTACAGCAAATGAGGCGCAGTTTAAAAGACTTGAAATATCGACTAAATGTAATGTCTTTGAAGAAAACGTCTTTTTATTGATTGACGCACAATCGAAGTTGGGAGAAAGTCAATTTCAGTTTTTAATGACAAGGTATTGGGAGCATCTGGATATCCATATGAACCTAACCTGTTTAATGTCTGTTCACTTAGCTAAATACATCAATGGTGTACCTGGGAACATTAGCGAGTTATTTAAGCTACAATCTGGTGCCTTTTTAAAGCACCATACAGAAATCAAGACCAAGTTTTTTGGTTTTGTAACTGGGAGCCCTTTTCAAGATAGATCAATGCATTTTAATCAAAATGGAAAGACTTCTAACGAAACGCTTAAACCCAAAAATAATAATATAAAACCTAAAAAACCTCAGATAATCAGTAATGCCGATGCGGATGCCTTTTTATTGGAATCGGTTTTTAATATAGGCCCTAAATAAGGTTACAAATGTCACCGAAAAACAGAAAATCAACGGTTAAATATTCAATTATACGTCAAACAAACGTTTATTTTACGCTAAATTATGGAAAGTAGATTTTATACCTGTACCTATTGTTTTAAAGAATTTGAACCCAAAAGACGGCGTGTGCAGAAGTATTGCAGTAACAGCTGCAGGAATAAGGCATATCACGCCAGAAAGACAAAACCCAGCACCCCAGCCCTAACCAATGACAAACTACCAGCGGTAAATGAGAAACCCGAAAACATAACTAAAAAGGAAACAATGAAGTTTACAGGCGTTGGTGAAACAGTGGTTGGTATGGTTGCTTATGAAGCAGGAAAGGCATTACTAACCCCAATACAATCCAAATCGGCCACCAAAAAAGACATCCAGGAATTAAAGGCTTTTATTTCTGGAACACGGTACTTACCTATCAAAAATATGCCAAATGATAATTTTGGAAGACGCCCGTTTTACGATGTAGAAACTGAAGAGGTGGTTTACATTTATTTGTAAGACTCCAAAATATAAGGCTCAAAATAGTTTAATTTTATAAAAACCGTTTTATTTGTAGGAATAATATTTATATTTAAATAAATATAATGTGGATAAACGCAATTGCGTTTATCCAACCGTTACCACAAATTTAATGACAATCGATAAAGAAAATATCAGACAGACTTTTTCAATCTTTCACGATGGAACAATTTGCGGATTTAAAAATCACTCAAACGGACTGAAATTAAAAATCGATTGTTACTATTTATCGGAGATGATTAACCCAGAATTTGAGTCTTTTTACCTTGACCTAATTGAACCGACTGAATTGGAGTTCGAACCTTGGTCTGACAAAGGGTTCCCTCGAAAAAACATATCGGATTTAGAAAAAATCAGACAATTGGAATACAATATTTTCACTTGTAAAATCGAAAACGGAAAATATCAAGTCGACGTAGAAATTGAACAACCGAAAACAGCCTTAATAGGAGGAAGTTTAAATTTCGATTGTAAAGGAATAAAAATTTATGACCAATCATTGACCGAAATGACTTTTGAGCAACTATCCGAATTAAGTAAAAAATATTGGACTGAATTTGAACAACGAACCGAATAAAAAACTTGTGGTAACACCGTGTATAATTAATTGCTTTGGCAAGTGCTTATTTGGAAAATTCCTTCGGAATTTTCTCGCGCTCGTTTTTGTTTACTAAATTAGTTGCTTAAACACGCAACTAACCATACACAACAACGTTGTGCTTCATTCCCCACATCACGGAAAACTGAGATTAATTTCTCCAGATAACACTAAAATTTTGAGATTTTTTATAAAAAAAAGAGATAAAAATTAGGTTAATCGACTATGAATAAAAGGATAAGAACAAAAAATAACTAAATTTACTGTTAGTCAGAATTATGACCAACCGCTAACCAATGATAAAATTCTTTAGAAAAATTAGGCAAAACTTACTTTCAGAAGGAAAAACTGGAAAGTACATTAAATATGCTTTTGGAGAAATTATACTTTTAGTTATTGGAATTCTAATAGCATTGCAGCTAAATAATTTTAATGAAAAACGCAAAATCAATAACGATATAGAAAGTGTTTTTTCATTGCTTGAAAATGAGTTAGAAACTAATATAAAAGAAAGCAATAAGTTCTTAAAATAAGGTTACGAGATAGATTCAATCCAAACGCTTTTAAACCAAAATAAGGTGACTCATAAGATGATTTTTGAAACTCCTAATTTAATTAACAATCCCTTTGGCACACGTACCATTAAATTTTTGGATGACCGACTTGTTGAAACCATTACTTCAGAGAAACAGTTACCAAAACAATATCAAAAATTGATTCCAGATATTAAATATGTTAAAAGCCTTATTGATAACATAGATTTTGGGAAAGTAAAGCCTTAGAATTCTCATTAAGAAAAAATGAAGAATATGTCAATAGATTTCCTTGGTTTAATAGAATTGATTCACTATCATTTGAAAGACAGATTCACCACGCGTTAACAGATAGTATTTATAGAAATACAGTGAATCATTATACCACCAGATTACAATTAAATGAAAATGTTTGGTATGCCTCCTTAATGAGAAGCGCATCGGTAGCATTATTGTGGCAAATTAAGACTATTAAAGAACTGGATGAATCTTATACTATTAAACAATTCTTTAATGAACTTGGTCTAAAGCCATTATTCGAATATGAGTGTTCTGATATACCCTATAAAACAAATGAAATAAATTTTAGAAGACATTTTATTATTTACAACAACAATACCAATTAAGTATATGGGTAGCTTTGGTTTATTTAACCCCTTTAGAAACCTAAAAAGAATAGATCTTGGAGAACTGTTGATGTCTAAAACAAAGTTATTACCTGTACAATTAAAAAAATAATATTATCCTAAAACTTATAGATTTCACCTGAAGTTAATTTATCCCATCGATCCGTTCTAAACGGTGATGCAGGAAAACCTTCGTTGTTATAAAGATTACAATCACCAGCGTCATCAGCCCAACCATATCGAACAGCTTTTGGGGTTTTAACAGCTTTGCACGAAATAATAACTTTATCGCCTTTTATAACAGCTTTCACATAATGAAACACTTTGTCTTCACCAGCAACTTCAAACCCCTTTAAATATCCATATTTATTGGGAGTCGTTAATCCACTACCAATACTGTCAAAAGTCAAAACCACTTTATTATTTTGAATAGCCATTGATTCATAAGTTGGTCCACTATAAACATTATCCTTTTTATAAACTTTATTCAGAGCGATTGCTGCCAATCGACTGCCGACATCTTGCTTATTTGTTGGATGGATATCCTTGGGGTTTCCAATATCTATTGTTACGGCCATTCCTGCATTTTTAACGGTTTGCAAGGTATAACTTTGAGCTTCCCGTAATTCGGCCCATTTACTTCCTTTGTTACTGTTTCCTCCAAACTCATCAAAAGTGGATAGCTGCACAAAGTAAAATGGAAAATCACCCTGATTCCATTGGTTCCTCCAATACTTAATCATTAAAGGAAATGCTTTTTTGTACTGTTCTGCTCTATTGACATTGGCTTCGCCTTGATACCAAATGACACCCTGAAAGGCATAAGGAATCAATGGATTTACCATGGCATTATATAATAAAGAAGGGTAACTATTGGGTGAAAGTGAACTTTTAAAGTCCACGACTTGAAATTTCCAATCTCCAGCTAAAGGGATTACTGTATCACCTATTGAAAGTTGCAAATCTACTGCATTCCCCCAAATACCACCACCGCCGGCATAATCAAATATTTTAATGGCAATAGTATTTTTTCCCTCTTTTAAAATATTTTCGTCTATTTGATAAACACGTTTTTCATCGTATCGTTTTGTGGTGCCTACAGCAACTCCATTAACATAAGTGGTGTCTTGGTCGTCGATTTTTGCCAATTCTAAAACGGCTTTTTTACCAGCATCTTCTTTTAAAACCATAAACGATTTACGCATCCAAACAGTACCATCTAATTCTCCCAATTCTTGGTTTTCCCATAATTTAGGGGCATACATTTCTGGCCATTTTGAATCGTTAAAACCTAAATCCATAAAATAATTTTCATTAGAAACATCTATTTTATCCCCCTGCATACGCTCAATTCGCTTAGCGATTTGATTTATTTGAATACTTTGCAATGAATCGATATCAATATTTGGCATTTCAGCAATCATACTTTTAAACTCATCGTTATTTTCAAAAGCTTGTTTACTGGTCCAAGTTTCAACACAGGTTCCGCCCCAAGAGGTATTAATTATTCCTACGGGAATTTCAAGTTTCTCATATAACTGTTTCGCAAAAAAGTAGCCGACAGCCGTAAATTGGCCTACCGTATTATTGCTACAAACTTCCCAATTTCCTTCTTTCAATTTTTCTTTAGGTTTCCCAGCCATATCCTTTTCTAACAGAAAATGGCGAATATTAGGATAATCGCTGTCGTTCCTTTCGGCTTCAAAATTATCGGATTGACTTACCGGCCATTCCATGTTGGATTGCCCACTACAAATCCAAACTTCACCAATTAAAACATCATCTAAAACAATATTATTTTTTCCTTGTACGTTCATTGAAAAGGGTCCGCCAGCTTTTTCTGCTTTTAGAACAACCTTCCATTTCCCAGTTTTATCCGCTTTGGTTTTTAGTTTTTGATTTTTAAAAGAAACCGTTATTTTTTCATTAGGTTTTGCCCAGCCCCAAACAGGAATGGGTTTATTGCGTTGCAACACCATACCATCTGAAAACAGTTTTGGCAATTCAACATGTGCATGGCAAATAATGCTTAAACATAAAAATAGTAGTGATACGATAATTTTCATAAGTTTAATGGGTTTGAATTTTAACGATGAATGCTTTGTTATCAATTTCTTTAGCTGGAGTTATAAATTTCAAACCTTCGCTCGTTTGGTTAAATTCGATATTTTCATTGTAGCCTAAAATAGAAAGATTTTTAATACTTGGTATGTCTTCACCCAAAACTTCCTCGGTAAAGGAGTTCAGGGTAATTTCCACATCATTCCCTGGCCAACCCAAAATAGTAGCATAAATAGTATTTCCCTTCTTGGTGTAACGCACATCTTGAGGGGTGTAGGTAATTTTATCTAAAAACATTCCTGACTTTTCCTGTTTTGTTGGCCCTTCACCAAAAACCATCCATGGACGCGAGCCATAAATGGCTTCTCCGTTGACGTTTAACCACTCACCTATTTCCAAAAGAATATCTTGTTGGTTTTGTGGGATAATACCATTGGCCTTTGGGGAAACATTAAGCATTAAAGCCCCATTTTTACTAACCACATCAACCAGCACATGAATAATTTCGGCCGGAGTTTTAAGTCCTAAAGTATTGGTATAACTCCAACTACCTACAGATACAGTTTCGTCTGTTAACCAAAAGTCTTTTGTGATTCTGTTCATTCTGCCTTTTTCAAAATCTTCCAAACTCACCGATTTTGGAAATTCGCCTTCTTTATGTGTAAAAACGACTTGCTTGTTTTTAACAACGGCATTGTTAAAATAATAAGCCGCAAATTCCTTTCTGTACGATTCGGGTACTTTTTGTGTTTGGCTATCGAAATAAATTAAATCTGGACCGTAATTATCAATCACTTCTTTTAGTTGCCCCAACCAATCGTTGCTGAATTTTTCTTTGGAAATATTACCGTACATTTTAGCCAATTTTGGGTCTTCCGAGGCTGTCGCCATTTTAGGGTTATACGGAAAATATGATGTATCATTCAACCATTTTCTAGGCTCTTCTTTAAAAATTTGATGGTTTCTAGCGATATGGAACGATGCCACTAATTTCATATTTTTTTTATGAATAGCCTTTGCCAATTCGCCATATACATCGCGCTTTGGCCCCATATCAACGGCGTTCCAAGGATTAATTTCACTACCCCAGTTCGACCAACCATCGTGATGTTCAGCTACCAACCCAGCAAATTTAGCCCCTGATTTTTCGAATAATTCTGCCCATTCATCTGCATCAAAATGTTCAGCCTTAAACATCGGCACAAAATCGTGATACCCAAATTCTGACGGGTCTCCATAAGTTTCCATATGATGTTTATACTCATAACTACCTTCAATATGCATATTTCGGGCATACCAGTCGTTGGCAAACGCCGGAACCGACATGACACCCCAATGGGCATAAATTCCGAATTTAGCATCTTTAAACCATTCGGCAGCTTCATCATATTTAGCTAACGATTCCCAATTTGGTTCATATGTTACTGCTTTTTTGTTTTGTAAACAACTTGTTATAAAACATAACACTAATAAAAAGGTCGTCTTTTTTAAAAGGTTCATTTGTTTAGTTTTTTAAATTTTGATAATATGCATTCATAATGTACCAAGCTTTCTTTTTTTCTCCTTTTTCAGAAAGCAAGCCTTTCCTGTTCCATCCTTTTTGATAAATAGGGTGCATTCTTGATAAAGACCTATAATCGAACAAAATCCAAGGGCATACTCCAGCTAAATTTGGAGTGGTTTTAAACATTTTAATTTGGTCCTTGTAAATTTGCTCTTGATACTCTTCAGACCAGCTTGATGCAGCATCTTTAGGTAACTTGGTGTTTCCATAAAGTGCTTCTCCGCCAAATTCAGAAATAATTACTGGTTTGTCACTATTTACAAATTCCCATTGGGTATTTTCGGGTGAACCTTGCCACGGAACGTACCATCCCACATACTCATTTACAGAAATAACATCAAAATAATTATACAAAGAATCCCAAAGATTGAATGTGTTATTTTTATATTCTTGTGTAGATATAACTGTTGTTGTTAATCGGGTTGAATCCAAAACTTTACATTGTTTTGATAGTTTTATTAAGGCACTGTCTCTATTTGGTGTAAAATGATAGGTTTCGTTTGACAGACTCCAAATAATCACGCCACATCGGTTTTTATCTCGTTTAACCATTTCTTTGAGCATAATACCCATTTTTTCTTCCACTTTTTTATTTGAAAATTGAATATGTTGATAGATTGGAAGTTCTTCCCAAACCATTAACCCCATTTTTTCGGCTAGTTTAACCATATATTCACTATGAGGATAATGAGCCAAACGAACCATATTGCAACCTAATTCTTTTGCCCAATTTAATAGTGTTTTTGCATCTTCTTCTGAATAAGCTTTTGCTGCTCGTGTTGGCATTTCTTCAAGAATATTAACTCCTTTTAAAAATAAAGATTCTCCATTAAGCTTGATTTTTGTGCCGTTTGTGGCAATGGTTCTAAAACCTATTTCATCCTGAATTGTATCACTCTCACTTTGAATTAAAACTTGATATAATTTTGGGTTTTCTGGACTCCAAAGTTCAAATTTTGACTTAAATTTTATTATAGCCAATCCATTATCATCTGTTTTGGTATTGACATTTATTTTTAATTCTGGAATGCTCAATTTTACTTTTTTTGAAGCAGTAACCCCTTCTAATTTTATCCATCCTAAAACCTCATCAAAAGAATCTTTTTTTAACTGTATAAAATAATCTTCGATAAAAGAATTTGGCGTTTCTACCAAATAGACATCTCTTGTGATACCTCCATAATTAAACCAATCGAATCCCTTACTTGGAATATCTTCTTCATGTCTTTGGTTATTTGCTTTAACAATAACAGTGTTTTCCGATGCGCTTAGATAATTAGTGATTTCAAATTGAAACGGTGTAAACCCACCTTCATGGATTCCTACTAATTTTCCGTTTACATAAACTGTTGCCTTATAATTAACGGCTCCAAAATGAAGAAATAAGCGTTTGCTTTTATTCAACTGATACTTAAAACCCTTTTTATACCACACGGTACCTTCGTAATATACCAGTTCTGGTAATTGTGTATTGAAATCTCCTGGGACATTAATAACAGGACCCTCATCAAACGAATATTCTATAAAATCTGTTTTATTTTCTGGTTTTTTATCTTCCCAAACTTTTAACCAATCGCCTTTTTCCATTGGGTCAATAACGATATACCATTTGCCGTTAAGCGATATAGTATTTCTTCCTGAAACATTAATCATTGCACTTTGTGCAAACAATGTGCTAGTTATAAAAAAGACTAAAAGAAATTGAATGCTAAAAAACAATTTAACCAATAACCAACTCCTTGTACATATAACTAAAGAGTTTAATGTGTTTTTGTTGTCTTTCATAACTTATTGGATTATTTCCATATAGTTACACCACCTGATTCTACCATTTTTGTTCCGATAAGAATTTCGGCTTTGTTAGATAATTCTAATGAATATGCTTTTGACGAATAATTTACAGCAACCCAAAACCCATCGCGCCACTGCACATATACGCCTTCAGGATAATTTTCTGTTGAAATGTTGGCATTACTATATACTGCCTTAAGAATATATTTTTCTAAGTCAGCATCGTCAGTATCAACACCAATATAGGTTACAGTTCCTTTTCCAATCTTGTTGATTACCACGGCTGCTTTACCGGTATAGAATTGATTGGTGTAAGTAGCCAAAACGTTTTCTTCGTGATTGGCTTCAACTAAATCGGCCCAATTGTTCCAATAATAAGTGTTCCCTGAGCTTTCAATGGTGCCATTAGTATGCGGTAATAAATGGTCGAAATACTCAATTTTGGCATCAATAAGAGGATAAATTTTTTCTGCATAAGCCGATTGAAATAAATGTCCGTTTCGGTCTTTTACTCCCGTTCTAACGGTTAACACCAAGTTTCCGCCCTGTTTTACATAATCTTCCCATTTTTTTATAAGTGCGTTATCAACCATTTCGAAAGCGGGAATAACAACCACATGGTAATCGTTCAAATTGTCAGTTTCATTGATTATTTGCGCAGGAGCCCCAAACGATTTTACAATTTCTAAATACTTCTGAAAAAAGCCTAATGTATTCCATTGACTTGTTTGCTTTTGGCGAGACAACCCCCACCAATTATCATGACTCCATAATAAAGCTGTTTTTCGTTTTTTTAATTCTGAAGGCATTTTGGCATTGGGGTTATAGGCTGCCCTTAACTCTTTCATTTCTTCAATAACCTGTTTATAGTCCTTACCGCCTTGCGATAATATTACACCATCTAATGTTGTAATACCACTGTGATATTGCTCTGCACTGTAATTTATTTGTCGGTATCTATAAGAACATGCAAACGATAAATCACCACCAAAACAATGATACAGCCACATACGCAAAGCCCCTGGTTGTAGCAACGGATTAATATTCCCCCAATTAACAAACCCTGGTTGCAGTTCCATAATTCCTGAAACATTTTCAGGTTGTTTAAAGTAGCTTAATGCAAACGATAATTCTTTCGGGTCGCCTAAGCGAAAACCATTTTCACCTATATTAGCCTGCCCTTTATTAGGGTAAGAGGTAAACGCATTGAAATCCAATTTATCGGTTCGTTGTGGGTCTGCTCCATAGGTTGTTGCCGTATAATTGGTGGTTATATATTGTTTTTTTGAAATTAGCGGCCGAAGTATTTCAGCTTGAAAATCTAAAAAACCGGCTTGCGTATCGGCAGAATACCGTTTAAAATCCAATAAAGCGTGCGGGTTGGTTCCCCACCACCCCACATGATTGGCGTTATGGATTTTTATTTGATTGAAATTAGAATACGTCTGACTCCAAAATGCATTGCCCCAAGCATGATTTAACCCTTCAATTGTTTTATGTTTTTTTTGAAGCCACTTTTGAAAGGCTTTTTGTGATGATGGACTGTAATCTTCTTTAGCTTCGGGTTCGTTATCCAATTGCCAGCCAATCACTGTGGAGTTTTGACCGTAACGTTCACCTAACTTTGTTATGATTTTTTTTGAAAAATCTCTCCAAGTTTCATTGCATAACGATTGTTGCGCGCGTGTTCCATGTTCCGCCCGTAAATAGTTGGAGCCCATTGCATAAATTTCGGGATGTTTTATACCTAACCAAACGGGAGCAATCGCAGTTGGTGTTCCAAGAATGACTTTCAACTTATACTTTTCAGCTAAACCAATAACCTCATCAAGCCAATTAAAATCATAAACACCTTCTTGTGGTTCTAAATTTATCCATGCAAATTCAGCTAAATGGATGAACTCAAAACCTATTTCTGAAATGTTTTTAACATCGCGTTCCCAATCGTTTTTGTCCCAATGCTCGGGATAATAATATATCCCAATGGACATTAAATCTTCTTTTGGAAAATATTTGGATGCGTCTTGCGCACTAACACTTAGTGTTACGAGGAAACACCAAACTAACTTTAAAAATAGATTTTTCATTAATATAAATGTACTGCTTTGGTTATCAATATAATTCAGTTGTCATAAAATAAAAAAAGATTCTTGCCTATAGTGAAACAGACCAGAATCTTAAAAAACTAACTCAAACTAAATAACTATTAATCATATTTTACTCATTCAAACCATCTATTAACGCATTTAATGCTTGTGTATCAAAAACGCTATTGTTGCTTCTTTCTATAATTCCAAAGCCATTATTGCCCAAACTGCCTTCGTCCCAGTAAAATGGAAGTAACCCATTGGCTTTCGCTTCTTTTACAACCGATTTTAAATAATATGCCCTTGAATCTAAATGAAGTTGCAAGGCGTCTCCAGTTAAGCTTGTTCGACGAATGGCTCCAAATTCACCTAAAACAACCGGAATTCCTTCATCTACAAACTGGGTTTTCATCAAAGCGAAATAATTTTGTAAATCTGCTTCTTCTCCCCATGTGGCATTGCGTTCGGTATCGGATGCCGAATGATACCCATTACCCCAATAGTAATACATTTTACCCCAAGAGGCATCCTCGGTTAGTCCGGCAAATTGCCAAGGCGTGTAATAATGTACTTCTACCATCATTCTGTTTTCAGCCGTATCGGTTGGCAAAGTGGTCATTAAATTATTCGTTTTTTCAATATCGGTAGATGGCCCTTGCACAACTAAAGTACGGTAAGCATTTTTACCGCCCGTAGCCCTTACAGCATCAATAAAGGTTTGGTGATAACTGTTTAAAACAGCCATTTGAGCGGCATCTTCAACCGCCGGTTCATTAGCACTGGCAAATAGCAAATGCTCATCAAAATCGCGTAAGTGGGTAGCAATTTGTTCCCAATAAGCTTTTTGTTTGGCATTGACTTGCACTTTACTGGCTTCATTAATGTTGTTTTCCAGCCATCCGTTGTCCCAATGAATGTTCAGTAAAACATACATATCATTATTCACACAGTACTGAACAACTTCTTTTACACGGTTCAACCAACTTTCTTGAAGTTTAGCATTATCGGCATCTGCCAAATATTGGTCCCAAGCACATGGGATTCGAATAGCATCAAAACCACTGGCTTTTACAAAATCAATCAAATCTTTGGTAACCTTAGGATTTCCCCAAGCCGTTTCCCCTCCTGTAGCTTCCAAGGTGTTTCCAATGTTCCACCCCAGTGATATTTTCGAAGCAATTTCTGTAGCAGTGCTACTCATACCAGTCATATCGGCCGGTAATGGATTTAGGTTATAATCCGGATAAATACCATTGGTTGAATTTACGCCTTCTTGCGTTACTTGAACTTTTACGGCATCCACCGCATTGGCATTAATGGTAATTGTTGATGTTCTGTCATTAATGCTTGTGTTGGCTTCGGCTGTAACCGAAACCGATGTGGTTCCAGCACTACCCGAAGATTCACTTAAAGACAACCAACTGGTACCCGAAGTACTTATTACCCATGTGTCCACATTTGTGGAGATGGTAATTTCCAGTGTGCCCTCGGTGCTATCAAAATTTATAGAAGATTTATCGGCAGTCAATGTTTTCGCTACTTCTTCTTCCTCTTCTTCGGGTTCATCATTTGTGGTGTCTGAACTGCATGAATACATACCTATTTGAACAAAAAGGAACAAAAAGGCTAATATGAGTTTACTCTTGAATTTTTTCATTTTTTTCATTTTAATTAATTTGAACAGAAACTTCGCCTAGAATATTTCTGGAAGAATTTCCAATTTTAATATTATAAATACCAGACTCTACTAACCACTCTTTTTTAACCTCATTGTAATAGGCCAATTCGCTTACCGGCAAATTAATGGTGACCTGTTTGGAATTGCCACTTTTAACCTCAACCTTTTTGAATCCTTTAAGTTCTTTAGCGGCTTTTTCAACATACGACTCGGGGTCTGAAACATAAAGTTGCGCCACTTCTTTACCGTCCATACTTCCTGAATTTTTTATGTTGAAGGACACTTCTATGGTTTCATCAGCATCATAATTTTCTTTAACCGTTTTTAGGTCTGAAAATTCAAAATTGGTGTACGATAATCCGTAACCAAATGGATAAAGCGGCTCAACATTTTTAGTATCGAACCATCGGTAACCAACTAAAATACCCTCGGTATATGTTACGTTTTTATCTCCGGGGAAACTATAGGTGGCATGTGCCGGCGAATCTTCCAGTTTTTTGGGCATCGTCCATGGTAATTTTCCAGAAGGATTAATCTTTCCTAAAATAACATCAGCCAAAGCATTACCGCCTTCAGAACCATTAAACCAACTCCAAATTAAAGCCGAAGATTTTTCACTGACCTCCTGAATATCAAAAGGCGCCCCTGCAATCATAACCACAATAGTATTGGGATTAACTTCCAATACTTTTTGTATTAACTCTTCTTGCCCAAATGGTAATTTTAAGCTCGCTCTGTCTGAAGCTTCCGTTTCGTAATCTCTATTAGACCCTGCAAACACAATAGCTACATCAGAATTTTTAGCTGCCTCGATGGCTTCCTCAAGCATTTCTGGCTCCAGTTCATCAATGGTAACCGGCCCGTTTAAAGTAATGTCTCCAAGTTTGGCTTTTTCATCGTTGGAATAGCGCTCTAAATAGCCTTCGGCATAATTGATTGTTACGGTTTCAGGCAGTCTATTTTGTAAACCTTCCAAGGGTGTTACCTCTCGCTTAGTTTTTACCCCAGCACCAAATCCGCCCAATGCATTTTTCTTTTTAGCATTATTACCTATTACGGCAATGCTTTTTATATTATCGGTGTTTAACGGCAACTGCCCCTTTTCATTTTTTAGAAGTACCACAGACTCTGCCGCTATTTTGTAAGCATCTTGAAAATGGTCTTCGGTATTGATGCTTCCCTTGGCACGACCTTTATCGTCTATACTTTTTAAAGTAAACATCAATTGCAATATGCGTTTAACGGCCTTATCGACATCAGCTTCAGCTATTTCACCCGCTTTTACCTTTTCAATCAAGCTGCCGGCATAAAAGAATTCGTTAAACGGTTTTGGCGTTCCCATTTCAACATCCAAGCCACTTTCAATGGATTTTTTAGTATCGTGAACAGCCGCCCAATCTGAGATTACAATACCATTAAATCCCCACTCATCTCTCAAAACATCGGTAAGCATGTATTTATTTTCACAGAGATATTCGCCTCTAAATTTGTTGTAAGCCCCCATAAAGCTATAGGCATTGGCTTCAGTAACAGCCGCTTTAAAGGCTGGCAAATAAATTTCGCGAAGGGTGCGTTCGTCAATTTGAACATCAACAAAGTCTCTGTTGGTTTCTTGGTTATTGGCGGCATAGTGTTTTACGCAAACCGCCACATCGTTTTCCTGAACGCCCACAATAAATGGCACAGTGATTTTTTTGTTTAGAAATGGGTCTTCGGTAAAATACTCGTAAGTTCTTCCTCCAAGTGGTGTACGGATGATATTAATGGCTGGCGACAGCAACACATCTTTATCACGCGCAATAGCTTCTTCGCCCACACTGGTTCCGAATAAATACGAAAGCTCGGTATTCCACGTCGCAGCCAAACCGCCACCAGCGGGGTAATAGGTAGCAAAGTCGTTGTCCCATCCAGCGGCAGCCCAAGAATCAAGAGAAATTTCTTCGCGAACTCCCAAAGGCCCATCGGCCATGGTTAATTCAGGAATGCCCAAACGCCCCACGGCTTTTGTAGCAAACATGCTATTACCATGTAACATTCCCGATTTTTCTTCAATGGTCATTTCTGCAATAAGGCTATCGATTTTCTCATCATATTCATGGGTTATGGGCTTCCCTTCATATTCCTTTGAAATCATTTTTTCCGTGGCGACCTCAACCGCTTTGTTTTCCCTACAAGAGGTTATTTGAACAGTAACCACCAAGGTAAGTATGTATAAAAATTTGGTTTTCATTTTTAGTTCGTTTTAGTTTTTTATTTTTTTGAAGCGAATAGCTGTTCCGCCACCAGAGGGTAATTTTAATGTCATTTTGTCTGAAGCCGAAACCTGCTTTTTGGAAATAGCCACTTTTGAAGGATTGTTATTTAAATCTGTGCCCTCGGCATCGGCATAAATTTGGGCTTCGAATGTTCCTTCATCCAAAAAGGATAAATCGATATCTAAATTTCGAGCGTCTTCATCGGTCATACTGCCCAAATACCAGTCGTCTGATTTTAAATCCTTACGCACCGTAGTTATGTATTTTCCTATTTCGGCATTTAAAATTTTTGTATCTTCCCAATCGGTGGGTACATCGGCCAAGAATTGAAACTCTGGTTTATCGATATAATTTTCAGGTAAATCGGCCAACATCTGAATGGGTGAATATAAGGTTACATAAAGTGCCAATTGTTTTGTTGCCGTAGTATGAACCCGTCGGTTATTAAACCCTTTTGTTTCCAATACGTCAATAACACCCGGTGTAAAATCCATAGGTCCGGACAACATTCTCGTAAACGGTAAAGTTGTAGTGTGGTTTGGCGGGTTGCCTTCGCTCCAGGCATTGTACTCTTGTCCTCGAGCACCTTCTCGCGCCATCATGTTGGGGTAGGTTCTACGCTCGCCGGTATCCTTAATCGGTTCGTGGAAATTGACTGTTAATTTATATTTGGCAGCTTTTTCCAAAACATCTCTATAATATTGAACCCCAAACTGGCTACCATGCCATTCGGTCATATTCAGCATATCGCCCACTTGCCCAATTTTTATATCATTGATGCCCATATCGTGATATAGTTTCATCCCCTCATCCATTTGTTTTCTGTAATTGATGATGTTTGAACCTGTTTCATGATATCCAATAATTTTTACGTCATTCGATTTAGCATAATCGGTTACTTCTTTTAAATCAAAATCATCGGTTGATTCCGTGAAACTAAACTCGTGCATTTTGTTTTCATACCAGGCCGGTGTCCATCCTTTATTCCAACCCTCAATCAACAAATGATGAATACCCAGTTTTTTTGAAGCATCAATATATTCTTTTGAAATTTTGGTGCTCGCTCCGTGCTTTGGCCCTTCCCAAAAGGTGTATTTTGAAATGTGCATACCCCACCAAACACCAAGGTATTTGTAGGTTTCTATCCAACTCGTGTCTTCTATTTTGTTAGGGTCGTTTAAGTTTAAAACCAAATACGACTCAATTAAATCACCTGGTCTTTCTCCTATTTGAATGGTGCGCCACGGGGTTGTAAAGCTACCATTTGTTTTTACTTTGTCGCCATCACTCCATGGCATAAGGTCTAAATCAAAATGCGTTCCCTCGTTATGTGCCACGGTATAGCTGGCATAGTCCTTTAAATTGGCTTCATGGAAACTCAGGTATAATCCATTATCACTTTTTATGGTTAATGGTGTATGTACCGTATCAATCGTGCTTAATCTGGATTTTGTGTATAAATGTTCGTAGCGATTGGTTTTGTATGCAGGAATCCACCAAGTATCGCCATCGTTAGCGACATTGAATGAGGTTAGTTCGTCCATGATTACCAAATCGCTCTGGCCTTGATTTGGGTAGATATACCTCAAAGCAATACCATCATTAAAGGCTCTAAATTGGATTTCAATTTTTCTTTTAGAACCTGATTTTTCCTGAAGCGTTACCGAAAGTTGATTATAATGATTACGAATATTATGCTTTTCGCCCCACACTTGTTCCCATGTTTCATCAAAAGCGGTTTCTTCGGCACTTATAACTTCAAAGTTGTTGCATAGCGAATCGTTTTCCTTGAAAACAAAACCAAGTTTCGAGGTGTTTAATACATTTTTCTCGTTATGTCCCACTTCATAAGTAGGAACGCCCTTTTCCAGTTTAAAAACAATCTTATTTTTAGTATCTGGCGATGTAAGCTTGTAACTATCTATTTTTTCCTTTTGGGCACAAGAAAAACTCATGGCCGCAAAGAAAGTCACTAAAAACTGTTTATACATTTTGTTCTCTTTATTTTGTGATTTTGAATCTTGTTTTTTTCGAAACCGGATTGTTTTTTAGGACGAAATTTTGACCTTGTCTATCTAAAGTCAATTCATATAAATTGGAATCACTTGGTAAAAATAATTTTCCCTTTGCTTCATTGGTATTAGAAACATAAACCTTAAGTTCAATGTTACTCCAATCCATGTTTTTTGTGGATTGCGCTAATTTTATATGTGGAATTACCGCGCCATTTCTAACCAGTGCAATAATTGGGATGTCGCCCACTTGAATTGTTTGCCAACCTTTTTCGTAAACTTTTCCTGTTTGATAATCTATCCATTTACCTTCCGGAAGATAAACACTCCGTTCGGCAACATTTTCAAACAATGGTGCCACCAGCATATCCGAACCAAATAAATACTGGTCATCAACTAACCAAGACCCAGGGTCGTTTGGATATTCAACAAATAATGCTCTAAGCATGGGCAAGCCATTTTCTGAAGCATGTTTTGCTTGTGCGTAGATGTATGGCATTAATCTGTATCGCATATTATCGGCAGCTCGAAAACCTTCCAAAAATTCTTCACTGTATTCCCAAGGTTCTGTTGGTGGCTCCCCATGGCTGCGCACATGAGATGTTAACATACCAAAAGGTGTCCATCTTCTATATAGATCTTCGGGAGCTTTGGTGGTAAATCCGCCCACATCGTGACTCCAAAATGAGAACCCAGATAGGCCTAATGACAGCCCCCCGCGTAACGTTGCTGCCATTGCCGTATTGGTAGTTGCGGCATCACCACCCCAATGTAATGGGTAACGTTGACTGCCGGCCCAAGTGCTTCGTGCCCAAATAATGCTTTCGCCAGTTATCTTTTTTGTTATATCGGCAACCGTCTTATTATAACGCAACGGAAACAAATTATGCTCATAAAACCCTGTTCTGCCATTACTGTAAATTCCTGACGCTGGTGCTGCTTCACCAAAATCTACTTTTATAACACCAACACCTTGTTTTAGCAAACTTCCTATTTTATCTTGATACCAAGCCACCGTTTCAGGATTAGTAAAATCTAAAGTAGCATCTTCATAGGGTATGTTACCTTTTTGGTCTTTTACTACCAATCCTTTTTCAACAATTTCATCAAACAAAGTATTTTTCGGCGTAAAATATGGTAATTGCCATAAACACACGTTAAAGCCCTCGTCTTTCATATCGGCAATCATTTTTTCAGGATTGTCGAATCGATTTTTTGAGAACTCGTAATCGCACCTCCAATCGGTTTCAAACCAGCCGGTATCAAAGTGAATGACATCACTGGGTATTTTATGCTTTCTTAAGTTTTTTGCAATGTTTCTTCCTTCATCTTCAGAAAAATAAGTGATACGGCTCATCCAAAATCCAAATGACCAAAGTGGTGGCATGTCTGGTTTTCCCGTGAGGTCCGTGTATTGATCTAAAACATCTTTTGGTTCTCCAATGAAAACGAACAAATCGGCTTCGTCATCACCAATCATCATTGAATTTGCGCCATTAAAATATTTACCAAAATCGACCGTAATTGGTGTTGAATGGTGCATAAATACGCCATAACCACGACTGCTCATGTAAAATGGAATGGGTTTGTACATGGTTTCGTTTTGCACCCCATTGGCATCATCGGTCCATAACACCACTTTTTGTCCGCGCTTATTAAATTGGGTAAACGACTCACCGCATCCGAATATTTTTTCTTCGGGCGACATGGAAAAAACAACACCCATACTTCTTGAGTAATCCTCAGCACGCCTTACAAATGAAAACGGTGTTACTGGTGTATATGTGCTTTTTACATCATCTAGATGCAACGTGCTGGTCAATAACTTCCCTTGAGCATCGTAAATATAAATATGCCATGGCTTTTCTGTTATGACCACCGAACCCTTGCTACTGGTGTATTTATGGCCATTGTCCACTTTGGAATACGACCATAAATTTCTGGCGTATTTCGCCACGCCATCAACCAACATTAAAGAGGATTGTTCATTTCTAAACTGAGGACCGGATGTGGCTTTTATGCGTAAGGTTCTGTCCGAAACAAAGTCAATTGAAAACGGTAGTTCTGGCGAAACTGCATATTCGGTTGTTGGAAATTCATTAGCTTCTGAAGGCGCCAACTTGCTTAACATATTATTAAATGCCTGACGAGTCGCATAATTATGTCTGAGGTATTTAATGGTTCCCTCCCCTGTTTCAGGATTAAAGGAAGCTAATTCATCAGCTAAATAATATGTGTTTCTGTAATCCTCAAAATCTTTACTAATGTCTGGCGGTTCATTTAAAACATTTGTATTTTGAATTTGAGCCCACGCACTATTTGCCAATAACAGCAAAGCAGCTTGCAGAAATAATGCATTAAATCTTAGTTTGTAAATAAACATATATAGTCTTTTTTTACTTTTTCGGTTGTTACTTTTTGGCATTAAAATCCCCTTATAGGCGAGATAATTAACGATTGTTATCGTTTTAAACCCCATCCTATTTAATAGAAAGAAAATTTTAAATGTGGACTAAAAACTGAAATTTAAAAACCACTGTGCCGATAACACAGTGGTTTTAACTCAACTTTTATTTAATAACTATACTTTCAATTGTAGTTGTAACGGCCGAGATATCTTCAATATCTGCACCCAAACCAAAAATATCAATGGTGAATACAATTGGACCAGAAACATCTGTACCTGGAGTAAATGTAACGGTATAAGTACCATCACCGGTTATTGTAGTATCTCCAGTATTTTTAGTGCCTTCTCCCCAATATTGAAAACCCCATCCATCAGAAGCAAACTGATAATCTGCAGTATAGCTACCGACAGCTCCACTCGTCAAGCTTATGCCCGAAAGTGTGAAGGTAATTTCCATACTATCTCCAAATGCTATATCCTCAGGATTGATTGGTGGATCAGCAAATGTAGATCCGAACTCATTGAAGAATTCAATTCTGAAATTACCATTTCCTTCCAAATCGCCATATGCTATTTTTGAGTTATCGACAGCCACTTCTGTACCTTCTTCTTCGCCTCCACCGGCATTAGATGAGTTATCATCAAGAACAAAATGGAAAACCATATATTCATTTTTGCCAGTTTCATCGCGTTTACCAAACCAGATATCGGTAACTATTCCATCAGTTTTTGCAGTTTTAACAATTTTCCACTGATTTAGAGAAGTTGTACCCACGGTTGCCCAAGAGCCACCGATAGGGAAATATGGCGTGATATCAGTAAATGTAATAATATTGGTTCCATCAGTACTGGTTGAATAACTTCCCGCCATTTCTGTACCATTACTATCTATTGTCGTAACCGTACCGTCATTTGAAAATGTTATTTTATTTTCAATAACCGAAGCTTGATCGGCAGAAGTATAACCTGGCCAACCTGCGGCTTCATAATCTTCAACAGTTTGCCAACCATTTAACAGGTTTCCGTCTAAATCGGTCCAATCAAAAGGACTATCTGGACTCATATACCACGTTTTGCTTGTTGTAGTTGTTGTAGATAATAAATCATCAACGGTTTCACCATCTAAATCAATTGGTGGGTCTGGGTCTGGCAAATCTTCTGGCACCCAATTATCACTGTACTCCTTAGTAATAAAATTAAATACTAATGTGGCAAAACCATCGCAGCTTTCCTTTCTTAAAACTCCTAATTGCAAGGTGTTTTCAGTAATTGAAAACACCTTCATATTTCTCCAATCATCTACACAGGCGTCATTCTCATTAGTATGTAAAATAGTTGCGTCTGATGTTGAAAGTGTTTTGGCATCAGCATCTAAAAAATAGGTTCCAGATTCTTCGCCGTAGCTAGGAATCATTAGATGATTTGTGGTTAAAAATGGCCCACCATCTAAACTAAACGTCATGCTTCCGTAATCACCTTGGGTTGCTATCCATTCATTTCCTTTCCAATCTGGACTCCAGTTCCAACAATCTGTTCCATAACAACCTTCGTCACCACCTTCTAGCCAAGCGTTATCCGTACCGTAAAAATACATTGGACCATTAAAATACTTAGAAACGCCTTCTGCATCTAAATCGAGCACCCATGTTTTTGAATTGCCCACACCGCCTGAAAGGAGATTCCAAAGTGGATCGTCAACATAACTTAAGTTATCATCTGTAACTGTTATAGTAACAGGGTCTAGCTCTACAATACCTCCTTTTGTTACCGCTGCGATATTTATAGTGTAATCACCTTTAAAAGCGTATTTAACAGTTTCAATAGCTTTGTTGGATTTCCCAGTACCATAGTCCCAAGTTAAAGTGACACCGGGTGTTTGGTTTGTCATAATTACCGTGTTTCCACCTGGGTCAACAGTAAAATCTTGTTTTATCTCAAACTGAATTTCTGACTTATCTGGAAGCTCTCCTAAAGCTCCTGTTTCTGGGTTGCACGATGGTACAAAGAAAGCTATTCCCAGCATCAAAAATGATGCGATTAATATTCTTATTTTTTTCATGGTTTAAAATTTAGTTTAGTTATAATTACCAACCCGCATTTTGTTTCAATACGTTATCCGACAATGTAATTTGAGTATTTGGTATTTGTTGCAACCCGTTAGTTGCCTGAATCTTTTCAGCAGTGATAGTTTTTGTATCAGCAACCCCTCCACTTAACAATTCTGTAGTTTCAGCAATAGTTGATGCTGCTGTACTTATGCCTTGTCGTAATAAATCCCAATACCTTACACCTTCTAAAGCAAATTCTAAATGGCGCTCAACCATTATATTTTCTTGAGAAACTGTAATCGATGAAAAGTTAGATTGGTAAGCGCGTTGTCTTACTTGGTCAAAATAAGATTGTGCATTTGGACTGCCTAACTCTGCTGCCATTAATAAAACATCTGCATACCTCATAACAACATAATCTTGGAATTGATTAATTTGAAAATCCGTAACCCCAAAAGCAGTTACCGCACTGTTTCCATCTTCATCAGACATTGGAGAATACTTTTTATTATAATATCCAGTATATTCACGTTGATTTTCAATTTTATCAAAAGGAATTTCTTCATCATCAATCGAAATTATCGATGCTGTTCTTCTGGTATCATTCTCATCAAATGCATCCCATAATTTTGGGTTAACAGTAACACCCCATCCATTTCCGTATGGGTAAGATGTAAACTCTCTCATACCAAACATAACCATCCAATGGTTTCCATCTGTGTTTCCATTATAATCACTAGTGTATGTGTATTTAATTCCAAAAACCACTTCTTTGTTATTTTCTCCAACATAGTTTTCTATAGACGCAGCAGGCCAAAGTGTTGCGTAATCATCAACCAATCCATGACCACTTAAATTTATAACATCTTCCAAATGCCCTAAAGCTTGTACTTGATTAATTATTCCTGCTAAATCAGAAGCACCATAATACCCCGTGTAAAACAAGTAAACCCGCGCTAATAAGGCTTTTGCCGCCCATTTAGTAACGCGCCCACTTTCAACTGAACTGTAAGCTACAGATGGTAGATTATCTGAAGCAAAAGCTAAATCCTGTGCAATTACCGCATATAACTCCTCTGGTGAGGCTTGTGGAACATTTTCAGAAGTTGGCTCAGTTAGCAATGGAACATTACCCCATAATCTTGCCATTTCAAAATAAAGATAAGCTCTTATAAACCTAGTTTCAGACTCGTATGTGTTTCTTAATTCATCATCACCGCCCCAATCAATCTGATCCAATTTCGATAAAAAAACATTGCATCGATATAATGCTTTATAATAGGTTACCCAGTTGTAGTTAAATAAATCAACATCAGCAGGTGAGCGGCTTTTATCAAACTCATCTACAGCTTGAAAACCAAAACCATCTGCATTTCCTACGCCTCCAAAACAATCATCAGACAAAACTTCACTTGCGACAGGAAAAGATAAACCTCCAATACCTCCTGTGGCTATTTGCAATCCGTCATAACAACCAACTAATGCGCTAAAAGCATCATCGGTAGTTGAATAGAAATTAGAATCTGTTACTTGCGTTAAAGGCTCTGTTTCTAAGCTACAAGACCCTAGAGTCAATAACCCTAAACATAAAATATATAAATATGTATTTTTCATTTTCTGTATTTTTTAAAGTTTAACGTTTAAGCCCATCATTAAGGTTCTAGGTCTAGGGTAATACCCTATATCTACACCAGACGCAGTTCCCTCACCTGTTCCAAAACCAACCTCCGGATCCATACCATCATATTTGGTAAATGTGAATAAGTTTAATGCCGATACATAAACCCTGAATTCGCGAGCAAAAAACGCTTTACCAGTGTTTAGTTTTGCTAAATCTAATCCAAGAGTTACATTATTAATTCTTAAAAAATCGCCATCTTGAACATATAAATCTGAAAACTGGGCAAAATTCCTTCCATCTTCCGTTACTCGAGGAATGGTGTTTGATGACCCTTCACCTGTCCAACGGTTTAAAATTGCCGAAGTATAATTTCCTAAAGCTCCAGGATTTCTGTAGGACTGCACCAACTGGTTTCCTGCTACACCATTTGCAGATACAGAGAAATCTAATGCTTTATAGCTTGCAGAAATAGAAAAACCATAAGTTAAATCTGGATTGGGATCACCTATCATTTTTTTATCAGCATCACTTATGCTTCCATCACCATTTACATCTCGGTAAATAATGTCTCCAGGTGCTGCATTTGGCTGAACTCCATAATCATCAATTTCTTGTTGATTCTGGAAAACACCTGCTGTTTCATATCCCCAAAAATACCATAATGGGAAGCCATCTTGTGCACGATAAAATTCTGGCGCATTATCAAACAATTGGTTAGTTTCACCATGAATTATACCATCTCCGGTTGGTATTTTACCCACTTCATTTTGATTGTAAGCTCCGTTAACCGCTAAATTATAATAAAAGTCACCAAAGTTATTATTGTAATTCAAGGCTAATTCTACACCGGTGTTTTCCACATTACCGCCATTAATAAAAGGGGCATCGGCTCCGGCTGTAGCCAAAATAGGTGCTACTATCAGCCAATCTTTATTAGTTTTTTTATACCAATCAAAATTAACGTTTAAGGTATTGTTAAATAATCTGGCATCAAAACCAATGTTGGTTTGTTCTGAAGTTTCCCAGGCTAAATCAGGATTAGCCAACCTATTAGGATATGCTCCTGGGGTTAATACACCTTCTTCATTCCCAAAATTATAATTTGTTGTAGAAGTTTGAATGGGCGCTAAAAATTGAAAAGCATCAACATTTTGATTTCCTACTTGTCCCCAACTACCTCTTAACTTGAAGAAATTAATAGCATTTGAACTTCCTAAGAAATCTTCATTGGTTGCTATCCAACCTAAAGAAACTGAGGGAAAATAGCCCCATTGGTTATCAGGGTGGAAATTTGAAGAACCATCTGCTCTAAACGTAGCGTTTATTAAATATTTTTCATTGAAGTTATAATTTAATCTACCAAAATAAGACATCCTTTTGTTTTCAGATTTTCCTCCTCCAATACTCATTAAAGGCGCGCCTTCTAGGTTCGTAGTATTGTCCAACCAAGCAGTACCTAGTCCTACAAACACATTATCCACATTATTTCCACTAATATAAGTGCCATCAAAGTTTATAGAAGATGAACCAACCATAGTTTCAAAATTGTGCCTTTCATCTATTTCAAACTTATAAGTTAATAGGTTATCCCATGTCAAAGTTTTTCCTTTGTTCATGCTTTGGTTTGTATTGTCCTGAATTCTATTTGAATAAATAGACAGCTCATATATTGGACCATAGGAATGCCCTTCGCCCGCATAGTAATCCAAACCTAAAGTAGTTTTGAAGGTCAAACCTTTAATTGGCTCTATTTGCAAATAGATATTACCTAATAATTTTTGGTCATTACTTTCATTTTGGTTGTTAAACAACATTTCCGCATAGGGGTTTGCACTGCCTGCTAACCATGGTTCACTATCACCTGTAGTGTTATAAAAATTTCCGTTCTCATCGTACATTTGCAATAGTGGGCTTACCCTAAATGCGCTCCTTAATGAGTTATTGTATTGGTTGCCTACTCCAATACCATTTTTTTTAATGTATGCAAAACTTAGGTTTTCACCAAAAGTTACGACATCCTTATAAAGCTTATGCTCGGAATTAAACCTAAAATTATAACGTTCGTAATTTGATAAATCCTTACCTCCAACTACTCCTTCTTGACCAAAGTATGATAAAGAAGATGAATACACTGAGGCTTCTGATCCTCCGGTGACACCTAAAGAATAATTTTTTGTGGCCGCATTATCTACAAACATTTCGTCCATCCAAGTGGTGCCTTCACCCAATTCTGCTATTTCGGCATTGGTTAAGTATGGATTTCTTCCTGAATTCATTGCCGCTTCATTAATCATAGTGGCATACTCAGTAGCATTAAGCAAGTCTACTTTTCGCGTCACAGACTGAAGTCCATAAAACTGGTCGAACGTTATTTGGGCAGCTTGACCCTTTTTTCCTTTTTTTGTGGTAACCAAAATCACACCATTTGATGCCTGGGAACCATAAATAGCGGCTGATGCCGCATCTTTTAGAATAGAAATGGATTCTACATCGGCATTGTTCAAATACGAAATGTCTCCGGTTAAAATACCATCAACGACGTATAAAGGGTTACTTCCTGAGGTAGAACCCACACCTCTAATTACAACATTTAAGCTCTCTCCCGGTTGGCCTGAAGTAGACGTAATTTGCACACCGGGTGACTGGCCTTGAAGAGCCTGAATAGCATTTGCAGTATTCATTTTTTCAATATTTTCACCGCTCACCTGTACACTGGCACCGGTAACCAAAGCTTTTTTAAGCGTACCGTAACCAATAACAACAACTTCATCTAATGCTGCAGTGTCCTCTCGCAACTTTACACTTAAATTAGGTTGACCATTAACAGAAACCTCTTGAGTAAGATACCCTATATATGATATTACAAGAACAGCGTTCTTATCTAAAACATTTAAACTAAAATTTCCATCGAAGTCTGTTTGTGTTCCGTTAGTTGTATCTTTTTCAAGAATATTAGCTCCTGGCAAAGGTTGACCTAAATCATCGACAACGGAACCTTTTACCGCCCAAGTTTGCAGCGTGGCTGTAGTACTGGAGCTTTCAGCCTTTTTTAAACTGTCATCTTCTGATTTCTTCAACAAAAATACTTGTCGATCAACAATATTGTAAGCTGTATCTGTTGTTGAAAACACCTCATTTAAAATGGTGTTGATAGATTCTTTTTCAACTTTTATTGAAACATTCCTTTTTAGGTTTACGTCTTTTATTTTGTAAACAAATCTAAATTCACTGGAGCTTTCAATCTCATCTATAAGTTCGCCAACGGTAACATTATTTAAGCTTAAAGATATTTTCGCTTTTTGTGAATACGAGGTGTTTGCGTGTAGGGTAAAGAACACAACAAAAATAAATAATGCACTTAACTTCATCTTTAAATCGAGTTTTAACGGTGAAGAATGATGGCTTCTTTTCTTATCAAGAAGTTTTTTCATACTTTTAAGAGTTTAATTGTGGTTATTGGTTTAGTTTTAATAACACCTTTAAATGGCCGGGAAATGCGTCACCATTTTCCGGTTTTTTTTGCTCGCAGTAATAAATAAAGGAGCGAAAGATGTTTTTTGGTTTGGTTGTTTTTTTATGTAGCTAAATCATAGGCTGATTGTTATTTAGTTTAGTTAGTTGATTAAAATTTTATTTTCGCTGATCGAGTAATCTATGTTATAGGTGATTTTAAAATATTCCAATATTTTTTCTATTGGCTCATTTCTGAAACTGGCATTGAATTTTTCATTTGACAACTCTGCGTTTCTATTGATAATTTCAACGTTGAAATGTCTTTCTAATTTTTTAAGGATGTTAGCAAAAGTAATGTTTCTAAACACCAACTCACCGTCAATCCATGAAGTATAAATACTGGTTATAACCTGCCTTGTAGAAATATGTTCAGTTTCTTTTTTATTGTAACTCCCCTTAAATCCAGGTTCTAGCGTTACACTGTTGCCCTTATCCTCAATAGCGAATAAATTAACGGACCCCTCAACCAAAACAACATCGGTTTCTAAGTCTTCTGGGTAGCTTGAAAAATTAAATTGTGTACCCAAAACCTCAACACCCAATGCGTCTGTATTTACTAAAAAAGGGTGGCTTTCATCCTTTGCAATGTCAAAAAAGGCTTCACCTTTTAAAAACACCTCCCGCTTATGTCCTTTTAAAAATTTAACAGGATACTTAAGTGATGTTCCGGCGTTTAAATGCACCGAACTCCCATCGGATAGCTTAACCTCAAATCGTTTTCCATAAGGAACCTTTAATGTATTATAAACTAAACGCTCTCCTTTGGTCTCATTACTATAAACAATCTGGGTTCCATCTTGTTCACCAACAACATTCCCATTGGCATCCAAAATCTTAGAAGAACTATTCTCTTTTATTATTTTGGTAGCACCATTTTCTAATTGCAACGTTATGCTTTCATTTGGCATCACCAGCACATTGGAATCGTTGCTAAAATATCCCGTGTAATAAAGATAACCTAGCCCCAAAAAAATCAAAAAAACTGCGGCATATTTAAGTACATTATAAAACCTGGCTTCTTTAAACTGCTTATCACTTTTTGATATTTTATTTTCAATATTTTTATAAACCCGATCGGTTTCAATTTGCTTGTATATTGCAAACTTATCTTGAATATTTTCCTTGTTAGTGATTTTCTCGTATAAAGCCAGATTACTTTCTTCGCTCAACCAATTATCCAAAAGAGTTTGCTCTTCCGTAGTTATAACTTTTGCGATAGACTTGTATATAAGTTCTGCTATTTGGTATTCAGAAAGGGTGTTTTGATTCATTAGTCTGGTATATTTTAAAAAATTCAGATTTACCAATATCTCAATTTTTTCATCTAGTATTTGTCAAAAAAACAATTAAACTACTGTTGCTTTACTAATATGACTTAAAAAAACCCATTTAGGGTGGAAAAAAATTAACTTTTTTAAAAAGTAGCAAGTAAAATTTGAAATAAAGGGTGATATTTCAACTCCTTTTTTAAGAGTTCAATGGCCCGTGCTCGTTGGGATTTAACAGTATTCAAACTTATTTGAAGATCTTCTGCGATATCTTTATATTTTATACCATCTAAACATGACAATTCGAAAACTTTTCTACATTTTTCTGGCAATTTCTCTAATGCTTGGAACAATATAGCGTGAGTTTCCTCTTCAATTATAAACTGATTTTTTTGTGAAACCGAATCGTGTTTTTCAATCTCCAATCGAACAAATTTCTTCTCTTTTTTGTTATGGTCGATTGATGCATTGCGAACCATGGTATATAGGTAGGATTTCAGATTTTTTATTTTATCGGCTTTACTGCGTTTCTGCCAAAGTTTGAGCAGAGTTATTTCAACAATTTCTTCTGCAGCAAACTGATCGTCCACGTAATGTAACGCAAAAACACATAAGCGTTTGTAATAAATATTGAAAATGGATTTAAAAGCATTTTTATCCCCATTTTTAAGGGATTCTAATAAATTTTCATGGTCTCCTATTTCACTAATAATCAAAATATTTTAATACAATTATATAAAGATATTTAGTAAATATAAATGTTTTCAATTATAAAACACTTACAAATAAATAAAAAGAAAATGAACAAAGTAATAGCGCTAAAAATGTGAAAATTTAACTTTCACTAATTTGTTTATTTGGTCATTTTGTTGCTATTGTTTAATTTTCTAAATTTTATAACACAACCTGAACACGGTTTTGAACACGATTTCATAAAAATATAGCTTGGGAACCCCAGTAAACGTGTTTTATTGAACACGATTTTGGAGTTCATAACCCGGAGGTCGGGGGATCGTGCCCCCCTCTCGCTACAAAAATCAATTACATGTAAACAAGCGGTTTAGCCTTTCTAAACCGTTTTTTTTATGTTTACATTTAAACAAATACTTACATTTGCATACGAAAGTGAATACGAAACTGCATACGATTTGTCCCAAAAAAAGAATTTTTCAATACCTAAAATCTACACGGCCAACGGTAATTTAAGCAAACGCTGGTACGTCTATTTTTCGTTTCGAAATCCTGAAACAGGAAAATTAAAACGTGTTACTCCCTTCTATGGTGAAACCAATAAGTATAAAACCAAAGAAGAACGTATGGAAGTATTAACCATTTATAGAAAAACTTTACTAAAACTCCTTAAACTTGGTTATAATCCATTTGAAGACAATACCGCACTGTACAACAAACTCAATTCTAAAAAAGAGACACCAAACAGCCCTGTTGAAAACCAAGAAATACCCTTTAAGGAAGACAAAGGCATGGCCCTGACCGAAGCTTTTGAGTTTTCTTTAAACATAAAAAAGAAACTACTCAGCAAGACCACAATAAGAGGTTACAAAAACAGGGCAGATTCGTTTTTAAAATGGGTGGATGAAAATTATCCTGATATTAAAACTATTAATTCGTTGGATAAAAAAGTGGTTTCTGCCTTTTTAAATGACATATTGGACAGAACCAGTGCACGTAACAGAAATAATTACCGCACCGACCTGAGCAGCCTTGTGCAGGTATTGGAAGACAACGATATTGCAGAGACCAACTTCATAAAGAAAATACCGGTCTTGAAGTCTACACCGGAGCGAAACAAAACCTATTCTTTGGGCACTCAAGAAGCCATCTTCCAATACCTCGAAGAAAAAGATCCGATACTGCTGTTATATATAAAATTTATCTCTTACAACTTCCTGAGGCCCATTGAGGTTTGCCGGTTGGAGGTAAAGGATATTGATCTTGCCGATCGAACCATACAGTTCAAAGCTAAAAACAGTCCGGTAAAGACTAAAATTATTCCTGAAATTTTATGGAATGACCTGCCTGACTTATCGAATTTGGATAAAGGCGCTATGCTGTTCACTCCCGATAAAATTGGAGGCCATTGGGACACCGCCGTTATCAATAAACGCAACTACTTTTCCAAACGATTTAAAAAAGTAGTGAAAGATCATTTTAACTTGGGTGCAGATTATGGGCTATACAGTTTTAGGCATACCTATATTACCAAACTATATCGTGCTTTGGCCAAAGGTTCGTCACCTTTTGAGGCCAAAAGTAAGCTGATGCTCATTACCGGCCATTCAACGATGTCGGCCCTTGAAAAATATTTAAGGGACATCGATGCCGAATTACCTGAAGATTATTCTGAAATGCTAAAACCATCACATGCATAGAACGGCTTTACACGATTACTATTTAGAGCTCGTTAAAAACCTGTGGGTTGATTTTGTGTTCTATATACCAAATAGCAAACTATTTAAACATGCATTGGAAAAAATAGATCTCTTTAAAGAAAACAAGCTTTACAATACCGTTTTGGTTTTGGATTACCATAGAGGTCCAATAATTTTACGGGATAACCACGACAGGTCCAAAACAGTTTTAAAAAATGCCGTTCTAGAACAAAATATTTTCAATCTGCTGCAGCAAAAAGCTAAGCTGGAACCTTACGAATTCGACTATGTTTCTAAAAAATATTTAGAGCAAATAGAAACATTGGCCTATATCACGAATTGGCTTAACAACAACCTTGGTAATTATATTACATCAAATAATGACACCTTTGGCCTTTTTGCTTTACAAAAAAATAGTTACAAAGCGCACCATGAGGTATACCTAGAACATTTTTGTTCTAAAAAACCAGAACCAACCGAAGTTAATTTAAATCTGGAAAATTTAATTAACAGCCATTATAAAGATTTAAAACAGGTCATTTCAAAAGAAAATCAATCCGAGCTTTACAAGGTTCCTAAAAAGGTGGACTCCACTACTCCAACGGTTCCAAAAAATAAGGATAAACCCAAAAAAATACCCCTTATTAGTCCAGAAGAATCTGAAAACAGTATTCTAAAAGCTGTTTTTAAAATTGACCATTAAATTAAAAATTTGTATTTATGCGTAAATTAAACGTTTAATTTACGCATAAAAATGAAAAAAACCGAAATATGCTTGCATTGTGGCGATGATTACATACCTAAGCGACGTGGTGTACAAAAATTTTGCTGCAATTCGTGTAGAAGCAGGTATTGGACACTAAAAAGCACATCCAAACCACCCCTGCCCCAGAAAAAAGACAGTGGTAATTTACCAGAAAAAAAGTCCAAAGACAACAAACCGAATATGTCCTATGCCGGTATTGGTAATGCCGCTTTAGGTAGTTTAGCTGCTGACGGTGTGAAATCTTTGTTAACAAAAAAGGAGAACAAACCTGCTTCCAAAAATGATATCGCAGAACTTAAGGCATTGCTTACTAAGCGTTATTTTCCGGTAAACAATTTGCCAAATGATCAGTTTGGTAAATACCCACATTACGACATGGAAACAGGCAATATTATTTATTTCTTCACACAAATCAATTAAAATTTAATTCATATAATCCTGCCATTGGATCAAAACGTACTTTTCATTGCCGTTCTCCATCCTTTTTATGAAACCGTATTCGTATACGAACAAGTAAATATCTCCTTTATTGTTTTTCCAGTAATGCGTAAAAAACTTGGGGTTAAACCCCTGCTCCGTTAAAACTTTAGCTCTAACGGTTGCCTTACCCGCCTTATTAAAGGCCTTTAAGATTCGTCTGTTCTGTTTTAGCTGATTATCTACCTTATTATAAAACCGAGGTGCTTCTTCCAAAGATCTCCTGTAATGGTAAGAGCTTTTGCAGTGCAAATCACAAAACAGCTTATCCGATCTTCCCGTCAATGTCTTACCACAAAATTTACAAGCATTTTTTTTCATTTTATAAATTTAATCGAATGTTACACGAATACTATT